>NZ_JAOQNH010000001.1:300000-510000 GCF_025961205.1 Azospirillum fermentarium
CGCAACAGCGACAGCGGCGCCGGCGCCGGCCCCAGCACCGCCACCGTCTCGCTGCGCGGCGCCGCCCGGCCCAGCGCCAGCGCCACCCGGTCCACCAGTCCCTCGTCCTCCCCCGACACGATGAGCGCGGCCAGCCGGCCGAAGGGGGGCATGGCGGCGTCCTGGCGCATCTCGGCTTCCAGCGCATAAAAGCCGTCGCGGTCGTGGGCCTTCAACGCCTGCATCACCGGGTGTTCGGGCATGTAGGTCTGCAGGAACACGGTGCCGGGCCGGTCGCCGCGCCCGGCGCGCCCCGCCACCTGATGCAGAAGCTGGAAGGTGCGTTCGCCCGCGCGCAGGTCGCCGCCGGCCAGCCCCAGATCGGAATCCACCACCCCCACCAGGGTCAGCATGGGGAAATGGTGGCCCTTGGCCATCACCTGGGTGCCGATGATGATGTCCAGCTCATGGTCGGCGATGCGGCGCACCATCTCCTGAATGGCGTGCGGGCCGGTCAGGGTGTCCGACGCCATGATGGCGGAGCGGGCGTCGGGGAACAGTTCCGCCACCTCTTCCGCCACCCGCTCCACGCCGGGGCCGCAGGCGGCGAGGCTGCCCGCCTCCCCGCATTCGGGGCAGGCTTCGGGCACCGGCTGCGACAGGCCGCAGTGGTGGCATTGCAGCTTGCGCGCCAAACGGTGTTCCACCAGCCACGCAGTGCAGTTGGGGCAGCGCAGCCGGTGGCCGCAGGCCCGGCACAGGGTCAACGGCGCATACCCCCGGCGGTTCAGGAACAGCATGGCCTGCTCGCCGTCGGCCAGGGTGGCGGTCAGGGCGTCGCGCAGGCTGGGGGCCAGCCAGTGGCGGGCCGGGGGCCGGTCGCGGCGCAGGTCGATCAGCGTCACCCCCGGCAGCACCGCCCCCCCGTGGCGCCCCGGCAGGTGAATGCGGGTGTAGCGCCCGGAATCGGCGTTGACCTGGGTTTCCAGCGCCGGAGTGGCCGACACCAGCACCACCGGGATCTGCCCCAGATGCGCCCGCGTCACCGCCATGTCGCGGGCGTGATAGATGGAGCCGTCCTCCTGTTTGTACGCCTGATCGTGCTCCTCATCGACGATGATGAGGCCAAGGTCGGCATAGGGCAGGAACAGGGCCGAGCGCGCGCCCACCACCACCTTGGCCGAACCGTCGGCCACCGCCCGCCACGTGGCGCGGCGCTGGCCGCCGGTCAGGTCGGAATGCCATTCGGCGGGCCGCGCGCCGAAGCGGCGGGCGAACCGCTCCAGCCCCTGGGCCGAGAGGGAGATTTCCGGCAGCAGGATCAGCGCCTGCCGCCCGGCGGCCAGACAGGCGGCAATGGCCTCGTAATAGACCTCGGTCTTGCCCGATCCGGTCACCCCGTCCAGCAGCACGGTGGCGTAGGTGCCGGCACCGACCCGCGCGCGCAGATCCTGGGCCGCCGCCTCCTGCTCCGGCGACAGGGTGGGGCCCGCGCGGGTGGCATCGGGGGCGGCGATGCGGGGGGGCGGGAGAAGCTGGGGCACCAGCAGCCCGGCCTCCACCAGCCCGCGCACGACGGTCACGCCGCACCCGGCCTCTTCCGCCAGATCGGCGGCGGAACGGGGGGGGCCGCCGTCCGCCAGCAGCGCCAGCACCCGGCGGCGGGCGTCGGTGGTCTTGAACCCCGGCGGCGGCTCCGCCCCGCTGGCGTGATAGGCCAGCGTGGCCCGCGGCGGCTCCAGCGCCGCCGGCACGCTGACCGCCATGCGCAGCACCTGCCCCGGCGGGGTCATGGTGTAGGCGGCCACCCACTCGATGAAGCGGCGCTGCACGTCCGGCATGGGCGGCACGTCGAACCGGCGGACCACCGGCTTCAGCCGCCCGCCGTCCACCACGCCCGCCCCCGGGCCCCACACCACGCCGATCACCCGGCGGGGGCCGAGGGGAACCTCCACGTAATCGCCCGGTGCCAGCGCCATGCCATCGGGCACGCGGTAGTCATACGCTTCACGCAAGGGTAATGGCAGCAGCACCGCCACGCGGGCCGCTTCCGTTTCCAGGCCGGACCTAGTAAGGAGTGTGTCCATGGGCTACAGTGCCCCGCGGAAAATGGCCGCGGCACCCTGCACCCGCACCGACGCTTTCGGCCCTGCTATCAATGGACCCGATCCCATGAAGTTCTTCGTTGACACCGCCGACATCGCCGAAATCCGTGAAATGGCCGACACCGGCCTGCTGGACGGTGTTACCACCAACCCCTCCCTGATCGCCAAGTCCGGGCGCAAGTTCCTGGATCTGGTGGCGGAAATCTGCGAGGTGGTCAACGGCCCGGTCAGCGCCGAGGTGGCTTCCACCGATTTCGAAACCATGCTGGCCGAAGCCCACCACATCGCCAAGATCTCCCACCGCGTGGCGGTGAAGGTGCCGCTGACCCCGGCGGGGCTGAAGGTCTGCAAGATCCTGTCGTCGGAAGGCACCATGGTCAACGTGACCCTGTGCTTCTCCCCGGCGCAGGCGATCCTGGCGGCCAAGGCCGGCGCGTCCTTCGTGTCCCCGTTCGTGGGCCGTCTGGACGACATCGGCCAGGACGGCATGGGCATCATCACCGATATCTGTGAGATCTATAACAACTATCCGGCGTTCAAGACCGAGGTGCTGGTGGCGTCCATCCGCAACCCCATGCACATCGTCAAGGCCGCCCGCCTGGGTGCCGACGTCATCACCGCCCCGACGTCGGTGCTGCGCCAGCTGTTCAACCACCCGCTGACCGACAAGGGTCTGGCCCAGTTCGTCGAGGACTGGAAGAAGACCGGCCAGTCGATCCTGTAACCACACCGGGGACGCACACCCCAATGGGCCACACCACCGGACATCCCCCGTCCCTCCCCACGGAGGAGGAGGTCAGCGCCTATCTCAGGGCGCATCCGGACTTCCTGGCCCGTCATGCCGAGCTGGTCCACCACCTGATCCTGCCGCCCCCCGACCGGGGCGGGGGCAACGTGGTGGACCTGCAGGGCTTCATGCTGGGGCGCCTGCGGGACGAGGTGCGGGCGCTGAAAGAGCAGCACCGCGCGCTGATCGCCACCGCACGCGCCAACATGAACAGCCAGAACCGCATCCACGCCGCGGTGCTGGTTCTGCTCGATGCCCCCAGCTTTCCCCGCTTCGTCCAGACCGTCACCACCGATCTGGCGGTGATCCTGGGGGTGGATGTGGCGTCGCTGGTGATCGAAACCAACGGCCCGGCGCCACCGTCCGGGTCGGGGGTCATCCCGGCGGCCCCCGGCACCGTGGCCCGCCTGTTGGGCCGGCGGGACGTTGTTCTGCTGTCCGACACCCCCGGCACGCCCGACATCTTCGGCCCCGGCGCCGGTCTGGTGCGCTCGCAAGCCCTGATCCGGGTGCAGGTGACGCCGGAAACGCCGCCCGGCCTTCTCGCCTTCGGGGCACGCGATCCGGTGCTGTTTCATGAAAGCCAGGCCACCGAACTGATCGGCTTCCTTGCCCGCGTGGTGGAACGCTGCCTGAGGGCATGGCTGGACCTGCCGGACGACGATTAGGCCGGCGCCGTCTTCATCCGCCGTCTTATCCTTTGAAAAATTCGGGGTGTCCATGGACGCGTTCGTCAGCGCGCTCGTCGTGTTCCTGGTGGTCATCGATCCGCCGGGGCTGGTACCGATCTTCATCGCCCTGACCCAAGGGTTCGACGCCCGCCGCAAGCGTCTGATCGCGCTGCGCGGCACGGCGCTGAGCTTGGCGGTGATCGTGTTCTTCGCCTATTTCGGCGAAATGGTGCTGGACGCGCTGTCCATCGGCATGGCGGCGTTCCGCATCTCGGGCGGGGCGCTGCTGTTCTGGATCGCGTTCGAGATGCTGTTCGAACGCCGCGCCGACCGCAAGGAAAGCACCGCCGACGAGGCCCGGTCGGAGGAAGAGGCCCACGACCTGTCGGTCTTCCCCCTGGCGGTGCCGCTGATCGCCGGGCCGGGGGCCATCACCTCCACCCTGCTGCTGATGGACCGTTACGGCACCGGAATCGCCGGGCAAATGTCGGTTCTTTTCGCTGCCGGAACGGTGATCGCCGGGCTGGCGGTGATCCTGATGCTGGCCGACACCGTGCGCCGCCTCTTGGGGCGGACCATCATCAACACCGTCACCCGCGTGCTGGGCATCGTGCTGGCCGCACTGGCGGCGCAGACGGTGATTTCCGGCATCACCGCCATCTATCCGCCGGGATAAACGGGCTACCGCCCGGACCCGTTTGGGGCGATGCCCCAAACCCCCTTTTCTTTTCCCGATAGGAAAGGGGGGAGGTTTGGAGGCTCAGCCTCCAAGCGGGGCCGGGGCGGCAGCCCCGCTGTTCTCCGCTTTACTTCTCCGGCACGTCCGTCCCGCTGCAATACTCCCACGCGCTGCCGTGCAGCCCGAAGAACAGGGCCACCGGCTTGGCGCCGGAACGGTCGATCACCACCCGGAACCGTTCGCCGGTGCAGGCCCCGGCAGGCTGGTTCTTGTACGGCACCGCCACATTCTTGGACGTCAGGCAGGCGTTGGACACCTTGGGCGCCGGGCCGGCGGTGACCGGCTTGCCGTTCAGCACCATGTAGTAATTCTTGGCCGCCCCGCCCTGCACCGTGGCCTTGATCTCGATCTTGCCGAAGCGGGAGCGGTACATGCCGGTGTCCTGCTCCCCGTCGGGGGTGCCGGACGGGATGGGGCGGAAGGAGATGGCGGCGCACTTGGGCGGTTCCTTGCCCGCCGCCGCGGCCGCCGGCTGCGGCGCCAGAACCGCCGCCGCACCGGCCACCATCACCGCCCCGATCACCGCAGACGCAGAAAATGCCATGGCTTTTCCCCGGTTAAGATTTATTCCCAGGGGGGAGTATCGCCCATGGCCCGGCAAAGACAACCCAAACGTTTGTCTCAGGCCGCCACGCCGATGCAGGTCTGCTGCATGGCGGCGACCAGGGATTCCTTACCGCCGTCGCGCATGAACACCTCCACCGCCGTGACCGACAGGGTACGGCCCGATTTCAGCACCCGGCCGCGGGCGATCATCACCTCCCCCTTGGCCGGCGACATCAGATTGACCTTGAACTCCACCGCCAGCACCTCCGTCCCCGCCGGCATCAGGGAATAGGCGGCGTAGCCCCCGGCGTTGTCGGCCAGCATCGCCACCACGCCGGCCTGGAAGAACCCGTGCTGCTGCGTCAGGTCGCGGCGGAACGGCAGGTGCATTTCGCAAAAGCCCGGCTCCAGCCGTTCGATGGTCATGCCCAGCGCCGACACGATGGGCTGGGCGGCAAGACTGGCGCGGCAGCGCGCCTCCCACTCGGGATCACGGGGCTGAAAGTCGCTCATGGGGCGGGGGCGTCCTGGCTGGTGGTCCATACGGAAACGGATGGTCGCATCCCCTCCCCCGCCGATCAAGAGCCGATCAGGCCGAGCTGGGGGCTGGACGCCTCCGCCCCGAAGCGCTTGGGGATCCGCCCCGCCAGCCGCGCGTCACGTCCGGCCCGCACCGCCCCGGCCATGGCGGCGGCCATGCGCACCGGGTCGCGCGCCTTGGACACCGCGGTGTTGAGCAGCACCGCCGAGCACCCCAGTTCCATGGCCAGGGCGGCATCCGACGCGGTGCCGATGCCGGCGTCGAGGATCACCGGCACCGGGCTGCGGGCGCAGATGACCTCGATGGCGTGGGGATTCTGGATACCGAGGCCGGAGCCGATGGGAGCGCCCAGCGGCATCACCGCCGCCGCCCCGGCGTCGGCCAGCTTGCGGCAGGTCACCGGATCGTCGTTGCAATAGGGCAGCACAGTAAAGCCGTCGGCCACCAGGGTTTCGGTGGCGCGCAACAGCTCCTCCACGTCGGGATAGAGCAGTTCGCTGTCGCCGATCACCTCCAGCTTGACCCACTCGGTGCCCAGCGCCTCCCGCGCCAATTGGGCGGTCAGCACGGCGTCGCGGGCGGTCAGGCATCCGGCGGTGTTGGGCAGGAACAGCAGCCGGTCTCCCAGCGCGTCCACCAGGCTTTCCGCGTAGCCGTCCAGGCTGATGCGGCGGATGGAGGCGGTGACCACCTCCGCTCCCCCGGCCTCCAGCGCGTTCAGCATCACGGTGCGGCTGGGATAGCCGGCGGTGCCGAGGAACAGGCGCGACGTCAGCCGCCGTCCCCCGATGACAAGGGCGTCGTCGGTCATGAGCAACTCTCCGAGGTGTGGGAAGGGATGATCAGCCGCCCTGGAAGGCGCGCACGATGTCCACCGTGTCACCGGGGGCCAGCGGGGTTTCCCCCCAGCGGCCCCGCGGTACCACGGCGCCGTTCAGCGCCACGGCCACGCCGCGGGCCCCGGCCTCCAGGCCATGGGCGTGGGCCAGGGCGGCGACGGTCAGCCCCGCCGGGCACGGCTGGGGCTGACCGTTCACGCGGATGAAAGCGGCGGCGGTCATGCGGCACGCGCGGGGTGAAAACGGGACAGGGCGAAGGGGGTGGCCACGGCCGGCATCTCCCCCTCCAGGATCAGGGCGGCGATGGCCTGTGCCGTGATGGGGGTCAGCAGGATGCCGTTGCGGTGGTGACCGGTGGCATAGACCAGCCCGTCCAGCGGACCCGTGCCGAGGATCGGCGCGTCGTCCCGCGCGGTGGGGCGGAAGCCCACCCACGTCTCCTCCAGCGGCAGGTCGGCGATGCCGGGCAGCGCCCGCCACGCCCCCTCCAGCAGGGCCATCACCCCGCCGGCGGTCAGGCGTTCGTCAAACCCCGCCTCTTCCGTCGTGGCGCCGATGATCAGGCGCCCGTCGCGGCGGGGAATGAGGTAGGTGCCGGGGGTCCACACCACATGGGACAGGAGCGGGGCGGCGGCGCTCATGCGCACCGCCGCCATCTGCCCCTTGACCGGACGCACCGGGGGGCGGCCGGCGTCCGTCAAGCCCGGAAGATCCCGCGACCACGCCCCCGCGGCCAGGACCACCACATCGGCCGTTACGGCGGTATCCCCCACCGTTACGCCTGTAACACGCCCGTCCGTGTGGTTCAGACGGGCGACCGGCACGCCCGCCGACACCATGACCCCGGCGTTCACGCAGGCGCTGTGCAGGCCCGCCACCAACCGGCGGCTGTCAACCTGATGGTCTTCGTGACAAAAGATAGCACCGCCGATGCCGGGAGCAAGGAAAGGTTCACGATGCCGCACCTCGCTCCCCGGCAGCCATTCCACCGGCAGCCCCAGCCCCTTCTGAAAATCATAGAGGAACCGCACCCGCCCCAGATCGTCGGCGGTGCGGGCGATGACCATGGTGCCCTCGGTCCGCAGTTCCGGGTCGATGCCACCGGCGGCGTGCAGGTCGGCGGCAAAGCCGGGCCACAGCGCCTGACTGGCGCGGGCCAGGGGAACCAGCGCCTCCTCCCCCGGTTCGGATTCGACGCAGGCCGCCAGCATCCCGCCCGCGGCGTTGCTGGCCCCGCCGCCGACGGGGCCACGGTCGAACACCGACACCCGGCAGCCGGCCCGCGCCAGCGTCCAGGCGATGGACAGGCCGATCACCCCGGCGCCGACGACGGCGACGGACGGGTGGGAGGAAACGGAGAACGGACGGATGGCGGACGTGGGTGCGTCCATTGCGGTGGCTCCCTTCGCTGGCATTATCCAGACAGGTTCGATGGGTATGATCTCAGCCGCACGGACGGAACCGGGCGGCACCCCAGCCTATGGTCGGGCCGGATGGTGAACCCGCGTCCGCACCTTTGCAAGAAAAATCCTCAACCTTCCATGGCGCTGCATTACCGCAGCCCATCCCGCAAAGGCGTGATGCCCCCGCCGTGCTGGCCCGGTGCGGGCGCGGCTGGTATGGTGCCCGCCGCCCCGTTTCCCCCTTGTCTTCTTCCCCGGAAAGCCCACCCATGATCCCCTGCCCCTGCGGCTCCGGCCTTGACCTTGCGGGCTGCTGCGGCCCGTTCATCGCCGGCACCGCCGACGCCCCCACCGCCGAGGCGGTGATGCGCGCCCGCTACACCGCCTTCACCCAGGGCAACCTGGATTACGTGGAGTGCACCCACGCCCCCGAGATCGCCGCCGAGTTCAACCGCCCCGAGGCCGAGCGCGCCGCCGCCGAGGTGGAGTGGGACAGCGTGGAGATCACCGGCGGGGCGGAAGCCGGCGACGGCACGGCCACCGTGGATTTCACCCTGCGGTTCCGTCGGAACGGCGAGGACATGGTGCAGCGGGAACGCGCCCATTTCCGCCACGACGGGGGCCGCTGGCTGTACGTGCGCGGCGACCTGAACCCCAAGGCGCCGCCGCGCCAGGTGGTGAAGGTGGGCCGCAACGATCCCTGCCCCTGCGGGTCGGGGAAGAAGCACAAGAAGTGCTGCGGCGCCTGACCCGGTATCCGGCACCATGGCGATGGAGCACCGTTTCCACTGCACCGCCTGCGGCAAATGCTGCCACGGCTGGCTGCCCCTGACGGTGGACGAGGCCGTCGCCCACGCCGGTGATTTTCCCCTGGCGATGATCTGGGCGCCGGTGCGCAAGGGGGCCAGGTCCTTCGCGCTCGCCGCGCGCCTGGGCGCCACCGTGCGCCTGGACCGGCGGCAGGAGGTGGCGGTGCTGCTGATGCCCACCGTCTACATCCCGCCGGACATGCCGTGCCCGTTGCTGTCCGCCGACGGGCTGTTGTGCTCGGTCCACGATGCCAAGCCGCTGCGCTGCCGCACCATGCCCTTCTACCCCTATCAGGAGGAGGGGGAGCAGCGCCCGTACCTGACCCCGCGGGCGGGCTGGGCCTGCGACACGTCGGACGCGGCCCCGGTGGTGTACCGGGACAAGACGATCGTGGAGAAGGGTGATTTCACCCGCGAGCGTGCCGCCCTGGTGCAGCAGGCCCCGGCCCTGCGCGCCTATGCCGACATGATGGTGAAGGCCAGCCCGTCGCTGGTGGCGCTGCTGGCGAAGGCATCGCTGAACCCCATGGGCGGCAAGGTGCCGGTCAGCTTTTCGTCGTTCCTCAGCCTGTCGCGCACCATCGACACCCGCGCCTTCGCGGAACGGCAGATCCCGGTGCTGACGGATCACGCCGCCCGCACCGAAGGCAAACCGGAATGGGCCGAGTACCACGCTCATTACACACGCTTCGCCGCCGAGATGGAACGGTTCCGGCGGTAGACGCAAAAAAGGGCGGGGGGCGCCCGTCACGGCGCCCCCCGCCCCTTCATCCTGCGGATTACATGCAGGTGGCCTGGGCGGTCATCAGGATCTCGATGCCCTTGGCGTGCTTCTGGGTGGCGGCGGCGGCCTCTTCGGCCTTGCCGGCGGCCATGGCGCCGTTCACGGCCTTCATCGCGTCGATGGCGGCGGTGCGGTCGGCGCCGCTCAGCTTGGTGGACGCGCACTGGCACGACTTGACGGTCGGCTCCGACTTGTCGGTGGCGGTGCACAGCGCTTCGAAATCATCGGCAAAGGCCAGGGCCGGAACCGCCGCAACGGCGAAAGCAGCGACAAAAGCAATCTTCAGGGAGCGCATGGATATCTCCATTAATTTTGTGTGGACACCTTGTGCGCCTTGAAATCAAACCGCCTCAATTCAAATTTTTGATATTATTGTTTTCAAGAACAATATTCTCATAAAAAAATGTGGATTGTTTGTCCGCAACCGAGAGCGGGGTACCAACCACAGGGTACCGCAGCTTCATTCCCGATGATTTCAGTAGGATAGAAGCCCTTCTTTTGGAAAATTTGCCATTATAGATTTTCCCACCACGCTTTGTGGACAATCGGCCGCCCTCTTTCCCCGAGCATGGAGACGAAACGGATGCGGCGATTCGGAAAAACCCTCCGTATGGTGCCGCATGGGATCTGGATAATGAGGGTTATGGCAAAATCCCTCATTATGATCCCCGCATCGGGTTCCAAAGTGAGGGTTTTCATGAACCGCAACAGCCTTTGCCCAGCGGTTCGGACGCGGCTGCCCCGCCTTCCGATGGAAATCCTGAGTACGGACGGGCGGAAGCCGTGGGTGTTCGGCAGCGGCCCCGACATTCCCGAAGCCTGAAACCAGGGCGCCTGAAACGAAAAAGCGCCCCCCGTGCGGGAGGCGCTCTTCGTTCTTCCGGTTGGCCGGGAGACAGAGGCTTTGATTAGAAGCCCATGTCGTCCATGCCGCCCATGCCGCCGGGCATGGCGGGCGGGGCCTTCTTTTCCGGCTTTTCGGCGATCATCGCTTCGGTGGTGATCAGCAGGCCCGACACCGAGGCGGCGTCCTGGAGGGCGGTGCGGACGACCTTCACCGGATCGATGATGCCGGCGGCCACCAGATCGCAGTACTCGGACTTCTGGGCGTCGAAGCCGAAGTTCGGGTTGTTCTGGTCGATCAGCTTGCCGACGATGATCGAGCCGTCTTCACCGGCGTTGTAGGCGATCTGACGGATCGGCGACTGCAGGGCGCGGCGCACGATGTCGATGCCGACGCGCTGTTCGTCGTTGATCGGCTTCAGGGCGTCGAGAGCCTTGGAGGCGTACAGCAGCGCGGTGCCGCCACCGGCGACGATGCCTTCTTCCACCGCGGCGCGGGTGGCGTGCATGGCGTCGTCAACGCGGTCCTTGCGTTCCTTCACCTCGATCTCGGTCGCACCGCCGACGCGGATGACCGCGACGCCGCCGGCCAGCTTGGCCAGACGTTCCTGCAGCTTTTCACGGTCGTAGTCCGAGGAGGTTTCCTCGACCTGCGCACGGATCTGGCCGCAACGGGCTTCGATGTCTTCCTTCGAACCGGCGCCGTCCACGACGGTGGTGGTCTCCTTGGAGATCACGACCTTCTTGGCGGTGCCCAGCATGTCGATGGTGACGTTTTCGAGCTTGATGCCCAGGTCTTCGGAGATGACCTGGCCGCCGGTCAGGATGGCCATGTCTTCCAGCATCGCCTTGCGGCGGTCGCCGAAGCCCGGAGCCTTCACCGCCGCGACCTTCAGGCCGCCGCGCAGCTTGTTGACCACCAGGGTGGCCAGCGCTTCGCCTTCGACGTCTTCAGCGATGATCAGCAGCGGCTTGCCCGACTGCACGACGGTTTCGAGAACCGGCAGCAGAGCCTGGAGGCCCGACAGCTTCTTCTCGTGCAGCAGGATGAACGGGCTTTCCAGCTCGCAGATCATCTTGTCGGCGTTGGTGATGAAGTACGGCGACAGGTAGCCGCGGTCGAACTGCATCCCTTCCACGACGTCCAGTTCGGTTTCCAGGCTCTTGGCCTCTTCCACCGTGATGACGCCTTCGTTGCCGACCTTTTCCATGGCCTGGGCGATCATCTTGCCGATTTCGGCTTCGCCGTTGGCGGAGATGGTGCCGACCTGGGCCACTTCGTCGTTGGTGGTGATCTTCTTGGCGCGCGACTTGATGTCGGCGACGACGGCTTCGACCGCCAGGTCGATGCCGCGCTTCAGATCCATCGGGTTCATGCCGGCGGCCACGGCCTTCACGCCCTCGCGGACGATGGCCTGGGCCAGCACGGTGGCGGTGGTGGTGCCGTCACCGGCCAGATCGTTGGTCTTCGAGGCGACCTCGCGGACCATCTGGGCGCCCATGTTCTCGAACTTGTCGGCCAGTTCGATTTCCTTGGCGACCGACACACCGTCCTTGGTGATGCGCGGAGCGCCGAAGGACTTTTCGATCACGACGTTGCGGCCCTTGGGACCCAGGGTCACCTTGACCGCATCGGCCAGGATATCCACGCCGCGCAGCATCTTTTCGCGGGCGACGGCGGAGAACTTGACTTCCTTGGCAGCCATTGTCTCGTTTTCCTTAAATCGTAAAATTGGGACGCAAAGATGCGAAGAGCATCAGCAGGCAACAGAGAGCTTAAATCAGCCCTCGATGATGCCCATGATGTCCGATTCCTTCATGATGAGGAAATCTTCGCCGTCGATCTTCACTTCGGTGCCGGACCACTTGCCGAACAGAACGCGGTCACCGGCCTTCACGTCCAGAGCGACGACCTTGCCCGCTTCGTCGCGCGCGCCCGGACCCACCGCGATGACCTGCCCTTCCTGGGGCTTTTCCTTCGCGGTGTCGGGGATGATGATCCCGCCCTTGCTCTTGGTGTCGGACTCAAGGCGCTTGACGACGACGCGGTCGTGCAGCGGACGGAACTTCATGGTGGTAGCCTCCTCGAACTCAAAAGACGATTGAGGTTTGATTCTGGAACCGGGGATCGTGTTAGCACTCCCTCCCGGCGAGTGCCAAACAGCTAATCGAGAGGCCATCGGGATTCAAGAGGGGATTTGCGCATTTTTTGCCGCCAGCGGCTGCCCACACCGCGGGAGGCGGGATAACATATTGATAAAATACAATATTTTTCCAAAAGCGCCGCCTACGGATGCGGCAGAATTTCACACGAACGTCATTCGGGGCGGGGAGGCGCCATGCCTCTTGCACTTCGCCGCGCATTTCCACATATGTGCGGCCATTCCCGATTCAAAATTCCCTTTCACACACAAAAGAAGATGGTGATCCCATGACCGAGGAACGGCTCAGCTTCCAGGCCGAGGTCAGCCGCCTGCTCGATATCGTCGCCCATTCGCTGTACAGCGAAAAGGAAGTGTTCCTGCGCGAGCTGGTCTCCAACGCCTCCGACGCCTGCGACAAGCTGCGCTACGCAGCGTTGACCCAGCCGGAGCTGTCCGCCGACGATCCGGCGCTGAAGGTGCGCCTGCTGGTGGACACGGACGCCCGCACGCTGACCGTCGCCGACAACGGCATCGGCATGAACCGCGAGGATCTGGTGGAGAACCTGGGCACCATCGCCCGCTCCGGCACCGCCGCGTTCATGAAGCAGCTTTCCGGCGACGGCAAGAAGGACGTGAACCTGATCGGCCAGTTCGGCGTGGGCTTCTATTCCGCCTTCATGGCCGCCGACCGGGTGACGGTGCTGACCCGCCGCGCCGGGGAAGCGCAGGGCTGGCGCTGGGAGTCCGACGGCAAGGGCGAATTCACCATCGCCGAGGCCGCGGACCTGCCCCGCGGCACCCGCGTGATCCTGCACCTGCGCGACGGCGACGACGAGTATCTGGAGGAAAGCCGCCTCAGCGGCATCATCCGCAAATACTCCGACCACATCGCCATCCCGATCCTGTTCGGTGACGGCGACGAGGCCAAGGCGCTGAACAGCGCGTCGGCCCTGTGGGTGCGGTCCAAGTCGGACGTCACGCCCGAGCAGTACAAGGAATTCTACCACCACGTCGGCCACAGCTTCGACGACCCGTGGCTGACGCTGCACTGGCGTGCCGAAGGGGCCATCGAATACACGAACCTGCTGTTCGTGCCGTCGATGAAGCCGTTCGACCTGTTCGACCCCAAGCGCGCCCACCGGGTGAAGCTGTACGTCAAGCGGGTGTTCATCACCGAAGGGGCCGAGGGGCTGATTCCGCCCTATCTGCGCTTCCTGAAAGGCGTGGTGGACAGCGAGGATCTGCCGCTGAACATCAGCCGCGAGATGCTCCAGCACAACCCGATGCTGGCCAAGATCCGCGCCGGCATCACCCGCCGCGTCCTGGGCGACCTGAACAAGAAGGCCCGCGACGAGGACGCCAAGACCGAGTACGAAACCTTCTGGACCAACTTCGGCGCCGTGCTGAAAGAAGGTCTGTACGAAGATTACGAGCACCGCGACGAGTTGCTGAAGCTGCTGCGCTTCCGCACCACCGCCGGCGACGGGCTGGTGTCGCTGGAAGAGTATGTGGGCCGGATGAAGGAAGGCCAGGAGGCCATCTACACCATCGCCGGCGACGACGTGGACAGCCTGATGAAGAGCCCGCAACTGGAAGGCTTCCGCGCCAAGGGCATCGAGGTGCTGCTGCTGACCGACCCGGTTGACGAATTCTGGGTGCCGTCGGTGGGCAGCTATCAGGACAAGCCGTTCAAGTCGGTCACCCGCGGCGGCGCCGACCTGGGCAAGATCAAGGGCGGCGAGGACAAGCCCGAAGCGGACAAGGCGCCGGAAGGCGACCTGTCGTCCCTGATCGCGCTCGTCAAGCTGACGCTGGGCGAGCAGGTGAAGGACGTGCGCGCGTCGGAACGCCTGACCGAGAGTGCGGTGTGTCTGGTGGCCGACGACAACGCCATGGACATGCATCTGGAACGGCTGCTGAAGCAGCACAACCAGCTGAACGCCCTGGACAACGGCCCCACCCGCATCCTGGAGATCAACCCCACCCACCCGCTCATCAAGCGGCTGGCCGAACGGTCGAAGGCCGAGGGGGCGACGGATTCCCTGGAGGATATGGCCTATCTGCTGCTGGATCAGGCCCGCATCGTCGAAGGCGACCCGCTGCCCGACCCCGCCGCCTTTGCCCGCCGTCTGGCGGCGATGATGGAAAAGGGGCTGGTGTAAGGATCACGGCCCGCCGCCGGCAACGCGCCAGCGGCGGGCCTTTTCCGTGATCCCTGTCCCATGGCGCATCAATTGCGATTCCCGTCCGTGTGTATGATACTACACACGCCACGAACGGGAGAGGCGTCATGAACCACGCGCGGCGCTCCGAAACGGGATATGATGCCGACGCCCCCAAGACGCGCCTCAACATCACCGTCAACGAAGATCTGGTGCGCACGGCTCAAGCCTATACGGACAACCTGTCCGGCACCATCGAATCGCTGCTCGCCACATGGATGCAGGAGCAGCGGCGCAAACAGGACGACGACCGCACGCATCGGGAAAAAGTCGTCGCCGCCTGGAATGCGTTCGATGAGACCCATGGGCGCTTCGCGGACGAGTGGAACCACGCATTCACCCCGGACCACGACGCTTATTCCACCCCCTTCACCGTGCGCTCGCGGTAGAGGATGTAGAGGCCGCTGGCGGCGATGACCAGTGAGCCGGCGATGGTCATGGTGCCGGGGATCTCGGCGAACAGCAGCAGGGAATAGCCGGCGGCCCACACCAGCGTCATGTACCCGAACGGCGCCACCACCGACGCGGTGGCCGCGGTGTAGGCGCGGATCATGCAGTAATGGCTGAGCGTGCCCGCCAGCCCCAGCACCAGCATCAGCGCCCACCCGGCGGCATCGGGCGTCACCCACGCCAGCGGCAGGAACAGGGTGGTGCCCACCGCCCCCACCAGGGCGGTATAGACCGAGGTGGTCAGCGGGTGATCCTCCGGCCCCAGCTTGCGGGTGACGATCTGATAGAGCGCGTTGGTCAGCGCGATCAGCAGCGGCACCGCCACCGCCCAGCGAAAGGCCGTGCTGGCCGGGCCGGCCACCATCATCGCCCCCGCCAGCCCCACCAGCACCCCCAGCCAGCGGCGCCACCCCACGGTTTCGCCCAGCAGCGGCACCGACAGCGCCGTCACCAGCACCGGCGTCACCGCCACGATGGCCGCGATGTCCATGAAGGGCATGAGCTGGAGCGCCACCATCATCAGCATGGACACCCCGAACAGCAGGAGCGACCGCACCACCTGCCACCCCGGCCGGTTGGCGCGCAGCAGGGCCGGCGAGCGCACCAGAACCACGGCGGCGGCCAGAACCGTGTGGATGGTGAAACGCGCCCACGCCACCTCCGCCACCGGATAGGCGTGGAGCAGCACGCGCGACGTGGCGTCCTGGGTCACGAACACAAGCGTCGCCGCCATCATCCAGGCAATGCCCGCCAACGATCCTTCAAGCCGCCGCATCCCGCCCCCCGCCAAAAGCCGGAGAGCTTGACCATCCGTGATTGATCCCAGCAATCGTCTATTGTGCGATGCAGCTCGGTGGCGGGTGCATGACGAAACGGCCAGCCCCCCCGCCAACGTCACAGGACGAACAGAGAGGGGCGGCTGGTCGAAAGATAAGGTGGACAGAAGCTCCGTACGTTCTTATCAATAGAGTCAGAAGTAAAATGGTAAAAAGACGTAAAAGACGAGGCATTCCCTCTTGGCCAAGGAAATGGATCAGGCGATGAGCACCTCTGCCTCCGCCCAATCCCGCGAAGGCCGCATTAAATTGTCTCAAAGCCAATTTAATGCCGTTCTGTCACGCCACATGGCCTTTCGCAAGAGCCAGCACGGCGGCGCGCGCGCCAACCTGAAGATGGCCGACCTGTCCCATCTGGACATGACCAACGCCGACCTGTCCGACGCCGACCTGTCGGGGGCCAAGCTGTTCAGCGTGCGGCTGACCGGCGCCAATCTCAGCGGCGCCAACCTCTACGCCGCCGACCTGCGGCTGGCGAACATGGAGCGGGCCGACCTGCGCCGCGCCGACCTGCGCGGGGCCTGCCTGCGGGGGGCGGTCCTGTCGGAAGCGGTGCTGGTGGAGGTGGACCTGCGCGACGGCACCCTGCTGCATTACACCGCGGGCGGGGAACTGCGCGAGCACAGCCACGACAACAGCGTGCTGAACGCGGAACTGACCGCGGCCACCCTGCGCGCCGCCGACCTGACGCGGGCGAAGATGGCCAATTCCTTCGTCATGCAGTCGGACCTGACCGACGCCATCCTGCGCGGCGCCAAGTTCCAGCGGGCCAACCTGTCCAACGCCAACCTGACCGGCTGCGACCTGACCGACGCCGACCTGTCGGAGGCCAACCTGTCGGGCGCCCGGCTGTCGGGCGCGGTGATGACCGGGGCGGCCATCGGGCGGGCCAATTTCACCAACGCCAATCTGATCGGCGCCATCCTCGATTCCGGGCAGCTTCGCTCAGGCGCCCTGTCGGGGGCGGTGCTGGCCAAGGCGCTGGAGGATCAGGACGGCGGCGAGCTGCACCGCATCATCACCCTGCATCTGGCCTGGATCGACAGCAGCGGCAAGGACGGCCGGCGCGCCGACCTGTCGTCGCTGGACCTGTCGGGCAAGCGGCTGGACGGGGTGAACATCTCGGCCGGCGTGCTGCAATGCGTGACGTTGCGCGGGGCGTCGATGGTGGGGGCGGTGCTGGCCATCGCCGACCTGTCGCTGGCCGATCTGCGCAAGACCGATTTCTCCCACGCCGACCTGCGGGGGGTGAATTTCGAGCGGGCCACCCTGACCAATGCCAACCTGACCAAGGCCCTGCTCAGCCCCGTGCAGATCCAGGGGGCCAGCGGGCATCTGTGGCGGGCCAACCTTCAGCGCGCGCGCATGAGCATGGCGATCCTGGCCGGGGCCGACCTGTCCAAGGCCAACATGGCCGGGGCCAACCTCAGCGGCGCCGACCTGCGCGGCGCCAATCTGGCCGGGGCCAACCTGACCGGCTGCGTCTTCAGCGGCGCCGACCTGGGCGGCGCCAACCTGGAGGGCGCCATCACCGCCGAAACGGTGGGGCTGGTCTGACCCCGGAGCGGGCGGAGGCGGGTTTCCGCGTCACCATGAAACGCCATTCACGGGATGGTCACGGGACTGTCATCGCCCCGTCACCGGCGGCGGTTATGGCTCTTCCATCCTTTGCGTGCGAAACACTCCCGTCCGCACGGCGAAACGACCAAACATAGGACGCTGCCCGATGATCCGCCGGCTTTGCCGTGGTGCCCGCCGGGGTGCCGCCGTGCCCGCCCTGTCGCTGTCCGCTCTTCTTCTGTCCGCATCCCTGATGGCGGGACCGGCCACCGCCGCCGGGTTCGGCGGGCCGAATGCCTTCGAATTCGTGGCGATGGGCGACATGCCCTACAACCTGCCCGCCGACGACACCCGGTTCGAGACGCTGATCCGCGCCGTCAACGGCGTCAAGCCCGCCTTCTCGGTCCATGTGG
Source organism: Azospirillum fermentarium (assembly GCF_025961205.1). Lineage (NCBI taxonomy): Bacteria > Pseudomonadati > Pseudomonadota > Alphaproteobacteria > Rhodospirillales > Azospirillaceae > Azospirillum > Azospirillum fermentarium. The sequence continues at coordinate 317,672 of NZ_JAOQNH010000001.1, forward strand.
GCGACATCAAGAGCGGCTCCACGCCGTGCACCGACGCGATGTTCCAGCGGGTGAAGGATCAGTTCGGCCTGTTCGACCAGCCGCTGGTCTATACCCCCGGCGACAACGAATGGACCGACTGCCACCGGGAAAAGGCCGGACGCTTCGACCCCGACGAGCGGCTGGCCAGGATCCGCGCCATGTTCTTTGCCGCCCCGGTCAGCTTCGGCAAGACGGCGCTGCCGCTGGTGCGTCAGGGGGACATCGACCCGGCCTTCGCCACCTATGTGGAAAACGCCCGCTGGGCGGTGGGCAAGGTGCTGTTCGTCACCGTCCACGTCATCGGGTCCAACAACAACCTGCCCGATTCCAAGGGCAAGACCGACGAATACACCGCCCGCAACGCCGCCAACATCGCCTGGATCAAGGCCGGCTTTGCCGAAGCGTCGAAGTCGGGGGCCGAGGCCGTGGTCCTCGTCATGCAGGCCGACCCCGAATTCTATCGCAAGGACCGCACCGGCAACGGCTTCAACGACACGCTGGAGGCGCTGACCGAAGGGACCAAGGCGTTCCGCAACCCGGTGCTGCTGGTGCAGGGCGACAGCCACGAGATGGTGATCGACCAGCCCCTGACCATGCCCGACGGCAAGACCACGCTGGAGACCTTCACCCGGCTGCAGGTGATGGGCGACGGCCACGTCCACGCCGTGCGCGTTCTGGTGGACCCGGATTCGCCGGGCGTGTTCTCTTTCCAGCCGCTGATCGTGCCGGAGAATCTCCGGTCGCCGTAACACCCTCCTTCTGATGGCGAGGAGGCGGTGCGGAAGGAGAGGCCCCGCACCGTTTCCCCCCGCTCATACGTTCCACCCGCCAGGACGGCCCCCGCCGTCGTCCCGCCGGGAGACCCTCATGAGCGATTCCATCCTCCACCCCACCGCGGGCAAGCTTCCCTCCCCCGAACCCGTGCTGTTCACCGCCGCGCTTGCGGTGCTGGTCACGGCGCTGTGGAGCCTGCCGTGGCCAGGTTTTGCCGAAGACGGGGCAGCCCTGGCGCTGAGCCGGCTGCTGGCCGGGCTGCTGCCCCCCGATGCCCTCCCCCCCGACCTGTCCGCCGCCACCCTGACCGCCGAGGCGCTGGGACCGAACGGGCTGGTGGAGCCGCTGTTCGCCGTGCTGCTGGCCGTGGCCGCCCCGGCGGCGGCGGCCAAGCTGCTGCTGACCGGGTGCGTGGTGGCGCTGCCGCTGGCCATGCGCTACGCGGTCACCGCCGTCTATCCCGACAACGGGCCGCTGGGGTGGTACGCGCTGCCCTTCCTGTTTTCCGCCCCGCTGGGGCTGGGGTATTACGACCTGCTGTTCAGCCTGCCGCTGCTGCTGGTCAGCCTGGGCTACCTGCTGCGGCACTGGCGGCGGCTGGGGGACGGCGGCGGGGCGTGGCCGGCGGCGGTGCTGGCCGGGCTGGGGCTGCTGACCGGGCTGGCCCACCCGTTGAGCGGGGTGGCGCTGGCGCTGATGCTGGCGTGCTACGCCGGATGGCTGCTGCTCTATCAGGACGCCCTGCCCCGCCGGTTCAAGCCCGCCGAACCCACGGTGCGCGACGGCACCGTCCCCGCCGGCCCGGCGGCGGCCAAGCTGGGGCTGGTGCTGCTGCCGCTGGCCGCCCTGCTGGCCGAGCGGGTGGCGGGATGGTGGGAGGCGGCCTCCGCCCCCGGCACGCCCGATGCCTGGACGCGGCTGGAGATGCTGATCACCGGGGGGGCGCTGCTGCCCCATGCCCGGTGGGAGCTGCTGCTGACTCTGCCGGTGGCGGTGCTGCCCTTTGCCGGGGCGGCCATGCTGGCGAAACGGCGGTGGACGTGGCGCAAGCTGCTGCCGCGCGACGGGCTGCTGGCCGGGGCCGCGGTGGTGACACTGGCCGGGCTGGTGCTGCCGGCGGCGCTGGCGGGCGATGCCATCCCGGCGGACGCGCTGGCGGTGCCGTGCCTGCTGATCTTTCCGCCGCTGCTGGTGGTGTTCTGGCTGGGGATCATCACCTCGTGGAAGACGCTGCGCCGGGTGATCGTGGCGGTCAGCGTGATGGCGGCGGTGGGGCTGCTGGCCGTCACCCTCCACCACAACACCCTCATGCACGGCACCATGACCGACGGGGGGAGCGCCCGGACGGGTACCCCCGATTTGGGCGTAGCGGGAACGGCACCGCGTGGGTAAAAGGGACACCTGTCTCTCCACCACCGGACCGCCCGCCCCGATGCTGCAGCGCCTGTATCAATGGACCATGGAAAAGGCCGCCTCCCGCCACAGCCGGGGGTGGCTGGCGGCGGTGTCCTTTGCCGAAAGCTCGTTCTTCCCCATCCCGCCGGATCTGCTGATGATCCCGATGATCCTGGCCGACCGCAAGCGGGCCTGGTCCATCGCGGCGCTGGCGACGGTGGCGTCGGTGGTGGGGGGGATCGCCGGCTATCTGATCGGCTTCTTCCTGTACGAGACCATCGGGCGCTGGGTCATCGACCTCTATCACCTGGAGGGGCAGTTCGACACCCTGCGCCAGACCTTTGTCGATTATGGCGCCGAGATCCTGATCCTGAAGGGCATGACGCCCATCCCGTACAAGCTGCTGACCATCACCGCGGGCGTGGCGCACCTGAATATGGGGATCTTCATCGGGGCGTCGATCATCTCGCGCTCCATGCGCTTCTTCCTGGTGGCGGCCCTGCTGTACTGGTGCGGGGAGCCGATCCGCGCCTTCATCGAAAAGCGGCTGACGCTGGTCACCACGGTGTTCGCCGTGCTGCTGGTGGGCGGCTTCCTGGCGGTGAAGCTGCTGTGACGTCCCGGTCCGGTCCCGGCCGCCCCCGCGGGGGGCGCCCCATCCCCCCCAAGGCCCCGGTACGGGCGGAGGAGCCGCGCAAGACCCTGCGCATCGCCGGTCTTGCCGCGGTATCGGCCCTGTTCGCCCGCGATGCGGAACGGGTGGAGCGGCTGTTCTTCGACGCCCGGCTGAAGGACGCGGCGGGGGATTTCTGCCGCACCATGGCCGCGTTCCGCCGTCCCTACCGCATGGTGGACGCCGAGGAACTGGCGAAGGTGGCGGGCACGGTGCTGCACGGTGGCATCGTCGCGGTCACCACGCCCCGCCCGGTGCCGCCGCTGGACACCGCCGACGTTCCCCGCTGGGCGGTGGCGCGGCAGCCGCTGCTGCTGCTGGACGGGGTGGGCAACCCGCACAATCTGGGCGCCATCGTCCGCACCGCCGCCTTTTTCGGGCTGCCGCGGCTGGTGGTGTCCGACCACCCGGCCCAGGCCCTGCCGTCGGAGGCCGCCTACCGCGTGGCCGAGGGCGGCTTCGAATGGCTGGAGCTGTGGCGGGCCGAGCGTTTCGCCGCCACGCTGAAGCGGCTGAAGCCCGCCTACCGCGTCATCGGCACGGCACTCGACCCCAAGCGCCCCACGGTCGGGGTGGAGGCGCTGACCCGCCCCGGCCCGCCCATTGCCCTGATCCTGGGCAACGAGGAAGAGGGGCTGCCGCGGGCCACGCTGGACGCCTGCGACGCGGTGCTGACCATTCCCGGCAGCGGGCGGGTGCAGTCGCTGAACGTGGCCGCCACCGCCGCCATCCTCATCAACGCGCTGGCGGCGGGGCGGGTTTAGTCAGCTAAACGCCACCAGCATCACCACCGCGACGGCGCCCATGGACAGCAGGGGCAGCATATCCACCCCGCCCCGTTCCAGGGTGGGGGCGTGGTGGTGGCTTCCCGGCGCGTCCGGCTGGCGGGCGAAGCCCATGCCGGCGATCTCCCTGGCCGTGGCCGGGCGGGCGCCGGGGGCGGAAATGGCCGGGGCCGCCGGATTGGCCATGTCCACCACGCCCACGCCGTGCTCGCGGTCCACCGGTGCGCGGCGGGGCATCAGCAGCGATGCGTCCACGTCCACCTCGATCCCGTCATCCTCCAGCCGCTCCATGAGGGCGGTCAGATCCGCCACCGACAGGTCGGCCAGCGGCAGGGTGCGGGCCACATCGCCGGTGGTGACGCGGCCATGCCGCGCCCCGATGGCTTTCAGCCGTTGGTAACCGGCGCTTTCCCAGGCCATACCCATGGTCCGTGCTCCTTGCTTGGTGTTTCTGGTTGAGTCAACAGCGCTGGGGCCATCCGTGTTTCACCGCCGCCGGGCCTTGCCCCCGGCGCCGCACCCACCACTTGGTTGAGAACACCGACACAAGGGTAGCGTTCGCCATGCTGGGCCACCTCTTCCGCAAACCCCTGACCATCCCGACGCCGCACGATGCCCTGCCCGGACGGGACGAGCCGATGCCCATCCCCGCCCGCCACGCGGTCAGCGGCCATCCCCTGGCCCCGCCCTATCCCGCGGGAACCGAGACCGTCGATCTGGGGCTGGGCTGCTTCTGGGGGGCCGAGCGGCGGTTCTGGACCACGCCCGGCGTGTGGGTGACGGCGGCGGGCTATCAGGGCGGGCATACCCCCAACCCCACCTATGACGAGGTGTGCAGCGGCGGCACCGGCCATACGGAGGTGGTGCGCGTGGTGTTCGACCCGGCGAAAATCACCTTCGACGCGCTGCTGCGGGTGTTCTGGGAAAGCCATGACCCCACCCAGGGCATGCGCCAGGGCAACGACATCGGCACCCAGTACCGCTCGGCCATCTACACCCATTCCGATGCCCAGGCCGCGGCGGCGCTGGCGTCGCGCGATGCCTATGCCGCGGCGCTGGGGGCCGGCGGATTCGGCGCCGTGACCACCGAGATCCGCCCGGCCCCGCCTTTTTATTTCGCCGAAGGCTACCACCAGCAGTATCTGGCGAAGAACCCCAACGGCTATTGCGGGTTGGGCGGCACCGGCATCGCCTGCCCCGGCTGAGGACGGGCGGCAACGCCGCGCCAAAACCGGAACCGGGGCCGCGGCCCCGGTTGCGCCGGCTTGTGTCTTGCGGGTATGGTTTGGCCGCTTTCCGCCGGCCTGGACCGGCTTTCCCATGAACAGCCGCACCGCCCGATGACCACCGCAGAAAGACCAGAGCTGTCAACACCTGCCCTCAACAGCCTTCTTGACTTTTGGCTGAGCAAGTGCGACGGCAGCACACCCCCGGTGTCATCCAGCATTTCCCCCACGGAGCTACGCCCGTGGAAGGATAATATTGTCATCTTCGAAATCGTCGGTGACGACGACTTCGTGTATTCCTACTATGGCAAGGCTCTGGAACGGGCCTGGGGCCATTCCCGACTTGGCCATACCCTGGACGCGCTGCCCGATGACCAGCGGCGTCTGGTGCGCGGGGAATACGACACGGCCCTGCGCGAACGCCTGCCCATCGCCCGCCTCCACACCGGGGATTTCGACGGCGTGACCCGCGCGTTCGAACGGCTGGTGCTGCCGCTGTCCAACGACGGCGTCACCGTGGACAAGCTGATGGTCTGCGCCTACGAAGTGACCGGGGCTGAGGCTTCCGAAGCCGGGGCTTCCGAGGCCGGGGCCTCCGGGATCGGGGCGGCCCCCCCGCCGGACGCACCGGATGCGGTCCCCCCCGAACCGGCGCCGGAGACTGTGGCCGAAACCACCCCGGAAACCGCGCCCGAAGCCCCCCTCTCCACGAACACGGCCTCCGAGAGCACAGCCCCCGAAAGCACGGACGATGCGGCTGTGGGACAAGGCCCGGCGGATGAAACGGCCCCGGACGGCGCACCCGCCGGCGAGCCGCCCGTCCAGGATCCGCCCACCGAAGACCGGCTCCCCGACGGTCCGATCCCCGACGGTCCGCCCACGGAAAAACCCGCGCCGAGCCCCCTCGCGGCCCACGCCGAGACCGCGGACATCGCCGACACCAACACGACCATCATTCTCCTGCCGGGAGCCACGGCATGACGCCGCGTATGCCTCATGTGATCGCCCCCGTTACCCAGTCGGGCATCGTCACCGCCGATGAATTCAATCTGTGGTGCGCGCTGAACGGGCGCCCCTTCAACCTCACCGCCATGGCGGCGGGGGACGGGCGCCTGTCATGGGCGGTGGAGGTGCTGCCCGGCACCCCGCGCGCCGGCACCGTCTATTCCACCGGGATGAGCGACGAGGCGCTGGCCGTGGTGGCCGGCTTTGCCTTCCTGGCCGGCGTGGAATGGGCCGACGAGGTGCGCGTGGAGGAGGAACCCGATGCCGTGCCCGCCCCGGTTCCGGCAGCCCTTCCCCTGGCCGAAGAGGCCCCCGCGGTTGACGCCCCCCCGGTGACCGCGGCCGCCGCGGACGCCCCCGACGCAGACTTCCCCGGCGCGGACGCCCCAGCGGAAGCGGACGCCGTGACGGAGGAAGCCCCGGTCCCTGAAGACGTGGCCCCGGAAAACCCGGTGGATGACGCCGCCATGGACGAGGATGCCGGCGCGGCCCACGCGGAAGACGGCGCCGGTCCCGACGACGCCGACGGTTTCGACGCCGCCGCCGCCGATGAGGAGGACGGGGACGGGGACGAGGAGGAAGAGGAGGACGTTGACGGGGAGACGGCGGAGGAAGAGCCCTTCGACGATTCCTATCACCTGCCGCCCGTGCATCTGCTGCAATCGCCGCCGCCGGCCCCGCCGCAGCAGCACGACGAAACCGTGCTGGCCCACAACGCCCGCATGCTGGAAACGGTGCTGAAGAACTTCCGCGTCCGCGGCGAGATCATGGAGGTGCGCCCCGGCCCGGTGGTGACGCTCTATGAATTCGAACCGGCCCCCGGCACCAAATCGGCCACCGTCATCAACCTGACCGACGACATCGCCCGGTCCATGAGCGCGGTCACCGCCCGCATCGCCATCGTGCCGGGCCGCAGCGTCATCGGCGTGGAACTGCCCAACCCGGTGCGGGAGATGGTGTATCTGCGCGAGATGCTGCAGTCCGACATCTTCCAGAACTCCACGCAGAATCTGGCCATCGCACTGGGCAAGGACATCGGCGGGTCGCCGGTGGTGGCCGATCTGGCGCGCATGCCGCACCTGCTGGTGGCCGGCACCACCGGGTCGGGCAAGTCGGTGGCCATCAACACCATGATCCTGTCGCTGCTCTACCGGCTGCCGCCGGAGCGCTGCCGATTCATCATGGTCGATCCCAAGATGCTGGAGCTGTCGGTCTATGACGGCATCCCCCATCTGCTGACGCCTGTGGTCACCGACCCGAAAAAGGCGGTGGTGGCCCTGCGCTGGGCGGTGCGGGAGATGGAAAGCCGGTACGAGGCCATGTCCAAGCTGGGCGTGCGCAACATCGAAGGCTACAACGCCCGCATCACCGAAATGATCGCCAACGGCGAGACCATGCCGCGCCGCGTGCCCCCCGGCGGCGCCGACGACGGCCTGATCGACCTGACGCCCACCGAGCCGGTGGCCCTGCCCTTCATCGTCGTCATCGTGGACGAGATGGCCGACCTGATGCTGGTGGCCGGCAAGGAGATCGAAGCGGCGATCCAGCGTCTGGCCCAGATGGCGCGCGCCGCCGGCATCCACCTGATCATGGCGACCCAGCGGCCCAGCGTGGACGTCATCACCGGCACCATCAAGGCCAACTTCCCCACCCGCATCAGCTTCCAGGTGACCTCGCGCATCGACAGCCGCACCATCCTGGGCGAAGCGGGGGCCGAACAGCTTCTGGGTCAGGGCGACATGCTCTACATGCAGGGCGGCGGCCGCATCACCCGCGTCCACGGCCCCTTCGTCTCGGATTCGGAAGTGGAGGAGATCGTCCATTACGTGAAAGCCCAGGGTGCGCCCAACTACGTCACCGCCATCACCGAGGAAGAGGACGACGCCATCTCCGCCGACGAGGACGAGGGCGGCGGCGGCAATTCCGCCGACGACCTCTACATGCAGGCGGTAACCACGGTGGTGCGCGACCAGCGGGTCTCGATCAGCTCGATCCAGCGCCAGCTCCAGATCGGCTACAACCGTGCCGCCCGTCTGGTGGAGCGCATGGAGCAGGAGCGCATCGTCACCCCCCCGAACCACCAGGGCAAGCGCGAGGTGCTGATGTCCACCGCCGGGCTGTCGGCCAAGCGGGCGGGGGTGTGAGGGCGATCGTCAAAAAACCGGCTTGTCCGGGGCGTCATGCGTCCCGGACAAGCCGGTGACCGCTGCACGCCCTCACCCCCACGCCAGCAGCCCCACCAGCCCGCGGGCGGCAAAGAGCACCATCAGCGTCTCGACCGTGCCCAGGATGATGCGCAGCGACGCGCTGACCAGCCCGGTGAACCAATCCTCGTCCGGGAACACGTCGGCCACCATCTGCTGAACCGCCAGACGCAGACGCGCCGCCGCGGTCCCGGCCACCAGCAGCATCACCGGGCCGCCCGCCAGAAAGTACACCGCCCCCTTCCAGAAGGCGAAGGACGCGGGCGTCAGCGCAAATTGGTAAAGGCCGGCGGCGATCCACACCATCGCCGGCCACAGCGCGACGGGTGGTTTTTCCGGTGGCGGGTGGGGAGGGTTGGCCGTCATGGGAAGAGAGCGTGGTGGCGGGGTTCCATCCTATACCAGCCACGCGGAAACCACAGGGCACGAAACGCCGCGGCCCATGCCGGGGCCGCCACCCGGACCCGCCGTTTTTTTTACAAGGCGGATTCCGCGGGTTCGTCCTCGCGGCGGGGGCGCAGTTCGGGGGCGGGGGAGCCGTCGCCGTTCAGCCCCTCCCCCACCCGCAAGGTGGCGCGGAAGCGCTGGACCAGAACACGGGCCTCCGCCTCCGGCACGCCCAGGCGGGCCAGGGCATAGGCGCCGATGGCCAGCGACAATTCCCGCTCGCCCATGGCCGCCATGCCCACACCGTTCCTGTCCAGCCACCCCATCTCCTCCTCCCCGGCGGCGCGGACCACCACGTCCACCAGGGTGTTGAGGGTCTTGGCGCTGGTCACCACCCGGCGCCCCTGCACCGTGCCGGGGGCGGCCAGCACCACCAGCCGCGCCTTCTTCACCCCGGCGGCCTCCAGCACCTCCGGCTCGCCGCCGTCGCCCCACACCACGGTCAGGCCGCGGGCGCGCAGCTCCTCCGCCCGACGGCGGTCCTGCTCCACCACCACGAACGGGCGGCCCCGGTCGGCCAGCATCCGGCACACCAGCGCCCCCACCCGCCCGTGCCCCACCACGATGGCATGATCGCGCAGGTGCGGCGCCTCCCCATGGGGGACCGTGGGGGCGGGGTCGCCGGCGTGGGGCCACCACGCCGGACGGCTGAGGTTGGATCGCCCGATCCATTCCGCCAGACGGTCTACGGCGGCGAACACCGCCGGGTTGAGGGTGATCGACAGCAAGGCGGCCGCCAGCACCAGATCACGCCCTTCGCTGGGCATCAGCCCCAGCGCCACCCCCAGCCCGGTCAGGATGAAGGAAAACTCGCCCACCTGCGCCAGGCTGGCGGAAATGGTCAGGCCGGTGCGCATGGAATGGCCCAGCAGCACCACCAGCACCAGTGCGGCCAGGGATTTGCCGATGATCACGATGCCCAGCGTCGCCAGCACCGGCAGCGGGTCGCGCACCAGCACCATCGGGTCGAACAGCATGCCCACCGACACGAAGAACAGCACGGCAAAGGCATCCTGCAGCGGCAGGCTCTTGGCCGCGGCCTCGTAGCTGAGGTCGCTTTCGCTCAGCACCATGCCGGCAAAGAAGGCGCCCAGCGCCAGCGACACCCCGAACAGCGACGCCGACACCAGCGCGATACCCAGCGCCGCGGCCAGCACCGCCAGCGTGAACAGCTCGCGCGATCCGGTGCGCGCCACCTGTCCCAAGAGCCACGGCAGCACCCGCCGCCCGGCGATCAGCATCACCGCCGCGAACAGCCCCACCTTGGCCAGCGTCAGCCCCAGTTCCATCCACGGGAAGCCGCCGCCCCCGCCCGCGTCCTTGCCGGGGGCCAGCGCCGGCAGCAGCACCAGCGCCATCACCGTGACCAGATCCTCCACCACCAGCCAGCCCACCGCGATGCGCCCGTCGCGGGTGTCGAGCGCGCGGCGGCTTTCCAGGGCCCGCAGCAGAACCACCGTGCTGGCCACCGACAAGGACAGGCCGAACACCAGCCCGGCGTTGAGATCCCACCCCCACAGCAGCGACACCCCCGCCCCGATGGCGGTGGCGACCAGGATCTGCACCACCGCCCCCGGCAGCGCCACCCGGCGCACCGCCCACAAATCACCGATGGAAAAATGCAGCCCCACCCCGAACATCAGCAGGATGACGCCCACCTCGGCCAGTTGCGACACCAGCTCGCCGTCGCCGACGAACCCCGGCGTGTGCGGCCCCACCGCGATCCCCGCCAGCAGATACCCCACCAGCGGCGGCAGGCCGAAACGCCGGGCGGCGAAGCCAAGGGCGAAGGCCATCACCAGTCCGATGGCGATGGTGGCGATCAACGGCGGAACATGGAACATGAAGGCCGGGCTTTCCCTGGGCGGTTGACGGGGCGGGGGAGTGGGCAAAGCCGCTATATGGTGGCCGAAGCCCACCCCATAAACCCTGGGACTGTCCTCCACACGGACGATCCACACAAGAAAACCGCCGTCCGGGGAAATACGGACGGCGGTGCGGAAGTCTCGGTTCGGAAGCGTCAAACGGGGGGGACGGAACCGGGACGTCAGCCCGCCCGCACCTGATCCATGAAGCCGCGCACCTTGGTGTCCAGCGAGCGCACCTCCGTCGCCACGGTGGAGGAAGCCTCCAGCACCTGGGTGGCGGAGCGGCCCGATTCCTCCGCCGCGCGGGCCACGGCGTCGATGCTGGTCAGCACATGGCGGGTGCCGTCGGCGGCCTCGTGCACGTTGCGGGCGATCTCGCGGGTGGCGGCGCTCTGCTGCTCCACCGCCGCCGCCACCGACGTGGCGATGTCGTTCATGGTGCGGATGGTGTCGGCAATGCCGCGGATGGTGTCCACCGATTCCCGCGTCGCCGCCTGCATGGCGCTGACCTGGGTCTGGATGTCGTCGGTGGCCCGCGCCGTCTGGTTGGCGAGGCTCTTGACCTCCGACGCCACGACGGCAAAACCCTTCCCGGCCTCGCCCGCGCGGGCCGCTTCGATGGTGGCGTTCAGCGCCAGCAGGTTGGTCTGGGACGCGATGTCGTTGATCAGGCTCACCACCTCGCCGATGCGGTTGGCGGCGTCGGACAACCCCTCGACCGTGCGGTCGGTGCGGGCGGCGGCCTCCGCCGCTTCCCGCGCGATGCGGCTGGACGTCACCACCTGCTGCCCGATCTCCTGGATCGAGATGGAAAGCTGTTCGGCGGCGGCGGCCACCGCCTCCACGCTGCTGGACGCCTGGCGCGAGCTGCCTGCGGCACTGGTGGCCTCGCCGCTGGTCTGGCGGGCGGTATCGGTCATGCGCTCGGCCAGGGACTGCATCGCCGTGGCGGCCTCGGCCACCCGGCTCATCACCGAGCGCACGCTGTTCTCGAAGCTTTCGGCCATATCCAGCATGGCGCGGCGGCGTTCCTGGGCGGCGCGGGCGCGTTCCTCCTCGGTGCGGCGGGTGGCTTCGCGGGCCTCCAGGGCGGTGTCGCGGAACACCTCCAACGCTGCGGCCATGTCGCTGATCTCGTCGCGCCCGCCGGTGGGAATGGTGGTGTCGAGCCGCCCGTCGGCGATGGAGCGCATGGCCACCGCCAGCCGGCCCAGCCGCTGGGTGATGCCGCGGCCCACGGTGAACCACGCCAGCCCCATGGCAACGAACAGGCTGGCCCCCGCCAGGATCATCAGATAGAGCCGGCCCGACGCGATGGCGGCATCGGCACCGGCGGCGGCGGCGTCGGTTTCGTTGCTGAGCGCCGACACCTCCATGTCCACCGACGCGGTCAGGGCGGCGGCCTGGGCGCGGCCCTCCTGCTGCACCGTCACCGCGTCCTCGGCCAGGGCCAGCATGGCGCGGCGCAGGTCGAACAGATTGTCCTTGTCGCTGCCGAACCCGATGATCAGGTCGGCGAAGGCCGACAGGCCGCTGTCCTCCGCCTCGCTGCCCAGCACGCTCAGGCGGGTGCGCAGCTTGTTCACCTCCAGCGCGAAGCGGGCCTTGATGGCGTCCAGCCGGGCGGGGTCGGTGGCGGTGGCGGCCTCGGTCAGGCTGCCGGCCAGCGCGCTGCCGGCGGCATCCAGTTCCAGCACCGCGCGGAAGCGGGCCAGCCCGCCCTGCAGCAGCTCGTCCAGGGAATCCCGGGTCTGGTCCTGCACCCGGTCGAGCGCGAGGTTGATGCGCAGCTTGGCCCGCGACAGGAGCGGCGTCACCGCCTGTTCCACCGCTTCCGCCGCGACCAGGGTGCGGGTGGCGTTGCGTTCGGCTTCCTGCACCAGGGTGCGGCGGTCGTCGGGGTCGGCGTCCAGCAGGCGGCGGCGCAGGGCCACCGGGTCGGCGGCATCGCTGACCGTGCCGATCAGGGTTTCGGCCAGGGCGCGCATCTCCGGCCCGCCCAGCCATTCGCTGGGGTTGATGAGCTGGGTGCGCAGCGTCACCACCGCGCGGGCGCGCAGGTCGTCCAGCGCCGACAGCCGCTGGGGATCGGCGGTGATGCCGGCCAGGGCCGGGATCTGCCCCAGCGTCTTGGCCGCGGCACGGATGTCGTTGACCGCGGACAGGTCGATGACGGCGCCGCGGGTGTTGCTCAATTCCTCGCTGGTGAAGGAGGTGAGCTGTTCGCCCTTGCCCCGCAGCGCCACCCCGGCGGCATCCACCACCGGTGTCAGGGTCTTGGAAAAGATCTCATAGGCCGACCCCAGGCCCGACAGGGCGCGGTCGCGCTTTTCCTCCAGCTCCAGCCGGCGGCTGACGGTCTGGTTCTGCTTTTCCAGCGAGGCCAGCATGGCCTGCACGCGCGCGCGCAGATCCACCAGCAGCGGATCGCCGGGCCGCTTGGCCGCCAGCGTGTCGAGCACCGACATCAGTTGCTGGGCGCGGGCGCTGATCTTCTTATAGGCCGCGTCACGCTCGGCCTGGGAATGCACGGCGTCCAGGGTGGGGGCGGCGGCGGCGATGATGTTGCTTTCCTTCGCCAACGTGTTGGCGAGCATCATGCCGGGCAGGTTTTCCTGGGTGATATGGGCGAGCGGCGCTTCCACCGCCCGGTACGAGACCAGCCCGACGAGGCTGGCGCCGACGGTCATGGCGGCGATGCCACCGAACGCGGCCAGAAGCTTGGCCTTGATGCTCAAGCCGAATCCGCTGCCGGGACCGGATACAGGCAAATGTTTCCCTGGCAAACCATTCGACTTCTCATAAGACATCGGGCGCTCCCTATATTGACGCTTTATTATTCGTCATTGATCCTTATCATCAGAGAAACCGGTTAACAAATACCCAACGGTTTTCCTGCGGAAAGTCCTTATGCATGGGGATGAGGGCCGCGGGGAATGCGGTACTCCTATGCAGAATGCTGAAAAACAGCCCTTGCATCCCCGGCCTCATGGCGCTATGGTCCGCGCCCGAGCCGCTGGGGAAACAACCGGCCCTGGCGGAAGCGACAATGTGCTGCCTTAGCTCAGCCGGTAGAGCAGCTGATTCGTAATCAGCAGGTCGTCAGTTCGAGTCTGACAGGCAGCACCATTCTAAGCCCCTGAAAGGTAACGCCTTTCGGGGGCTTTCCATTTCTGGGCCAACGCTCCGTTTCCGGTCCAGCAATCACCCGACAATCACCCGGAGCGATTTCGCGGTCTGGACCGTGCCTCCGGCTTCCCTGGTCATCCCCCCTCGCCCTGTCCGGCCCTCGAGTCCGCGGCGCCCGCCGCTGCCGGGCCTGTTGGCTCTCGGCGTCACCACGCCCCAGTTTCGCCGCTCCCGGCCTTCAAGGACTGAAGGCTGGGGCTACCGCTTCCCCCGTTACGGCCCGCATCACCGGTGGTGGGCGGCTCCGTCCCCTCGGTCGCCTTTCGCCATCGCGGTGAACCTCTCTCGCTCCGGTGTGGCCCCGCCCTGGTGCTCGCCTGCCCTCTCGGCTCTGGCGCCCCGCCCTGTGGCCGGGGGCGGCCTGCTGCGCCCTCGCCTCGGACCCTCCCCCGGTCGGCTGGGGCGGTGTCGGTGGGCGGGCACCCCGGCGGGAGGGGGGTGGGGGTCTTGCGCGGTCAGGCCGACGCGCGCGGGTGGGGGGGCAAAAACGCGGCGGAGAATCCTCCTCGGGGCATCCTTTCCCGATTTTTCCTACCCCCATAAGGGCGTAATACTCTTTCGTTCTGCAGTTCTTCAGGCGCAACCTTCCGGGTCAGCGTCCTCAAGGTAGATGCTGAGAAGTTCGGCGGCCACGAGCCCCGTTCTGCCCTCGATGTACCGGTGGATCTCGCTTCGCTCGTTGGCGATGGCCCTGAATGCCTCCAGGGCATTCCATGCCTCTTCCCGGGCTTTCCCGAGACGCTCGGCGACTCCCGGCGGAATGGACCCTTCAGCGCAGGCATCGCAGAATGCACGGGTCATTTCCTCGGGGTCGGGGTGTGGACGGCGGCATAGCTCGCCAGCAGCCGGCGGCGGGACAGGGCCGGCAGGTGGTTGATCAGGTCCAGGGCCTGGGGTGCGGCGTTGTCGTTGGCCTCGGCCTCGCGCAACACCGACAGCAGCCGGGCGGCGTCGTTGGGGTGGACCAGAACCGATGCCAGCGACCGCAGCGAGCGGAGCCGTGCGAGACGTTCTGCGGGGTCGATGCCGGGGGTGAACGGCCCCCATTGGTCGTTCGCGGATGTCATGCTTCAGCACTCCTGAAACCTGCCAACCACTGCCAACCATCTGCCAACCAACCCGCCCCCCTTATAGGGGGGGGCGGTTGGCATTGGTTGGCACGGTTGGCACTGCATGTGGTCACGCTCTGGTTGGCAGCGGTTGGCACCGCAGTTGGCAAGTGGTTGGCAGATGGTTGGCAACGTGATTTTCGGATTTGGTTGGCACTTTGCTCATCCCGACCGTATGGACCACGCGAAATCACCGTCACACGCAACCCATGAGTGCTCAACAAGAAGGGACTTATTCTTGTTAAAGTTGGTACTCCGTCGACGCTGATCGTCGCGGTCTTCGCCGCCTGGAATCAGTCCGAGACGGACGCATTCGTCACGCCAGTGCTGAAGCGTCGTGCCTCGTTTGCCATCTCGCGTTTCCCCATGGGCGATCATGGCGTTGAGCAAGGCTTCGGCGTATCTCTGGGCCGCTGGCGGCGGGTTGCTCCCTCTCCGCTTTCCGCTGCCATCGGATGGCGCCTCGCGCTCGGCGGGCGTGACGATGCAGGATGTGACCGGCTTCCCGAGAGGGTTCCTGCCGAGCTCGACCGACGTGAGGGTGAAGACGAACTCGCCATTGGTCTCGAGGTCGCGCTGCTTGGTGATCCTGGCGACAGACGGGGTTTCCGCCCCTTCGCGGGACACTTCGATTTCGGTGTCGGTGGCAGCGCGCAAGAGGCTGTGACCACGCGCGCCACGCGACGTGTCCTTGCCGCTGTGGTGAACGAACATCAAATGGGCACCCGTCTCCTGACGGATGCGGTCGGCGTTCATCACCAGGGCGCCCATGTCCTCGCTGGCGTTCTCGTTCCCGCCGGCCATGGCCCTCGACAGGGTGTCGATGACAACCAAGGCAACCGGCATCCCGGCGTGCTGGGCCGCATGGGTGATGGCGGCAATCAGGGCCTCGGTGTGCCCCCTGTCCGGGTCCAGCAGGTTCACGGAAGATCGGATGACGGCGAAGGGCGGGGCTGACGCGATGTCGTAATGGCGGCGGAAGGCGGCGATCCGGTTCATCACCCCTTTACCGCCCTCGGCCGCGACGTAGATCACGGCGCCCTGGACCACATGACGGTCACGCCAGCGCCAGCCAAGGGCGATGTGCAGAGCAAGGTCGGTCGCAAAGAAGGTCTTGCCGCAGTTGGACTCGCCGTAGACGACGGAAAGGGCGCCTGGGGTCAAGACCCCTTCCACCAGTTCCATGGTGTCGAGGTCGACAGCGATATCCCCGAACCAGACGAAATCAAGCGCGCCCGGCTGGTAACCGGCCGGCGCCACGGCGGGCCCCACCCCCTCGGCGGGCAGGGCTTCGGCGATCAGGCGCTCAAGATCCTCGTCGGTCCAGCCCTCGGGCAGCGGGTCGGCCAAGTCCCACGTCTCGGGCAGTCCCTGCGGCAAGGCGACGACGCGGACCGAGCACGCCCCGGCCTTGACAGCCTCCGCCACCACCTTGCGGGCGGATGCTGCCCCGGCCTCGTCGTTGTCGGGCCAGATGGTCACGTCGCGGCCCTGGAGAGGCGACCAGTCGGCACGGGCTATGCCGGCAGAGCCGCCGGCCCACGTCACCACCACCCGCTCCCCGATCAGGTCGCAGCCAATGTCGGCGGACTTCTCGCCCTCCACCACCAGCACCGGCAGGCTGGGGTTCGCCAGCAGGTCGGGAAGATGGTAGAGGGGAACGGGGGTGGGCCATTTCCATTCCATCCCCGCCGCCGTGCGGATCAGGGGGCGGAACTGCTTGCGCCGCTTCCCCCGTGCATCAAGGGCAGGGTGCCCGTCCGAATCGGTCTCATCGAACCGGCAATGGCGCATGACGAGCCGGTTGGCAGCGTCGTAGTATTCCCAGACGCTGGCCGGCTGCCCCAGCCGATGCAGGGCGGGGACGGGCGTTGCCGGGTCGATGGACAGGGGAATCACCGCGGCGTTGGCGTTGGCGGGCCGGTCGATCCTGGGGGGCTTGGGCTGGGAACGGGGGCGGTTCTGGCCGAAAGTGACGGTGATGCCGCCGTAGCGCTGGGCGGCTTCGGCCATGGCCTCGGTCCGGGACAGTCCACGGGCTTCCTGGTAGAGGTCAAGGTCATCGCCGGAGAACCCCCCGGAGAAATCCCGGATGGTTTCGGCCCTCTCCGAGTTCAGGGGAATGGGCAGGGAACTCCCTGGCTCGCCGTGGGGGCTGCCGATGTAGAACACCCCGGACACGATCCGGCCCGCCGGGAAAACAGCCGGCAGCCAATCCCGGCGGCAACGCCGGAGGATGTCCGAGATTTCGGCGGCGGACGGCAGGGCGGTCATGCTCTGGGCACCTCAAGGGGGGGACGTGGGGCGAAGCGGTGTCCATCGATGGCAGACAGCATCGACGGGTCGAGGCGGCTGTACCGCTCCAGCCGGTCGATGATGTCGTCCTGGCTGTCGGTTTTGGCGGCCAGTTCGGCGAGGAATTCGGCAAGGGCGCGTGGCCCGAGTTCGTGAAGCTGCCGGGCCAGCCGCTCCACCCGCACCTGCTCGTCGGGGCGAAGCTTCCAGAGCATCACTTCCTCTCCCGCTCCCTCAGCCACGCGGCAGCAGCCTCCGCCCGGATCAGGGTGCGGCGCCCCAGCTTGATCGTGGGCGGGCCTTCGCCGCGGGCACGGAGGTTGGTGAGGTGACGCCGGGTGATTCCGACCTTCCGGCAGAATTCATCAATGCTGATGGTGGTAAGTTCGTCGGCGGTGCTGTGTTCAGCGGTCATGGGGTGATCCCGTCAATCAGTGAAGACGGGAAACCCTGATGCCACCCGGCGAAAAGCGACAACGCACCGGCAGGAACTGACGGAACCCGGCGGGAACTTATGGGTCAGGCCGCGCTGCTGGTGGACGTGTGGCGCTGCCTGTTCAGAAAGGAAATCACATCGCCGCGGCGGTATCGGACAGCACGGCCAAGCTTGAAAAAGGGGAGGCCCATCACGCCGCTGACCCTCCAGTTAGCGAGGGTCTTTTCGGTCACGTTGATCATGGCCGCGGTTTCCCTGGGGGTCATGAGGTGATCATCGTTCGCAAGAACGGCGGTGGAAGCGGGGTATAACTTCTTCATGTCCCTGGTTTCCTCTTAAAGCCCTTGACCTTCCCTGTTGAGGAACCTACCACCTGATCATCATCAGATCAAGCGCACTTGATCAACAAAAAATCAGGTGCCGCAACTGCAACCGGGGGGTGAGGCATGTCTGAGGAATGGCCTGTTACAGCCGCTGAATGGGCGAAATTTATGGCTCGGCCCATAAATGAAAGACTACTTGTATTTGATGAAGAGGCAGAAAAAATATCAGGAGCAAGCGTCAGTGACCTCAGAAAGTTGCAAACTGCCGGCGCAATTAAAGCAGATAAAATTCCCAAAACTGGTGGAGGATATGTTCGAGTTTGGGGTAAAAATTCTATTATAATTTCTGCTATAGCAAAACAGATAGATGAAAATTCTATACTAGGAATAATTGAATCTGGAGAAATTGCGGCATCGATAAAAGATTCTCTTTTCTTGAAAATAATTGAAGAATCAATATCACAAAAAAAATCATATAATATTGAAAATGATGCGCAAAATGATTGGGCAATATGCATTTACGACATAATATTTGTGAAAATAGAAAAAATATCAACGAGAGAAAACTATGATATATGCATATCAATATTAGATGAAATAATACAGATAGAGAACGATGAACAGAGAAATCAAATGAGGAAGGCAGAAATCAATTATTCTGCCATGATAAGATTGAATATCAGCGGAACAATTAGAGAGGTCCATAAAAAATTCGAATTGCTTGCATAGGTGATGGTGCGTTTCCCCCCGCTCCTCCCTGCCCGTACGGTCACCCCGATCAGCAGCAGGAAGGGGAAAGCCGTGCGGGTTTTGGTGGAAACGATGGGGGTCAGCGATCCCATGTTGCAGTCGGCGCGGGACGCGCTGTGCGCGGATACCCTGGCCGACGGGACAACGGTGGTGCTGGCGGAGGATTGGGCGGCGCTGGAAACGCTGAACCGGGAGCACGCCGAATCATGGTTCCCGCTGTTGCCCCGGCCCGCCGGCGCTCCGACCTTCTGGCTGGCCGCGGTTGACCATGAAGGCGAGCCGGTGGCGGTCCAGGCGGCCGCGCTGCTGGATTGCTCCACGGCCTCCCTGGGAGAGCGGCTGGAGGATCTGACGGCCTTCCATGATCCGGGTGGCGCCCCGTCCGACGACTGGTGTTTTGTCGCGTCGGCCACCGCGCGGGAAACCCATGGGCCGGTGGCGCTCATCACATCGGGGTGGACCCGGCCCGACTGGCGCGGGCGCGGGCTGTTCCACCGGCTGGGCCGGTTGGTGCGGCTGGTGGTCCTGGAGCGCTGGGCCGTGCGGTGGGTGGCCGGGCTGGTCGACCCCGAAACGGTGCCACAGTGGAGTGCGGCGAAGGCCGGGCACCGGCACCTCGACCCGCACCCCACGATCCTGCTGCACCAGACCGGGGCCGGACGGCTGCCGCTGCACCTGTTGCGATTCACGACGGCATCCGTGCGGCTGGATCTGTCGGCCCATGCCCGCCGCTCCCTGGTCACGGCCGGCTGACGGCGGCAAGGTCGAACCCGAACCACCGGGCCGACAGGCGCGACACGGTGCCGTCCGCCACCGCCGCGCGGATGGCGTCATCGAATCGGGCCTGCAAGGCAGTATCGCCCTTGCGCAACCCCACGCCCACCCCCTGCCCGAACTCGCCGCCGGCCACGTCCATGGGCAAGGGAATTACCCCGTCGTGTCCGCAGGTAACGGCACCCACCGCGGAGCGGGCACCGAACACGGCATCGATCCGCCCGGCAACAAGGTCGAAGGCCGCGGCCTCAATGGTGGGATAGTCCACCACCCGCACGTCGGGCAGGCGTTGGGCCAGGAACAGGGCCTGGGTACTGCCGGGCTGCACCCCGACCGTCCGGCCCTCCAGCAGCGCGGCAAGCGCTGCCAGAGCCTTCCGCGTCCCGGTGCCGTTGTCGGACAGGTCCAGGTGAGTGGGCAAGCCGGGACCAACGGACACCCCGTCGCGGACGGCGAAGGCGGACGGCTCGGCGGCATAGGGGCCGGCGAACCCGATCACCCCGCGGCGCTCCTCGGTGATCGATACCGCGGCCATGACGGCATCGGCTCGGCCCTGGCGTAGGGCGGGAATCAGACCCTCCCACTCCAACCCCACCATCTGGCACTCCACAGCCATCCGGCGGCAGAGGTCACGGGCAAGGTCCACCTCGAACCCGACCAGTTCACCGCCGGACCCGGTGGCGTTCCACGGGGCGTAGGCGCCCTCGGTGACGATGCGCAGAGGTTGAGGGGTGGGAGTGGTTCCGGCCACGGTGGACAGGGACAGGATGCCGACAGCCAGGGCCACGGCGGCAATCATCTTCATCGACATGGCGTGGCCTCAATGCAGGACGACGGCGGACAGCACGGCCCGGCGGTCGCCGCCGGTCCAGCCGGCCAACAGGTGGCTGTAGGAGAAGCCCGCCCCGATTCCCCGAACCGTGACGGTGTTGAACACCGGCTCGCCGCCCTCGATGGCCTCGGCGTATTCGGCCCCGATCAGGCGGGCGTAGCCGGCGTGCGGGTCGGCATCGTCGGGCTGGTGCAGCACCGCCCGGCCCCAGCCACGCCCCAACACCGCCAGCGTGGGCGCGCCGATGTGACGGAAGGTCAAGGGGCCGCCCGGCCCGCTCGCCAGGAAGGTGCAGCGGGACAGCAGGCCCGCATCCTTCAGGAAGCCGGGCACCGCCGGGTCGAGCGTGCGGTGGGCGCGCCAGAAGCGGGCAAGGATCTGCTGCCAGTCGGCGGCGGTTCTAACCGGGTGCCGCCGGATGGTGACCGCGGGATCGGCGGCGGGCGGCGGGTTGCCGGGCAGGATGATGACGTTCACGCGGCGGTCCTCCCGGCCTGGGCCATGGCGGCGTAGACCGCGCGGGCAGTGTCGGGATTGATGCCGGCGGCAGCGGCCCCGGCCTCGACCATGGACAGCGACGGCGTGACGGGCAGCGCCAGCATGGCGGGGGCTTCGGCCTCGAAGCCGGCGACGGCCTCGGCGAAGGGGTCACGGTGGGCGTTCACCATCTCGAACAGTTTTTCCCACTGGTTGTTTAGGCTGGTGATGGCATTCCTCACCTGTCCCAGCACCCAGCAATGGGCATTGCTGGTGCCGGTGACATCGTAGCCGTGGACGCTGAAGTCATGCTGGTCCAGGACTATCGCGGTGGTAATAGCGGCTTGGGCGGTGCCAAGCACATTTTTTATGTCGAACACGATGTCGCAGATGTTCTCAGGGACCGCGGACTTGGATTGGGCACACTCGGGACAGGCGGCCTTTCTTTCTTGCCGGCCCACCATCCTCTTGATACTCTCGGAGATGTTCCACAAGATATGGGTCACTGGATCATTATCAATGATTTCCGGCTTGCGGTAATCACCTTGGCCATTCAGGAACCATTCCTCGACGGTTTGGCGCGCGTCCTTCACGGATTCCGTTTCCCGCACGGCCATCAGCGCCAGAGCATTTAGCCCCTCCAGAGTGTTGGCCTTGAAGTTCTTCATCCGCTCGGCGAGCACTATCCAATGTTTAAAGAGGACCTCCCGCTCTTCGTCGGGCTGTTCGCTACCCTCCGGGTCCAAGGCGAACGCCGCATCGAAGGCGCGGAACGCCTTGAACGTTGCCAGCAGTTCGGCGTCGCGGTGGGTGCTGCCAGCAGCCCCTGTGCCCAGCCGGTACGCGCACATATGGGCGGCGGCGGCGGCAGTGTCCCTGAGGCTGTCGTCTTGCCGGTCGCCCTGCTCGATCCCGCCCCCCAGAACGGAGCCATCGGCGGCGGTGACAATCCAAGTGCAAATGCGGCGGTCGGTGGTCGGAGCCAAGCCACAGAGGTCCAGCACTTCCAGACGGTACGGACCATCCTGGGCGGTCAGGCGCGCCCAATGGGTGCCGGCAGTGGGATTGGTTTCCTGCTTTGTAGTCCAGGCGATCAAACTGGGAGTCGGCTGGGCATGGCTCGAGCGTTCGCGCCCTATGGGCACGTTGTCGTTTGTCGTGATCATGATAATCCTCAGCGTTCAGACAAAGGGGAAGCGTTCACGCCTTGGGGGCGTGTTGGAATAGGGGAAGACTTCTTAACCCTGTTGTTGACCTTCCAAGCGGCGCAGATTACACCTCAAGTGTGAGCACATACCCTGTCAGGGTATCAACACCCTGAGTGTGTTATCATGTACCTGAGGTGTAACATTGGCTATTTTGACAGGTGAACAGATTCGAGCGGCCAGGGCGCTTCTGCGGTGGGAGCAAAAGCGCCTCGCTGATGAAGCGAGGGTATCGCTTGAAACGGTTAAGCGCCTGGAGGGGATGTTGGGAGAGGTGTCCGCCATGGCCGGCACGGTCGATACTCTCCGCAAAGCGTTCGAATCCCAGGGCGTCCAGTTCATTGATGACGGGGCCTATCAGGGAGACGGGGGGCCGGGCGTGCGACTGCGGAAGGGCATGACCTCTGCCTTCGGAGGGCAGCGCTCGTAGACGTGCGGGAAACCAGATGCGGCATGCAGGGACGATGGACGTACAGGGTCTGCACCCGCCTCAGCAATGATTCTCGGACGGGTGCCCCGTCTCACCGACAGTGAACGCGCGCAGTACCAGGGGCGGGAAGGCAGCGGCGAAGGGGCGGTAGACCTCATCCAGCCCGTCGAACGGATCGAAGGCGCCGGGCGCGCCCGGGGCGTCCGCGGGCAGGTCCACACCGTAGCCGACGGCGGAGCCGATGCTGTTGGCCTGCCGGAAGGCGGCTCCCACGGTGTCCAGCGCTGCGGGGGCCGGCGGCAGACAGGGCCTTGCGGTTCTCGTCGGCGTAGGCTTCAACCATGCGGCGGGACAGGGCCGAGTCGGTGCGCAAGGCGAGCAGTTCGGCGTCGCTCTTGCCGGCGGCCACCTCGGGGGCGGCCTTGCTCATCAGCCACTTCCATGTACCATCGGTGAACTGCCCCGGCCCCGTGGCGCTGCTGTTGGGGTTGCGGGCGTTGGGGTTGCCGCCGCTCTCGGCGGCGATGAAGCGGTCGGCCAAATCGGACGGGAGCGAGGCCGGGTCGCGCTGCCGGGATGTCGGCGGCGCCAACCCCACCCGCGCGAAGGCGCTGCTCACCCGCTCGGTTTCCTCCTGCTGGCGGCGCAACGCGGTGGTGTAGCGGGTGCGGTCCTCCTTGCCGATTTTCTGGTCGCGGAACAGATCGTCCACGGTGAGTTGATCCAGCCTCCCGGCGCCAAGCTCCCGGTCCAGGCCGATGAGACGGTCGGCGTAGAGGCGGGCTTCGGCGTCCCGCTGCTCGGCCTCGGTCATCCCCTGGCGGCGGTGCAGGTCGTTGACCAGCGCGTGGGCGCGTCCAAGGAAACGCTGACGCTCCGCGGCACTGAGCACCAGCGCCGAATCGTTGAACAGGCTGTCGGCCTCCTCCAGCGCACCCACCGCACCCTTGTCGGCGAACGCCTGCCGGATGGTCCGCAAGGCGCCCTCGCCCAACGCCATGCCGTGGAGTTCGTCGCGGCGAAGCTGGGCGCGTTCGGGCGAGATGAGGCCCAGCGCCACCGTCTCGTACGCATCCGGTAAGCGCCGCCTTGGCAAAGTAGGGTCCGACGTCTGAGTTTTGCGTGGCGCGTCATCGCGCGGACGCAAACGAGTGGCAAACGTCATGGCTTACCAGCGGGTCGAGGTTCTGACGGGGACGGAGCGGCGGCGGAACTACACGCCGGCGGAGAAGGTCCGGATGGTCGAGGAGGCGTTCCGCCCCGGCGTGGTGGTGACGGAGGTGGCCCGCCGGCTGGGCGTGCACGAAAGCCTGCTGTATCGCTGGCGGGGGCTGATGAAGGCCACGGGGATCGCCGTGGGCGAACCGCCCAGCTTCACTGCGGTGACCATCACGCCGGAGCCGACCGTCACGGAACTGCCGGTCGTGGAGCCCCGTGCGCCATTGCCGCCTCCGGCGACGTCGGCCACGAGCCCGGCGATCCTCGAGGTCATCCTGCCCAGCGGGGCACGCCTGCGTCTGGAAGGGCCGGTCGACCCGGCCCTGGCGGCGGCCGTCATCGGTGCCCTGGCATGATCCCGGTGCCGAGCGGGGTGCGGGTGTGGCTGGCCAGCGGGCACACCGACATGCGCAAGGGCTGGGCGAGCCTGGCGTTGCTGGTGCAGGAACGCTTCGCCCAAGACCCGCACAGCGGCCATCTCTTCATCTTCCGCGGGCGCCGCGGCGATCTGGTGAAGATCATCTGGTATGACGGCCAGGGCAGTTGCCTGTTCATGAAGAGGCTGGAGCGGGGCCGTTTCATCTGGCCCACGCCGGCGGACGGCGCGGTGTCGATCTCGGTTGGGCAGATGGGCTATCTGCTCGAAGGCATCGACTGGCGCAACCCGCAGAAGACTTGGCGTCCCGAGACCGCAGGGTGACTGCGACACGGTGAATCGACGGGCCGGTTCAGGGGAGATTGCGACGGCTCGAAGGCGTGATCCCAGGTAAACTGGCGCCATGACCGCCGCCCCGCCCCCTGCCGCCGTGGCCGACGACATCGCCAGCTTGCGCGCCGCCTTGGCGCAGGCCGAGGCGCGGGCGGACGCGGCGGAAGCCGAAGCGGCGCGGGCCAGGGCGATGGCTTCGAACACCGAGGCGCTGATCGCCAGCCTGAAGCTGGAAATCGAGAAGCTCCGGCGCGAGCTCTACGGCACGCGCTCCGAGCGCAAGGCACGCCTGCTGGACCAGTTGGAGTTCCAGCTTGAAGAGCTGGAAGCGACGGCCAGTGAGGACGAGTTGGCAGCCGAGCAGGCCGCTGCCCGAACCACCGGGGTGACGGCCTTCACCCGCAAGCGGCCCTCGCGCCAGCCCTTTCCCGGCCACCTGCCGCGCGAGCGCGTCGTTGTGCCGGCCCCCGCGACCTGCCCGTGCTGCGGCTCGGACAAGCTGTGCAAGCTGGGCGAAACGATTACCGAGACGCTGGAGGTGATCCCGCGCCAGTGGAAGGTGATCCAGACGGTGCGCGAGCGGTTCTCCTGCCGGGCCTGCGAGACGATCAGCCAGCCGCCGGCACCGTTCCACACCACCCCGCGGGGCTGGGCCGGCCCCAACCTGCTGGCCACCATCCTGTTCGAGAAGTTCGGCCAGCATCAGCCGCTGAACCGGCAGGCCGAACGCTTCGCGCGGGAGGGCGTGCCGCTCAGCCTGTCCACCCTGGCCGACCAGGTGGGCACCGCCGCCGCGGTGCTGAAGCCGCTGCACGACCTGATCGCGGCGCATGTGATGGCGGCTGAGCGGTTGCATGGGGACGACACCCCGGTGCCCGTGCTGGCCAAGGGCAAGACCGATACCGGGCGCCTGTGGGTGTATGTGCGCGATGACCGGCCGTTCGCCGGCCAAGCCCCACCGGTGGCGCTGTTCCACTATTCCCGCGACCGCAAAGGCGAACATCCCGAACGGCACCTGGCCGGCTTCAAAGGCTGGCTGCAGGCCGATGCGTTCGCCGGCTACAACCGGCTGTACGAACCCGAGCGACAGCCGGGGCCGATCAGCGACGTGCTGTGCTGGGCGCATGCCCGGCGCGGCTTCTTCAAGCTGGCCGACATCGCTACGAACACCAGGCGCGGCAAGGATGCCCCGCCGATCTCGCCGCTGGCGCTGGAGGCCGTGACGCGCATCGACGCCCTCTTCGATCTCGAGCGTGCCTTGAACGGCAAGCCGGCGGCCGAGCGGCTGGCGGCACGCCAGGAGCATGGCGTCACCCTGGTAGCCGCGCTGGAGGGCTGGATGCGGACGGAGCGGGCCCGGCTCTCCCGCCATGCCCCCGTGGCCAAGGCGATGGACTACATGCTGACGCGCTGGGACGGCTTCACCCGCTTCCTCGGCGATGGCCGGCTGTGCCTGACGAGCAACGCCGCCGAACGCGGCCTGCGCGGGATCGCCCTCGGGAGGAAGGCGTGGCTGTTCTGCGGCTCCGATCGCGGCGGCCAGCGGGCGGCGATCATGTATGGCCTGATCACCACCGCCAAGCTGAACAACGTTGACCCGCAGGCCTGGCTCGCCGACGTGCTGGCGCGCATCAACGACATGCCACAAAACCGCCTGCACGAACTCCTGCCCTGGGAGTGGAAGGCGATGCGCGAGCAGGCAAAAGCTGCCTGACCGCGGTACTCAGCGGATGCTTACACCGTCTCGTCGGTCAGCCGGGCGTAACTGTCCAGGGCCTGGGCCATGTCGGCGGTGTTGCCGGCGGCGGCGAACCCCATCACCTGGGCCGTCAGCCGGTCGGCGCGGGCATCCAACGCGTCGGCAGTGGTCTTGCGGGCCTGCTCCACGGAAGCCCGCACCACCGTGCGGTACCCCCTGGCGCCCGCCGCGTCATAGGCGTTGCGGGCCACGTCCCCGTACCGCAGACTGACCGTGCCCAGCACGCCGTTGCGGGCGGCCTCCAGACCCTGGCGGAACGCTCCGGGGTCGTTGGGGTGCCGGGCCATCAGGTCGGTGACGGTGTTCTCGGCGTCGGTTTCCAGCCGGGCCTTTTCCCGGGCGTCGAGGCCCGCCTGGATCTTGTCGGCGAAGGCGCCGATCTGGTCCCCGATCCTGGCGACGGCGGCCCATTTCTCCGCCTCCGCCGCCGGCACGGGGTTGGACGGGATCGGAGCCGGCTGGGTGGTGACGGGCTGTAGGTCCTTGATGGGCAATCCGGTGCCGGCCATCAGAATTTGCTCCCGCTGTTGGGAAAATAGGAGACGGCCCTGCCCTTCCAGGTGCCCTGGAAACCAGGGTCGCTGTTCGCCAGACTGGTGGGCGCGAACGCCTTGGCGCCGAAGTCCAGCAGCGACGTGCCGGCCCTGAGGTAGCCGGTGGTGAGTGCGGTGGACGCGGCGGCATCGCTCTGTTCGGCGCTCATGCGGCTGCTGTCCGCGCCGTTCAGGATGTTGAGCCTTTCGACTCGCATGGCGTCCATGGCGTCGCCGGTCACGTCCTGGCGGATGCGCAAGGCGGTGGGGCTGTCGCCGGACAGACCGCGGCCCGCGCGCAAGGCATCGACGGTGGATTGCTGCGACAGCAATTCTTCGCGCCGCTGCGCCTCGCGCTGGAGAGCGGCGGTGCGCTGCGCCTCTTCCTGGCGGCGCTGCGCTTCGGCCTGCGCCTTCAAGGCGGCGCTCTGGGCCTGACCCTGCTGAATGCTGCTGTAAGCGCCCGCGGCGGTGCTGACCGCCGCCAGCGCAATGGCGGCTTCCATGCCCATTAAACGATGACCTCCATAGTGGAAACCAAAACAGCGATAAGCTTTTCCTCCGGAACCGCCACCGCACCGGAGACATAACGACGATTTATGGGTATAAGTAACACAATTTATGATCTTAAGCCCAATGGGACAGCCCATGACGCAGAGGCAGGAACACAGACCGGAGAGGCTGGTGGAGACGCCGCTGCTGTACCGGCAGGTCATGGCCGGGCTGGTGCAGCGCAAGCGCGAGGTGAGGCTGGCCAACTGGCAGGTGGACGATCTGTCCGGGGTACAGGACGGCTACTTCGCGAAGATGGCCTCCCCCGACGCGCCGCAGGGGCGGATGGCCGGATGGCAGGCCGTGGACGAGGTGTGCCGGGCGCTCTACGCTGACGGGTTCGTCGTCCTCATCCACCCCGCCGGCCCACGGCGGCCGCGCGGCTCGGGTGCGCTGTCCGCCCCGGCCCGCCACGGGCGCCACCGCCGCCCCCGCCCCGTGACCTATCTGCACAACCGGAGCCTTGATCCCGCCATGGACGTCTTCACGATCCGCCTGGAAGCCCTGCGGCTGGCCACCGAAGCCGGGGGCAGTCCCGCCGACATCACCGCCCGCGCCGCGGCCTACGCCGAGTACCTGGGGGGATCGGTGCCCCCGTCCCGCCCGCCGCTGGCGGCACCGGCCAACGACGCGCACGCCGTGAAGGAGGTGTCGTGATGGAAGACGAACGCATCGAACGGATCCTGGACGCCATGTCCGAGGGGACCAGCCTGCGGGCGGCCTGCCGGGAGGAAGGCGTCACGCATTCGTGGTTCCTGCGGCGGGTGAAGGCGAACGAACACGGCCTCCGGAACCGCTATGCCGCCGCCCGCGAAGCCCAGGCCCACGCGCTGGCGGACACGGTGATCGACATCGCCACCGAGGCCGGGCAGGGCAGCGTCGATCCGCACACGCTGCGGGTTCGGCTGGACGCGGCGAAGTGGGCGGCGTCGAAGATCCTGCCCAAGCAGTATGGGGACAAGGTGGACGTGACGGTCGATGCCGACGTGAAGGTGGCCGGCTACATCATCGACCTGACGGCGGCGGTCCCGCCACCGGACGGGATGGCGCTGCCAGGTGACGGTCAGCCCTCCTTGCCCGGGCCAGGTGACTGAATAGGGGTGGGGAGCACACCGCCGATCAGGATCTGCACGGCGCTCATCGCCCGTTCGCGGATAGCCATGTCGGTTTCGGCATCCCCCGAGCGCGGGGTGGTGTAGGCGGCCAAGGCTGCGTCGCACTTGTCCAGACCTTCAGCCAACCACGCGCGGGGATCGTGCTTGCGGGCGGCGGCATCATGCAGCAGTGCCGAGACCAGCAGCCGGAGCGCCAGGAGCTCGGCATGGGTCTTGTCGATGGACGACAGGTTCATGATTCCCTCCATGATGATGACGGGAACCTGACGGAAAGTCGGGGACGGCGTAAACGCACGTGGGGTCAGCGCGGGGAATGGCCGGTATCGGGGATGTCCACGAACTCGATGCGGACGCGTTTGCCCAGCGCGGCGGCAGCCTTCTTCAGCGTGTCCAGGGTGACGGCATCGCTGGCGGGATCGAGAAGCCGCTGAAGCTGGGCGCGGCTGGTGCCCATGCGCTCGGCCATGGCCGTCTTGGTCAGGCCAGCGTTCTGCATCGCTTCGGACAGTTGCCACGCGATGACGCGCTTGACGGCTTGGTCCGTCGCTTCGTCCAGGCGTCCCTCCTCGGCCAGGAAGTCATCGAAGCTTCCCCCGGTGTGCGGGTTGGTTTCGGTCATCGTCAGCGCCTCCATGCGGCTTCGTGGGTGGCCTTGTTCCGGCGGGCAAGCTCCAGGTCTGCGGCGGGCGTTTTCTGGGATTTCTTGATGATCGCGTGCAGCAGGACCATGTTCCCCGCCGCATCGACATAGAAGAACACCCGCCCGATCCGGCCCCCCGGCAACGACGAACGCACCTCGAACAGCCCCTGCCCCATCGGGCGGCAGATGGGCATCCCGACAGGCCAGCCGAATTCCGCCGTGCGGATGTCGTCCCCGATGATCTTCCGATCCTCGGCGGACATGGCCTTGAGCCAATCGCGCACCGGCTCGCCTCCCGCTGCCGTGCGGAAGAACACGGCGTTGATCTTCTTCATCGGCTGGACGGGTGGGTTCGTCATGATGGATCGTATCAATATTGGTACGTTTCAGCAAGGGCGGATGGAAAATGCGAGAAGGCCGCAGGATGGCCGTGGATGCGGTTCTGGGGAGGCCGGTAGAAAGAAGGCGTGAGAGG
This sequence comes from Azospirillum fermentarium, assembly GCF_025961205.1. Lineage (NCBI taxonomy): Bacteria > Pseudomonadati > Pseudomonadota > Alphaproteobacteria > Rhodospirillales > Azospirillaceae > Azospirillum > Azospirillum fermentarium. The sequence goes on from NZ_JAOQNH010000001.1 coordinate 346,891, forward strand.
CGCGTCACGGGTCAAGGGCGGGGCGGGAAAGAGAGTTGCGGGGTTTGATGTTGTCTCGGCTCGAACCAATACGCGCGCGTGCGCAGCCTCCCCACCCTGATGCCCCGGCCCGACCGTCACGCGACGGCGTGGCGCAGGTCCACCACATTGGCCGGGGTGCCGTTGACGATCCGGTCCAGCCGCTGCGCCCATGCGTCCAGGGCGGCGCGGCTCTCGTCCAGATAGTCATGCCGGTTGTAGACCGCGGCCACGCCGCGGATGGTGCCCTGGACGTGGTTGAGGATGCGGTCGGCCACCTGGGGCGCGATGCCCATGCGGGCAAGGCCGGTGGTGACGGTGCGGCGGATGTCGTGGAAGCGCCACCCCTCCACCCCGGCCAGCAGGTCCAGCCGCTCCTTGGCCTTGGAGAAGCCGGACACCGGCGTGGTTCCGGTGGTGGTGAACACGAAGTCGCTCGGCGTCCCGTCGTCCATCTCCAGCCGGGGAAGGACCGCCAGTACCGCCACCGCGGCAACGGAGAGCGGAACGGCGTGGGCTTTGCCGTTCTTGGCCCGCTCCTTCGGGATGGTCCACAGTCCGGCGTCAAGGTCGAGCTCGGACCAGCGCATCCCGGCCACCTCATCCCGGCGCTGGCCGGTCAGGATCAGCAGCCGGACCAGCGGCCCGAACAGTTCCCCCAACGCGGACGCGGCCTCCCACACCCGGCGCAGTTCGTCGTCGCCCAGCACCCGGTCGCGGCTGTCCTCGGCGGACGGCGGCATGATGCCGGCGCAGGGATTGGCGGCCACGTAGTCCTTGGACGCGGCCCAATTGAACATCTTGCGCACCGCGGCCAACAGGCGGTTGGCGACCACGGGGGCGCCGCCGTCCACCACCTCGTCCAGCAGCAGATTCACGTCGCGGCGGGTGACGTCGCCCACCGCCCGTGCGCCCCAGACCGGAACCGCGTGGCGGTCCAGCAACCGCTTCGTAATCAGCAGGTCGTCAGTTCGAGTCTGACAGGCAGCACCATCGTAAGGCCCTGGAAGGGAACACCTTCCGGGGCCTTTCCATTTTTGGATCACTCCAGCGGCGACGACGCGAATTCCGGCAGCGCCTCGGCGCGGGCGGAGAAGGCGGACAGGGCCGGAAAACGGGCCGCCGGAACCACGTCGGCCAGCGCGTGCTGGATGAAACGCCACACCACCGCCACCGTCACGTCCGCCTGCATCGGGCGCTCCCCGGTCAACCAGCCACCGCCGGCCCCCACCGCCTCTTCCAAAAGGCCGGTGGCCGCGGCCAACTGGCCCGTCACCCGCTCGACCCACGGCTGGTGCCGCTTGTCTTCCGGGCGCAGCTCGCGTTCATAGACGATCTGCACCGCTTTCTCGCACGCGGCCAGGGCCAGCCCGATCAGGTGCTGCGAACGGGCATGGACGGCCAGATCCTCCGGTGTCAGGCGGCGGTCCGGCGGGGCCAGACGTTCCACATGCTCCAGGATCAGGGTGGAATCCATCAGCACCACCCCGGCGCCGGTCACCAGCGTCGGCGCCTTCACCACCGGGTTGATGGCGGCGAAGGCGTCGAAATGACGGAACACCGAGAGCTGATCGTGGGCGAAATCCACACCCATCATCTTCAACGACACCGCCACCCGCCGCACATAGGGCGAGTCCATCATGCCGATCAACCGCATCGCCGCTTTCTCCTTGCTGAATCACACGCGCGGGGCACGACGTGCGGCATGGGTTCTTCCCGCATGGGTTTCCCCGCATCGGCTTCCATGGTATGCTGAAAACGTCTCCACCGCACGCCACCGGGGCCGGATGAACCACCAGAAACGTTATGCCGACGCCGCGGCCACCACATCCACCCTGACGTTGATCGTCACCAAGATCGATGCCATGGATCAGCGCAACGGTGCCCGCTTCGACCGCCTGGAAGAACGGATGGACCGGGTAGAGCAGCGGCTGGACCGGGTGGAAGAGAGACTCGACCGCGTGGAGCAAAGGCTGGATCAGATCGACACCCGTCTGGACCGGATCGAGACGCGGCAGGATTCCATGGAACAGACGCTGCTGCACGCCATCGCCAACATGGTTCAGGTGATGAACGACAATCACGCCGAACTGAACCGCAAGATCGAGACCATCGCCGCCCAGACCGCGGCCCGCTGAGAGACGCGCGGGCGCGGATCATCCCCCCGGCAGGTGGCGGTAGGCCAGGACGAAAACCGTGTTGCCGCGGGCGTCCGCCAAGGGCAGCAGCACTTCCACATAACGGTTGTTGGGCAGCAGCGGGTCGTTGCGCACCAGATGGCTCTTCACCACCCCTTCGGTGAAGCAGGCGCGCAGATCGGCCAGCCAGCGCTCCGCCGCCTCGTCCGGGTGCAGGTCGCGCACCCGCCGGCACACCGCCCGCACGGTCAGCCGCTTCTGCACCGCCTTGCCGCACGAGCGGTAGACGAAATCGTCCCCGTCCGGGGCCATCAGCGACAGCCGCGCCACGCAATCGCGCAGTTGCGCGGTGTCGATCTCGTGCGCCGCGGGCATGGCGCGCTGCTTCTTCAGCCGGTGCCAGTAGGAATAGAGCACGCGGGCCGCCGGGGGGATCTGCTCGATGTCCAGCGGGGTCGAGCGGCACAGCAGCGGGTCCACCGCCGGAACGGGCGGCGCCACCGGGGCCGGCTGGGGAACCGCCGCGGCGGGGGCCGGACGCACAGGCGCCGCCTTCACCGCCGCCGCCGGGGTCGGCATGGAGGTGATGGGCTGTCGCTGGGGCCGCGCGCCGTGGGCCTTCAGCATGGGCAGCGGCGACCACACCGGGCAGGTGTGATAGGACCGGGTGGCCTTGTGGTAATCCTGGCTGACCGCCGCACGGCATTCGCCGGAGACGCTGTAGCGCTCCACATGCACCAGCGTGTTGTCGCCCGACACCCGGCGTTCACCGCCCCAGGAAACGCACACGGCACAGGAATGGCTGTCTTTGGCGAAGGCGTGCGTCATTCATGGCCCGCGTTTGGGGTCGAGGGGAAATCCCGTTAAGGGAAACCCCATTGATGCCGTTCCCCACCGCCGGGTGCAAGCGCCATCGTCGCCCCGGGCCCCTCACCCCCTGGACGGCATCAGGCGGAAAAATCCAGCACGATCCGGGTGCCGCCGCCGTCCGCATGGCCGATGTCCAGCCGCCCGCCCAATTGCCCGGCCAGATTGCGGATGATGGTCCAGCCCAGCCCGCCCGCGGCACCGGCCTCGAATCCCGCGGGCAGCCCGCACCCGTCGTCGGTCACCTCCAGCCGCAGGCGGCCGGGCCCGCCGGGCTGCGGGTGCAGACCGATGCGCACCGTGCCGCCGCGCCCATCGGCAAAGGCGTGCTTCAGGCTGTTGGTCAGGGTCTCCACGATCAGCAGCGCCAGGGCCAGCAGCCGTTCGGGGGACGCCGGGGCCGCCGACACCGACACCACGCAGGTCACCCCCTCCACCCCCGCGGCGCGCAGCAGGTCGCGGCACAGCGCGTCCACATGACCGGCGAAATCGTCGCCGGCCTGGGGATCGTGCAGGCGGCGGTGAACCTGCGCCATGGTTTCCAGCCGCCGCCCCGCCTCGGCCAAGGCTTCCGCCGCCGATTCCGGCGTGGTGCCGATGGAGCGCCGCTGCAACGATAACAGGGCCGAGACGAACTGCATGTTGTTGGCCACCCGGTGCTGCAGCTCATGGAACATGGTGGTCTGACGGTCCAGCAGGGCCGCGGTCCGTGCGCGTTCGGCGGACAGGCGGCGCATGGCCACCTGCATGGCGTGGATCAGCGCGATGTCCACCGCCACCACCGCGATATAGAAGCCCTGGGCCAGCAGCGTGGGGCGGTTGATGGTGAAAACGAAGACCGGCGGAATGAAGAAATACCACGCCGCCAGCCCGCACAGCACCGCCGCCAGGATGCCCGGCCCCACCCCGGCGACGAAGGCCGTGAGGATCACCGCCGGAAAAAAGGTCACATAGGGAAAGCCCGGCGGCATCATCTCGTCCACGGCGAGCCGCAACGCCAGCGATGCCCCCGACAGCGCCACCGCCAGCCCGTACCGCGCCCCGGCCCCGCTCTCCAGCAGGGAAAAGCGGGTGATCGCCTGCCAGATGGACCCCCGCCACGTGGGCCGGACAGCCGCCATCGAATCAGACTTCCCTAATGGTTAAGCGCGGTCTCAGCCTAACATCCTTTGTTTCGCCTGCCACCCCCGCCTTCCGTCATCCCACCGAACGGAATCACCATTCCGTGCCGCCCCGTGACGGGACCACCCCGCCCGGACGCCGGGCGGGGTTGCGCAGAATGTGGGCATGGAGCGGCAGCAACGCCCTTCCCCCCCGGCGGTGAAGCCCCTATAAAGGGCGCTCGCAACGACATGCCGCCTCTTCCCGCCCACCGGCGGAAGGGGCTTTTCTGCTGACCAAACGTCCGATCAAGCGAGCCGCCATGCCCAAGCGCACAGACATCAAGTCCATCTGCATCATCGGCGCGGGGCCGATCGTCATCGGCCAGGCCTGCGAATTCGATTATTCGGGCGTCCAGGCGTGCAAGGCGCTGCGGGAAGAAGGCTACCGGGTGATCCTGGTCAACTCCAACCCCGCCACCATCATGACCGACCCCGGCCTGGCCGACGCCACCTATGTGGAGCCGATCACGCCCGCGGTGGTCGCCAAGATCCTGGAAAAGGAACGCCCCGACGCGCTGCTGCCCACCATGGGCGGCCAGACGGCGCTGAACACCGCCATGGCGCTGTCGGACGACGGCACGCTGGAACGGCTGGGCATCGAGATGATCGGCGCCAAGCGCGACGTCATCGCCAAGGCCGAGGACCGCATCCTCTTCCGCGACGCCATGGACAAGATCGGGCTGGAAAGCCCGCGCTCGCGCCTGATCCGCACGCTGGACGAGGCCATGGACGCGCTGTCGTTCGTGGGCCTGCCCGCCATCATCCGCCCCAGCTTCACGCTGGCCGGCACCGGCGGCGGCATCGCCTATAACCGGCAGGAGTTCGAGGACATCGTGCGCGGCGGCCTGCGCGCCTCCCCGGTCGGCGAGGTGCTGATCGAGGAATCGGTGCTGGGCTGGAAGGAGTACGAGATGGAAGTGGTCCGCGACAAGGCGGACAACTGCATCATCATCTGCTCCATCGAAAACATCGACCCGATGGGCGTGCACACCGGCGACAGCATCACCGTGGCCCCGGCCCTGACGCTGACCGACAAAGAATACCAGATCATGCGCAACGCCTCGATCGCGGTGTTGCGCGAGATCGGGGTGGAAACCGGCGGGTCGAACGTGCAGTTCGCCGTCAACCCCGAGAACGGCCGCCTGATCGTCATCGAGATGAACCCGCGCGTCAGCCGCTCCTCGGCGCTGGCGTCCAAGGCCACCGGCTTCCCCATCGCCAAGATCGCCGCCAAGCTCGCCATCGGCTACACGCTGGACGAGCTGGACAACGACATCACCGGCGTGACCCCGGCCAGCTTCGAACCGACCATCGACTATGTGGTCACGAAGATGCCCCGCTTCACGTTCGAGAAGTTCCCCGGTGCGGAACCGCTGCTCACCACCTCGATGAAGTCGGTGGGCGAGGCGATGTCCATCGGCCGCACCTTCGCCGAATCGGTGCAGAAGGCGCTGCGCTCCATGGAAACCGGCCTGACCGGCTTCAACGAGCTGGCGATCGGCGGACTGGACAACCCCGATCCCGCCGCCATCCGCGGCGCGCTGGCCAAGCCCACGCCCGACCGTCTGCTGGTGATCGCCCAGGCGTTCCGCCACGGCTTCTCGGTCGCCGACGTGCAGCAGGCGTCCAAGTACGATCCCTGGTTCCTGGAGCAGATCAAGGCCATCGTCGATACGGAAGCCGGCGTGCGCGCCAACGGCCTGCCCACCGACGTCAAGGGCTGGCTGGCGCTGAAGCAGATGGGCATGAGCGATGCCCGTCTGGCCGAGCTGGCCGGCACGACGGAGGGTGCGGTGGCCGAGGCCCGCCGTGCCGCCGGGGTCAAGCCGGTGTTCAAGCGCATCGACACCTGTGCCGCCGAGTTCGCCTCGCGCACGCCCTACATGTATTCCACCTATGAAACCGACGGCAGCGGTCAGGCCGAGTGCGAGTCCGACCCCAGCGACCGGCGCAAGGTGGTGATCCTGGGCGGCGGTCCCAACCGCATCGGCCAGGGCATCGAGTTCGATTACTGCTGCGTCCATGCCGTCTACGCCCTGCAGGAAGCCGGGATCGAGGCGATCATGGTCAACTGCAACCCCGAAACCGTCTCCACCGACTACGACACCGCCGACCGGCTCTATTTCGAGCCGCTGACGGCGGAGGACGTGGTGGAACTGGTGCGGGTGGAACAGAGCCGCGGCACCCTGCTGGGCTGCATCGTGCAGTTCGGCGGCCAGACCCCGCTGAAGCTGGCCGACAGCCTGGAAAAGGCCGGCATCCCGATCCTGGGCACCTCGCCCGACGCCATCGACCTGGCCGAGGACCGCGAGCGGTTCCAGAAGCTGCTGCACCACCTGGGCCTGAAACAGCCGGCCAACGGGCTGGCCCGTTCGCTGGAAGAGGCCGAGGCGGTCGCCGCCCTGGTGGGCTTCCCCGTCGTGATCCGACCGTCCTATGTGCTGGGCGGTCGGGCGATGGAGATCGTCCACGACATGGCGGGCCTGCGCCGCTACATCGCCACGGCGGTGAAGGTGTCGGGCAAGAACCCGGTGCTGATCGACAGCTACCTCCAGGACGCCATCGAGGTGGACGTGGACGTGGTGGCGGATTCCGCCGGCGGCGTCTATGTGGCCGGCGTGATGGAGCACATCGAGGAGGCCGGCATCCATTCCGGCGATTCGGCCTGCGCCCTGCCGCCCTATTCCCTGCCCGCCGACGTGATCGCCGAGATCAACCGCCAGGGCGAGGCGCTGGCCCGGGCGCTGCACGTGGTCGGGCTGATGAACGTGCAGTTCGCGGTCAAGGACGGCGTGGTTTACATCCTTGAGGTGAACCCGCGGGCGTCGCGCACCGTGCCGTTCGTCGCCAAGGCCACCGGCACCGCCATCGCCAAGATCGCCGCCCGCGTGATGGCGGGTGAGAAGCTGAGCGACTTCAAGCTCAACGGCCCGACCCCGCCGCACACCGCGGTGAAGGAGGCCGTGTTCCCCTTCGCCCGCTTCCCCGGCGTCGATACCCTGCTGGGGCCGGAAATGAAGTCCACCGGCGAGGTGATGGGTCTGGACCGCACCTTCGCGCTGGCCTTCGCCAAGGCGCAGCTGGGGGCCGGCGTCACCCTGCCGCTGGAAGGCACCGTGTTCATCTCGGTGAAGGACCGCGACAAGGCCAACCTGTTCCCGGCGGCACAGAAGCTGGCCGACATGGGCTTCCGCCTGCTGGCCACCAGCGGCACGGCGCGGTTCCTGAAGGACAAGGGCCTGCCGGTGGAGACGGTGAACAAGGTGGTGGAGGGTCAGCCCCACATCGTGGACGCCATGATCAACGGCGACGTCCAGCTTGTGTTCAACACCACCGAAGGCGCCCAGGCGCTGGCGGACAGCTTCAGCCTGCGCCGCACGGCGCTGACGTACAACATTCCGTACTACACCACGGTGGCCGGTGCGCGGGCGGCGGTGGAGTCAATTGCCGCACTGAAGAACGGCAGCCTTGAAGTTGCGCCGTTGCAGTCGTACCTTAGCGGATCGTACTAAGAACGTGAGACGGCGCGGCGGCCTTCCACCGCGCCGTAACTTTCTTACGCGCAGCTTTGGCTTGGTGATGGGCAGACCATGGAAAAAGTCCCTATGACTGCGGCGGGTTTCAACCGCCTCCAGGAGGAATTGAAGAACCTGAAGACCGTCGAGCGGCCGAACGTGATCAAAGCGATTGCGGAAGCCCGCGAGCATGGCGATCTGTCGGAAAATGCCGAATATCATGCGGCCCGCGAGCGTCAGAGCTTCATCGAAGGCCGTGTTCTGGAGCTTGAGGACAAGATCAGCCGGGCGGAGGTGATCGACCCCGCCAAGCTGTCCGGCGACACCGTGAAGTTCGGCGCCACCATCACACTGGCCGACGAGGATACGGACGAGGAGTCCACCTATCAGATCGTCGGCCAGGACGAGAGCGACATCAAGAACGGCTTCCTGTCGATCCAGTCGCCGCTGGCCCGCGCCCTGATCGGCAAGTCGGTCGGCGACAGCGTGGAAGTGGCCACCCCCGGCGGCTCCAAACTGTACGAAGTCGTCAAGGTGGTCTTCCGCTAAGACCTCCTCCCACGCCAAACGCGTTATCCCATACCGCCGCCTCCCCCAACGGGACGCGGCGGTTTCTTTTTGTTCGGGGTTTGGGGGATATTCACTGTGCAGTGAATATGGATTTTTTACCGAATATGCGGTATAAACGGCTTATTCACTGCGCAGCAAATAAGCATGGAAAACCGAACAAGCGACGCACTCATCCAGGGGTTGGCCACAGCCTTGGGCGAGATCACGGACAAGGCTCCCGTTGTCGTAACGTCTGCGCAGACCCGTGATGCGTATCAGGATGCCGTCATCACCCTGAGCGTGGATAGCACACCCTATCGGCTTGCCATTGCGGTCAAGCGGTCAATTTTCCCCCGCGATGCTCGCGAAATAGCCTGGAAACTCAAGTATTTCTCCACCCAGAGCGATGCCTCCCCCCATGACACCATTCCCGTCGTCGTGGCAGAAACGCTGTCGCCCGGTGCCCGCGATGCCCTCCGCGCCGAACGGGTCGGCTATTTCGATGCCAGTGGAAGCCTGTTCCTGGCGGCCAAGGGGCTTTACCTGCGGATCGACAGGCCGGCGTTGAAAACACAATCCCGCACGCTGAACAACCTGTTCACTGGCCAGCGTGCCCAGGTTTTGCACGCCGTATGGCTCACCGGACGGGAATGGTTCGGCGTCCATGACATCGCCGCGCGGGCCGGCGTGTCGCCCGCTACCGCCTCGGAAACCCTGACGGCGCTGGAGCGGCGGACATGGGTCGAGGCGCGGGGGGCCGGTCCATCGAAAGAACGCCGCCTGACCGACCCACGCGCTCTGCTCGACGGCTGGGCGGCCTATCAGGGATCGGTCAAATCGAAGACTGTGCGCCACTATTATATCCGTACGGCCACGCCGGCGGACCTGCAGCGCCGGATCAATCGGGCGTGCGGGATCGAAAATGTTCCTTATGAACTGGCCGGGATCTCTGCCGGACAGATTCACACTCCCTACCTATCCAGCGTTTCACAGGTCTTTTGCCGGATTCCCGCGGGCCAGGGAATGCAGGCGGTGCTAGCAGGGCGCGGAAAAAGGCTATGCCCGGCTGGCCGGTCGTGATTCTCTCATTTCGTAGAGAATGAGGCCGGCGAGGGGGCGATGCGGGGTTCGGACGAACGCAGCGAGGGTCTGTTCAGCTACGTGAGCTGTGAGGCTCGGGTTCCGGCCAACCACCCGTTGCGGGCGATCCGGGCCATCGTGGATGAAGCGCTGGAGGTGATGTCGCCAGCCTTCGAGGGTCTGTACTCGAAGATCGGGCGGCCGTCGATCGCACCGGAGAAGCTGCTGCGGGCGCTGCTGCTCCAGGCCTTCTACTCGGTGCGCTCGGAACGCCAGTTGATGGAGCAGCTTGATTACAACCTGCTGTTCCGCTGGTTCGTCGGGCTGTCGATGGACGCCCCGGTGTGGGACGTGACGGTCTTCACCAAGAACCGTGAGCGTTTGCTGGCGGGGGATGTGGCGGCCACGTTCCTGGCCACCGTGCTGGATCAGCCGCGGGTCAAGGCGCTGCTGTCGGACGAGCACTTCTCGGTGGACGGCACGCTGATCGAGGCGTGGGCCAGCGTGAAGAGCTTCCGGCCCAAAGATGGCAGCGGTGAGCCGCCGGGGCCGGGCCGCAACGGCGAGCGCGACTTTCACGGTGAGAAACGGTCCAACGAAACGCATGCCTCCACAACCGATCCCGAGGCGCGTCTCTACCGCAAGGGCAACGGGCAGCCGGCGAAGCTGGCCTTCATGGGCCACGCGCTGATGGAGAACCGCCATGCTCTGGTGGTGGATGTCCGGCTGACGGCGGCTACGGGCTTGGCCGAACGCGAGGCGGCGGTGTCGATGGTCGAGGCCATCTCCGGCTGCCACCGCATCACGCTGGGCGCCGACAAGGCTTACGACACCAAGGATTTCGTGGCGAACATGCGCCGCCTGGGCGCCACCCCGCACGTTGCCCAGAACACCAGCAACCGCCGCTCAGCCATTGATGGCCGGACCACCCGTCACCCCGGCTATGCCGTGTCCTTGCGCATCCGCAAGCGGATCGAGGAGGTCTTCGGCTGGATCAAGGGGGCGGGGCTGCGCAAGACCCGTCACCGCGGCACCGCCCGCGTCGGTTGGATGTTCACGCTGACTGCCGCCGCCTATAACCTGATCCGTCTGCCCAAGCTGCTGACAACGGCATAATCATCCCGGAGTCCGCCTGAATGGCGGCTCCAGGAGCCTGAGGGCGCGGAAAAAGGCGCCATCCAGACCAAAACAGGCCCCGAAAACACCATTTCCAAGCTTCAGCGGAGACAATGCCACCGCATCGGTCCGTTTTTCCGCGCCCTGCTAGAGGGCATCGGCGCACGGCCCGTAAAAGAAGGCTGGAATCTCGGTGTTCACGAGGCGAAGCCGGGCGATACGCTGCGGTTTCGTCAAAGCATCGACGGCCTGTGGGTCGCCGATCCGCTGCAAACCTACCTGGACCTGCTGCACGCGGGTGGCCGCGCCAAGGAGTTGGCAGAGCATCTGCGTGCCGAGACGTTGGAGACGTGATGACCAAGCCACAGTTCCTCACCGGCTACGATCCCACGGTCACCTATGAATGCGAACGGGTGCTGGTCACGCTTTTCAGTGGTCTCGGGCCATGGCGCGAGTCCGTGTTCCTCGTGGGCGGCTTGACGCCACGCTATCTGGTGGCGGCCCGGCCACCGGCGGTCCCGGCCCATGCCGGCACCGGCGATATTGATGTGGTCGTGGATCTTGCCGTTCTCGCCGATACCGAAGCCTACCGGACGCTTGAGGACAACATCAAACGCATGGGGTTCGAGCGGGCGGAAAACCACAAGGGCATCAAGGTCAATTGGCGCTGGAAGGCCAGGACCGAACAGGGGATCTCGGTCATTCTGGAGTTCCTGGCCGACGACCCGGCTTTGAAGGGCGGAGCGCTGTAGGAACTGCCGACCGACGGCAACATCTCCGCCGTCAACATTCCGCACGCATCGCTCGTCTTCGATCTTCACGACAAACGAGAGGTGACCGCCGAGCTTCTCGGGCAAAGGGGACGCGCAACCGAAACCATCCCGTTCGCAAACATAGTGTCGTTCACCTGCCTGAAAGCGTTTGCGTTCGATCATCGCCGTGAAGGGAAGGACGCTCACGACCTCGTTTACTGCCTGGAACACGGCGATGGCGGCCTGGACGGTGCACGTGCCGCCTTTCAGCAGGCTTTGACCGGGAAGCACGCCGACACCATCCGCACAGCGCTGGCGATCCTGTCGAAACGCTTTTGCGATCCAAACCCGGATGACGGCTACCGCCGCGAAGGCCCCGTCGCCACCGCCCGGTTCGAGATCGACGGCGACGATGACGACGCCGACATCCAGAACCAACGGGTGCTGCGGCAGCGCGTGGTGAGCGAGGTCATAGCCGGCCTCCTCAAAAACCTGTCCCCCACACCATAACGCTCACCCCACCGGCACCCGCACCACGAACACGCCCCCGCCGGTGGACGGCACCGCCGCCGCCGTGCCGCCATGAGCCGCCGCCAGACTGCGCACGATGGACAGCCCAAGCCCGGTGCCGCCGCTGGCCCGCGCAGTCGTGAAGAACGGGTCGAACAGACGGGCGGCGTTGGCAGGCGACACGCCGGGGCCGTCGTCGGTCACCGTCAGCACCGCCTCCTCCCCCTCCCGCCGCAGGGTGACGGTGACGTGCGGACATGGGCCGGCGTGCTGGCGGGCGTTGTCGAACAGATTGACCAGAATGGTTTCCAGCGCCTCCGCCCCCATGGGCAGGGTCAGGCCGGGGGCGCAGTCCACCGTCACCCCCATGCCCGGCGCACCGTACCGCCCGGCCAGCCGGGCCAGCAGCGGGGCCGGGTCGGTGGCGGCCTCCCCCGGTCCGCCGGTCATCACGTCGGCGCGGGCCAGATCCAGCAGACGGCGCACCAGATGGGACAGGCGGCGGGCGTCGGCGTCCAGATTGGACAGGAACCGTTCACGCTCGTCCGCCGTCATGCCGTCCAGATGGTCGCGCAGCAGTTCCACCGTGCCGCTGATGGAGGCCAGCGGCGTCTTGAACTCGTGGGACACATGGGCGGCGAAATCGCGGATGTAGTCGGCCCGCCGTTCCAGCGTCACCGCCATGCGGGCCAGGGCGTGGGACAGATCGTCCACCTCCCGCACCGGGGGGATCAGGGTGGGGGGCGGGGGGGTGAGGGTTTCCCGCGCCCCCTCGGCGATGGCGATGGCGCGGCGGGTGACGGCGCGCAGGGGCCGGGCGATGGCCGCGGCCCCCAGCGCCGCCAGCCCCCCCACCGCCCCCAGCACCACCGCCGCCAGCCCGGCCAGATGCCAGCGCTTGCCGTACAGGGTTTCCGCCAGGGCGCGCGGGGTGCGCGACAGCAGCACGGCGCCGATCACCCGCCCCTCTTCCAGCACGGGGGTGGCGACGAAGACACGCAGGGCGCTGGGACGGTCGAAGACGGCGGCAAGGCCCGATACCGCCGGCCCCTTGGCCCGCAGGCGCAGCACGCTCACCGCCTCCCCCGCCAGGGCGCGGGCCACTTCTTCCTGATGGACCATGGAGACGGGGGCCGTGGCCTCGCCGGTGGCGGCCACCACCACGCCGGTGCGGTCCAGCACCCGCATGCCGGCGAGCGTGGTCCGTTGCGCCTCCCTCAGCACGCCGCCCAGCGCCGCTCCGGCCTGCACCGACACCGGGTCCGCCGGAGCCGGGGCCGGCAGCGGGTCGGGCGGTGGCGGCAGGATGGGGTCGGCGGCCAGATCCAGGGCGGCGAAGCGGGGCGTCCACGGGCCGTCGAAGCCGGGGGGATGCAGGGTGCTGTCGCCGGCGGCCCGCTCGCTGCCGTCCAGCCGGCCGCCCGCGGCCAGCCAGCCGGTGCGATAGACGGCGGCGATCACCGCCGACTGCGCGATCAGTTCCGATTCCGTCTGGCGGATCAGCGCGCTTTCATAGAGCCGCAGCACCCACAGCCCGCTCAAAGGCACCAGCAGGGCCGCCACCGCCAGCGCCAGCAGCGCCGACCCGATGGAGGGGCGCCAGCCGCGGCGCTCCGGCCTCACCGGCACTCCGACAGCTTGTAACCCAGGCCGTGGACCGTCTCCACCGGGGTGCCGCCGGCGGCGTGGAACTTGGCGCGCACCCGGCGGATGTGGCTGTCCACCGTGCGGTCGCTGACATAGTGGTTCAGGGCGTAGGCCCCGTCCATCAGCGCATCCCGTGTCATCACCCGGCCGGGCCGCTCGGCCAGGGTGCGCAGCAGGGCGAATTCGGTAACGGTCAGCACCACCTCCGCCGTGTCCCAAAAGGCACGGAAGCCGTCCAGGTCCAGCCGCAGCCGGTTGTGGCGGATCTCGGCGGGCGGCAGCGGGGATGGGACGGCAGCGGGCGGCGGATCGGGCGGGGCCGCGCGGCGCAGCACCGCCTTGACCCGCGCCACCAGTTCGCGGGGGGAAAAGGGCTTGGTCACGTAATCGTCGCCGCCCAGTTCCAGCCCCAGCACCCGGTCGATCTCGTCGTCGCGCGACGACAGGAAGATGATCGGCACCCGCCCGTCGCGGCGCAGGCGGCGGCACACCTCGGTCCCGTCCATCTCCGGCATCATGATGTCCAGCAGGATGAGGTCGGGGGCGGTGGTCTGGGCCATCTCCAGCCCCTGGCGCCCGTCGCCGGCCTCCACCACCGCAAACCCCTCGCGCGTCAGGGCGAAGCGCACGATGTCGCGGATGTGGGCGTCGTCGTCGATCAGCAGGATGGAAGCCATGGGGGAAGCACCGCAACCGGACAGCGGGGCGGCAGTGTAGCCGAAGCCCTGCACCATTTCTGCACAGACTTTCCCCGCCGCCTGCACCGCCCCGCCATCGCGGCGGCACCGCGGCGGCCCAGGATGGGCCTCAGACGATCCCGACCCGGAGTTCCACCCATGACAGCGAGCCCCACCCCACGGCCCCGCCCGCGCCCGACGGTGCTGTTCACCACCCGCGCCGCGCTGGACCCCGCCACCGCGCGGCGCTACGGCGTATCCGCCGCCGAATCCACCCTGTGGCGCCGCTGGCTGGACGCGCGGCTCAGCCGCCTGCTGCGCCGTTCAGGGCTGGAGGGCACGCGATGAGCCCCCCCGATGCCCCCATGCCCGCCACGCCCCGGCCCCCCGCCCCGTCCCTGCTGGGATGGAAGAAGGCGCTGTGGCTGGGGTGCCTGCTGGCCGGCGCCGCCATCGCCAGCGAGATGGTCACCGACATCGCGCGGGAACGGACCAGTTATCAGGAGGAGGCGCGCCAGAGCATCGCCGGCAAATGGGGCGGCAGCCAGGGGCTGTCGGTGCCCCGCCTGTACGTCCCCGTCCGGCTGACCAACGGCACGTCCAGCCACATCCGCGTCGATGCGGGCAACGTGGCCATGGACGTCACGCTGAAGCCGCAGGAAAAACGCTCCGGCGTCTTCTCCTCGGTGGTCTACACGGCGGAGGCGGAGATCACCGGCACCTTCACCATCGACCCCGACACCATCCTGCATTCCCCCGCCGAGGGGGTGGCGGCCATCCATTGGGACGAGGCGTTCCTGGCGATCCACGCCCAGCGCCGTGACGACGGCATCAAAGCCGCCCCCGTGGTGTGGGACGGACGGCCTCTGCCCTGGCGGCCCATGAGGACCGAGGCGAAGCGCGAAACGCCAAGCGCGTGCCCGAACGCGGCCACCATCATCAGCCCGCTGGCCCTGACCACCCCGGCGGACGGCACGCCCCACAGCTTCCGCACCCACGTCAGCTTCCGCGGGTCGGACACGGTGTCGGTGGCGTTCGGGGCGGCGCAGGGGACGGTGCGGGTGACATCCCCGTGGCACTCCCTGGGCTTCACCGGCACGCGGTCCCCCGACACGGTGACCCGCACCGACGACGGCACCACGGCGGAATGGTCCACCCGCTGGGCCGCCGCCCCGGACGGCGAGGCCGCCGGCACCGACGAAGGGCCGAGGCTGGTCCGGGAGGAGCTTTTCCGCCCCGCCCCCTGCCTGAGCGGCCCCGCGTACGGCGCCCGGCTGGTGGTGGACGTGCCCGATTACCGCAAGGTGGAGCGCACGTCGAAATACGCCCTGCTGTTCGTCGGGCTGGGGATGGCGGCCTATCTGCTGTTCGAGATCCTGGCGCGGGTGCGCATCCACGAGCTGCAATACACGCTGCTGACCGCATCGCTGGTGCTGTTCCCGCTGCTGCTGCTGGCGGCGGCGGACGTGACGGGGTACGGCATCGCCTTTCTGCTCAGCGCGGCGGCGGTGCTGGCGCAGGCGGGGCTCTACACCCTGTCGGTCACCCGGCGGGCGGGGCTGACGGCGGTGTTCACCGCCATGCTGGCCGGGGTGTTCGCGCTGCTGTTCATCCTGCCGTCCATGGAAACCCACGCGCTGCAAACCGGGGCGGTGGTGCTGTTCCTGGTGCTGTCGGCGCTGATGGCGGTGACCCAGCGCTGTCTGGGCCGCACGCCGCCGGGCTGAGAAACGGTCACATCCGATCCACGCATACGGGGGGACGCGCACAAGACGGTTCCCCCCACGGCGGTTCTGTGCCACATGAATGGGTCCGGTAACGGCCCGGCAGTGAACCGACCAACGGCTGGCATCGAAGCGTGTTTTCTCTGTTCTCCTCCTCATCCCGCTCCCCCTCTCCCGCCACGGACGATCCGGCGCTGGACGTGCTGCGCAGCGTGTTCGGCTACGACCGCTTCCGCGGGCAGCAGGCCGAGATCATCGGCCACGTCATCGGCGGCGGCGACGCGCTGGTGCTGATGCCAACGGGCGGGGGCAAATCACTGTGCTATCAGGTGCCGGCCCTGGTACGCGAGGGCGTGACGGTGGTGGTGTCGCCGCTCATCGCGCTGATGCGCGATCAGGTGACGGCGCTCAGGCAGTTGGGGGTGCGGGCGGCGTTCCTCAACTCCTCCCTCTCGCTGTCGGAATCCCGCGCGGTGGAACGGGCGGTCGCCAACGGCGAGCTGGATCTGGTCTATGTGGCGCCGGAACGGCTGGTCACCCCGCGCTTTCTGGAATTGCTGGAGCGCACGCCCATCGCCCTGTTCGCGCTGGACGAGGCCCATTGCGTCAGCCAGTGGGGCCATGATTTCCGGCCTGAATATCTCCAGCTTTCGATTCTGCACGAACGCTTCCCCGCCGTTCCCCGCATCGCGCTGACCGCCACCGCCGACGCCCAGACCCGCGCGGAAATCGCCGAAAAGCTGAATTTGGGCGATGCGCGGGTGTTCATCTCGTCGTTCGACCGGCCCAACATCACCTACCGCGTGGTGCCCAAGAACAACGAGCGCCAGCAGCTTCTGGCCTTCCTCACGGACAACCACGAGGAGGACGCGGGCATCGTCTATTGCCTGTCGCGGGCCAAGGTGGAAGAGGTGGCGGAGTGGCTGAACGCCCATGGGCGCGAGGCCCTGCCCTATCACGCCGGTCTGCCGGCGGAGGTGCGGGAGGCCAACCAGGACCGCTTCATCAAGAGCGAAGGTCTGGTGATGGTGGCGACCGTCGCGTTTGGCATGGGCATCGACAAGCCCAACGTGCGCTTCGTGGCGCACCTGGACCTGCCCAAGAGCCTGGAGGCCTATTACCAGGAAACCGGGCGCGCCGGGCGCGACGGGCTGCCGGCCAACGCCTGGATGAGCTACGGCATGTCCGACGTGGTGGTGCTGCGCCAGATGCTGGAGCAGTCGGAGGCTGGCGACGCCCACCGCCGGGTCGAGCGCGGCAAGCTGGAAGCCATGCTGGGCTTCTGCGAAACCGCCGCCTGCCGCCGGCAGGTGCTGCTGAACTATTTCGGCGAGCGGATGCCCGAGCCGTGCGGCAACTGCGACACCTGCCAGGAGCCGGTGGAGACCTGGGACGGCACGGTGGCGGCGCAAAAGGCGCTGGCCGCCGTCTACCGCACCGGCCAGCGCTATGGCGCCGGCCACCTGATCGACGTGCTGCTGGGCAAGGCCACCGACAAGGTGGTGCAGCAGGGCCACGACACGCTGAAGACCTTCGGCGTCGGCAAGGATCTGTCCAAGGGGGAATGGCAGTCGGTGTTCCGCCAGCTGGTGGCCGGCGGCTATCTGACCGTGGATCTGGAGGGGTACGGCGGCTTCCGCCTGACCGATGCCGGGGTGCCGGTGGCCAAGGGCCAGCAGACCGTGCGCCTGCGCCGCGACCCCGAGGCGAAGAAGCGCCGCACCACCGACGCGCTGCGCCGCGGGACCGCCAAGCGCGGCGGCCCGTCCGCCGGCCCGTCGCGCAGCCCCAGCGGCCTGGACCCGGCGGACGACGCGCTGTGGCACGCGCTGCGCGCCTGCCGGCTGGAACTGGCCCGCGACCAGGGGGTGCCACCCTATGTCATCTTCCACGACAGCACGCTGCTGGCGATGGTGGAGGAACGCCCGCTGGACCGCCGCGACTTCGCCCGCCTGGCCGGCGTGGGCACGCGCAAGCTGGACCTCTACGCCGACTCGTTCCTTGAGGTCATTCACAAGTATGCGTGAGGGGGCTTACCCCGCCGCGAACAGATAGCCGCCGATGCCCAGCGCCGCCAGCAGCGCCAGCAGGACCACGGCGCCGATCTTGTGCTGGAGGTGGTCCACCGCCGCCCAGGCGGCGAAATCGCCGGTTTCGGCATGGCGCAGGCGGCGGAGCACCAGCCCCACGCACACCGCGTTGGCGGAAATGGCCAGCAGGCCGAACCCGATCTTCACCGCCAGCAGCGGGGTGACCGGCACATGGGCCGCCATCAGCCCGCCGGTTACGAGAACGCCCAGGAAGGCCGGGATCTCGATCCACCTGTCGGTGGTCCAGTGCAGGGCCGACACGAAACGGCGCATGGCCGGGCTGGTATCGATGGAATGCTCGTACACAGCCTCCACCAGAATGCAGCCGAGCCACACGGATACACCGACAATGTGGAGAAAAAGAAGCAACGTCATGCTTTTCGGCCCAGGCAAAGATCGTGATGCAGCGATCTGCCTGGAATAACCGCCCGCTCCGACCTCGTAAAGACAACCAAAAGCCGCAGCCCCGCCTACGCCGCCACGCCCGCGGCGATGTCGCGCACCACGGCGCCGCCGACCAGATCGTCGGGGTCCAGGCGCTTCAGGTGGGCCAAGGCCTCGCCCGCCAGATCGTTTTCGTTCCGGCGCAGGCGGATGAAGGCCAGCGCCTTCAACGTATAGAGCGCGAAGCGGGCCGCCGGGGTGCCGGTCCAGTCCTGCATCGCCGGCGTCCACGACCGCCAGTCGGCGGGCAGGCCGCATTGCCGCGCCGCCTCCGCCAGCCCGCCGTGGGCGGCGTCCAGCGCCGCGTCCAGGTTGCGCTGATAGGTGTGGATCTTGTACAGGCAGAAATAGACCGGCAATTGGTCCGGCGCCATCGCCAGCGCCCGGCGGAACAGGCCGTCGGCGGCGGGGCGGTCCTCGAAATAGGCCAGAACCCCCTGTTGCAGGATGGCGTTGACCTCTTCGGCCAAGGGACCGAAGTCGATCAGATCCTCGTCCAGCACACCGGCGGCCATATCCGTCACCCCTCTCAGCAATCCGTTCATCAAATCTATCATGCTGCGGCGCACACCGACAATGGGTCGGTGCGGCGATCACGCCCCCTGACTTTTGGCGCTTTGACGTGACGTATGCGTCATGATGAAATGCGCGCAACGGCGCAACCAAAGCGCCATCAAAGCTCAAGGGGAGTGAAACGCATGTCCGGTTTGTTGCCCGGCCTGATGATGTCGATGCCGCTGCTGGTGACTTCGGCGCTGCGCCACGCCGCCCACTATCACGGCGATGTGGAGGTGGTGACCCGCACGGTGGAAGGGCCGATCCACCGCAGCACCTATGCCGAGGTGTGGGCGCGCGCCCAGCGGCTGGCCAACGCCCTGGCGGCACTCGGGCTGCAGCCCGGCGACCGGGTGGGAACGCTGGCCTGGAACACCCAGCGGCATATGGAGGTCTATTACGGCGTGTCGGGGTCGGGGATGGTGTGCCACACCGTCAACCCGCGCCTGTTCCCCGACCAGATCGCCTATATCATCAACCACGCGCAGGACGCGGTGCTGTTCACCGACCTGACCTTCGTGCCGCTGCTGGAGGGGCTGGCCGGCCAGTTGGCCGGCGTGCGCGCCATCGTGGTGATGACCGACGCCGATCACATGCCGGCGTCGGACACGCTCTCCGGCCTGCTGTGCTACGAAACACTGCTGGCGGAACAGCCCGCCGTGTTCGACTGGCCCACGTTCGACGAGAACACGGCGGCCAGCCTCTGCTACACCTCCGGCACCACGGGGCATCCGAAGGGGGTGCTGTACAGCCACCGCTCGTGCATCCTGCACGCCATGGCGGTGTGCCTGCCCGACGTGTTCGCCCTGTCGGCCCGCGACGTGTCGATGCCGGTGGTGCCCATGTTCCACGTCAACGCCTGGGGCTTTCCCTATGCAGCACCCATGGTGGGGGCGAAGCTGGTGCTGCCGGGAGCGAAGATGGACGGCGCCAGCCTGCACGAACTGATCGAAGCCGAGGGCATCACCGCCACCGCGGGCGTGCCCACCGTGTGGATGGCGCTGCTGAACTGGGCGGAGCAGAACGGCAAGTCGCTGGCGCCGCTGAAACGGGTGGTGATCGGCGGATCGGCCTGCCCGCCGGTGATGATCGAGCAGTTCCGTGCCCACGGGGCCGAGGTGCGCCACGCCTGGGGCATGACCGAAACCAGCCCGCTGGGCCTCGCCAACGTGCCCAAACCCAAGCACGACGCCCTGCCGCCCGCCGAACGGCTGGCGATGGAGGCCAAGCAGGGCCGCCCGCTGTTCGGGGTGGAATTCCTGATCGTGGACGCCGACGACAACCCGGTGCCCGCCGACGGCACCAGCTATGGCCGGCTTCTGGTGCGGGGGCCGTGGGTGTGCGCGTCCTATTTCGGGGTGGAATCCAGCCCGGCGCACGAGGCGGTGCCCGGCTGGTTCGAAACCGGCGACGTGGTGACCATGGACGCCGACGGCTACATCCAGATCGTGGACCGCACCAAGGACGTCATCAAGTCGGGCGGCGAGTGGATCAGCTCCATCGACCTGGAGAACATCGCCGTGGCCCACCCCGCGGTGCGCGAAGCGGCGGTGGTGGCCCGCACCGACCCCAAATGGGGTGAACGCCCGCTGCTGGTGGTGGTGCTGAAGGAAGGCCAGACCCTGACCCGCGAGGCCGTGCGCGCCCATTACGAGGGCAAGGCCGCCAAATGGTGCATCCCCGACGATGTGGTGATCGTGGACGACCTGCCCCACACCGCCACGGGCAAGCTGTTGAAGGCCAAGATCCGCACGATGTTCAAGGACTACCAACCCACGGAAGCATAAAGGCACGGGAAGGGCCGGGTGAGGAAAGCACCCGCGCCCTTCCATCAAGCATGGCACATTGCCAACACCCGTCATTCATAATATGATTGCAAAAAGCTTTTGATCAAAAGAGGCAATTATGGACGATATCAATAAGGCGATAAAATTACATGGTAAATATGCAAAAATATTCTCCGCCGGATTCCTTCAAGGATCCTGTGAAGCTGGAATGATCGGATCAATATCGTTAAGCGACTCAACCATATCAATACCTGGATTATCAGAAAATTTTCTTGATAAATATAAGATTTTATTTGAAAAAATAGAGGGATCGCTTTCGAAATACGGAGACACGCTTTTATTTATCCCAGATATAATCAAAAAACATCCAGAATTAAGAGAGTGCTTTTCTATTTTCGAATTGTGGACCCACGAAGCCATCCATGGAATACAAAAGCATTGCTACAAATCTGTTTTCACATTGGTTGATGCTATTCAGTCTATAGAAAAATGGGAGCTTCTTTTATTTTTTTCACACGCTCGAAATGATGGCCGCTGGCAGCTTGAGGGGAGCTTTCTCGACATACTTCATTCTATGGACTCACGTGATGGATCACGAATTGGTGCATTAATTTCAGGAAATTGCGAAATCGTTCTTGAAGCCATTGCAGAAAGAGATAACAATTTAGGTATATTACACCTCATTGAAGGGCAGGCTTTTGTTGCATCACGCTCCGTAGGCGGTTTTCTGGATGAACTCCCCCTGCCAGATAAGCCAATCTACACGAAAGCTTGGACGGAGTTCTTGAAGCATGGCGGGCGCGAATCAACCGTGTTTGTTCTGCTGGTCAGCGCTGCACTACGGTATGGTGACATCAATGACAGCCCCGGCTCGGTCATGGAGCAATTCTACCCTCATCCCGTTGATATATTTAATTTTTTGGTGAAATTTTCCGCCGACTTCGAGAACGCGTCTGAAGAAATACAGAGAAACACTCACCTTGAAAGCAAAGGTTCGGTGAGCCGTTTTTTTGCTCCCAAGCTTTTCACGAGCACGAAAAAAGAAGATTTCGACGCCGCCATCGTCACCAAGCTTCTCAAGCGTATTGCCGAATCCGGGATCGTGCCTGCGGATGCCCCGAGAGACAGCCTGTCCTATGTCCGAAAAACCAAAACCGAGTCGTCGCAGCCCCCCTCGGCCCATGATGACAGAATTTGGTATTATCATTATTGCCGCCGCTGCAACGGCGACGGGCTTTTTTCCCACGTAGACCCCCATTGCGGCACGTGCAGCGGGACAGGAAAGGATTGGGCCGAAGGGGAGGAGGGATATCAATGGCTGCGGGAATCCTACGGCGCCCCTCCCCACCAAGGCGTGTTTCCAAAGCACAATCTTTTCGGCCAACGGATCTTCGGCTCCTATGAGGAGTCAGCCGGCTATGAGGATGAACGCGAGCAGGAGGAAATCGAGGCGAGGCATCACCAGAATGTGAATGCCGCTTTCGATCCTCTGCAAAGAAAAAAATCTCTGGGACCAGAAAAAGAAACCGCTATTGACGTCAATCTTCGATTGGCAAAAATCATCGCATGCGTCCTGGAGCAGATCTACACACGGCTAGCCCCCAGCATGAAGGGCATACTTCCCCGAAACGGGGAAAATGAGATCGCTGACGCGGTTGCAAATGATTATGTAAAAAATTTCCCTGATTTTTATCAAGAAGAAATAATATTGAGATCCATAGCATCTCAATCATTTGTCGCCGATACTTTCGGGTATTTTTTTACGTACATGCAAGAAAATGTTATGGTGAAACCATTCAAGTCAGCGCCACCCATGTCTCATGGTGAATATACATTTCTTCGCCTTTTGCCCGACACTATTAAAAAGGCGCTCATTTTCTATCAATGGAACAATCCGACTATCGATGACGGCCAAGACGATCACGCTGATGAGAACGGCCACGCCGTTGCTCTTTATTGCTGCAGCAAGCATGGGATGATCCCCCTCAGCAGCACCCCATCCGCCATCGCCGACTGCTCTAGCGACGATAGCGTGGGCATGGGATTTAAATCAATTTTCGGCCGATCCTTTAATGATTTCTTCGAATAAGAAGGTCGTATCGCAATGATAAATTATTCTGTGGAGTGGATCGGCTCTTCTGAGGAGAGCTTACCCGACATTCTCGAAAAAAAGATCCGCCACGACCTCCCGACAGGAGGCGCTCTTCACTCCCATCTTGTTTCGACCCCGAAAAAATCTTCTTTTATAGAAGTATTATCGCTGTGGATGGGGTATTCAGGTGTTCCCGACACCATAAGAGACAGCCCTGCTTTCATCACGTTCCTATCCGTGATAACGCTGGCCCTCCTGTCCCCCCGTCACTTCAAGCTTGTCCCTGACAGCGCCGGCGAGGTGTTGGACGTTTTTGAGATGAAAGGATTTGACCGGATATTATCAAAAAAGAAACTTCATGAATACATCAAAGACTACAAAGTCGTCATGGATGGCATACAATTTCTTATTGACAGAAAAATGATCGAGCCTCACGGGGAAAATTACAGACTTCTGGTGACGCCACTGACGAATATCAAAATTAAATTTCTTTAAATTCTTCCTGTTACGGAGACAATGGCACCGCCAGAAAGCCCGTGCGCCCTATCTTCATACCGATATTCTTTCCAGGCAGGGAAAGGGGACCGGATGATCCCGGTCCCCGGCCCCTTTACCAATCCTGCGGGCAGCCGCGGCATTCCTCCATCAGCGTGCCCTGGAAATTGGTGTAGCGCTTCAGCGCCCCGTCCATGTCCACCTGCCGCAGGTTGGCGAAGGTGAACTTGGTTTCCTGCAAATTGGCGTTGACCATGATGGCGCCGACGAAGCGGGCCTTTTCCGCGCGCAGCATCTCCAGATTGGCCGCGGTCAGGTTGGCGCCGCCGAAATTGGCGCCGCCGGCACGGGCGAATTCCAGATTGGCGCCGCGCAGGTCGGCACCGCTGAAATTCGCCCCCTGGATGAAGGCGAGGCTGAGATCCGCCCCTTCCAGATTGGCCCCCGACAGGTTGGCCCCGCGCAGGTTCACATGGCGCAGGTCGGCACGGGCCAGATTGGCGCCGCGCAGGTCGATCCCGCCCATGTCCACGTTCTTCAACGGGCGATGGCGCAGGTCCGCCCCGGCGCACGCCGCCTTCGGCCCCAGCCGGCAGGTAGCGGCCTGAAGCGGGTCCGGCTCCGGCCCCTCGTCGTCATAATCGTCCAGCCCGGCGGCAGCAGCCGCCCCTGCCGTCACCGCCAGCACCAGCGCCGCCATCGCCGCCCACCGGCCCGCAGCATCGGTCATCCACCCCATCGGCGTTCTCCCCGCACTCAATGGAAAGCCCCCGCCCTGACGATCAGGGCGGGGGCCGGGTCTCAGTTCGTGCTCGACACCTTGGTGTCGGACAGCTTGAACACCCAGAACGAACCGCCCTGGGAAACGCGGGTGGTCAGGTCGGCCATGTCGCCGCCCCACAGCGGCACCGCGCCGCCGTACCCCGACGCGATGCCCACATACTGCACCCCGTCCATTTCCCACGTGATGGGGCAGCTCACCACGCCGCTGCCGGTCTGGAACGACCACAGCTCCTTGCCGGTCTTGGCGTCGAACGCCTTCAGATAGCCGTCGCCCGTGCCGGTGAAGACCAGATTGCCCGCCGTGGTCATCACGCCGGCCCACAGGGGCAGTTCTTCCTTATGCTCCCACGCGATCTTGCCGGTCTTGGGGTCCAGGGCGCGCAGGGTGCCCACATGATCGTTGAACAGCTTGTGGATGCGGAAGCCCATGCCCAGATAGGCGGCGCCTTCCTTGTAGTGGACCTGTTCGGTCCAGTAGTCTTCCTTCCAGTGGTTGGCCGGGATGTAGAACAGCCCGGTGTCCTCGCTGTAGGCCATGGGGTTCCAGTTCTTGCCGCCCAGGAACGGCGGGGAGACCTCGACCGCCTTGCCGCGCTCCTGGCCGGGCTCGGGCAGCGGCGGGCGCTGGCCGGCCACTTCGATGGGCCGCCCGGTCTTGGTGTCGAAACCCTTGGCCCAGGTGATGCCGTCCACGAAGGGATAGGCGGCGATCAGCGAGGTGGGCCGGTTGATTTCGCCGCCCGAGGCCGCCAGCTTGTTGCGGTCGGTGATGAAGAAGAAGCCGTTGCGGTCGGCGTGGGCCGCGGCCTTGGTCACCTTGCCCTGGGCGTCCTTGAAATCGAACAGGATCAGCTCGTTGTTGCCCGAGAAGTCCCAGGTGTCGTTGGGCGTGTGCTGGTAGAAGCCCTTCAGTTCGCCCGTGGTGGGATCGACATAGGCCTGGCCCGAGGTGAACAGGCTGTCGCCCGGCGACCGCGCCCAGCCGTTCCACGGCGCGGGATTGCCGGCGCCGATGACGATGGTGTTGGTTTCGGTGTCGAAGGTGGCGCTCTGCCAGGGCGCGCCGCCGCCGTGGTTCCAGGCTTCCACGAACTTGCCGTCCTTGTCGCGCGGCCACGACGGCGCTTCCACGTTGCCGGTGACCGTGCTGTCCTTGCCGTTCAGCCGGCCCATGTGCCCCTCGACCATGGGGCGCATCCAGATTTCCTCGCCGGTGTCGGGATCGCGGGCGAACAGGCGGCCCACCACGCCGAACTCGTCACCCGAGGAGCCGTGGATCAGCAGCACCTTGCCGGTCTTCTGGTCCTTCACGATGGTGGGGGCGCCGGTCATGGTGTAGCCGGCCTTGTGCTCGGCGAACTTCTTGCGCCAGACCACCTTGCCGGTGTCCTTGTTCAGCGCGACGATGGACGCGTCCAGCGTGCCGAGGAACACCTTGTCGCCATAGATCGCCGCACCGCGGTTCACCACGTCGCAGCAGGGGCGGATGTCGTCGGGCAGGCGGTGGGTGTAGGACCACAGCTTGCGTCCGGTCTTCGCGTCCACGGCGAACAGGCGCGAATAGGACGCGGTGATGTAGATCACCCCGTCATGCACCAGCGCCTGGGTTTCCTGGCCGCGCTGCTTTTCGTCGCCGAAGGAGAAGGACCACGCCGGCACCAGCCGCGACACGTTGTCGGCGGAGATCTGCTTCAGCGGGCTGTAGCGCTTGGCGTCCAGCCCCATGCCGTACATCAGCACGTCCTTGGTGGTCTTGGCGTCGTTGGCGATGTCCTCCCACGACACGTTGCCGGCCTGGACGCCCGCCGCCGGCA
Source organism: Azospirillum fermentarium (assembly GCF_025961205.1). NCBI lineage: Bacteria > Pseudomonadati > Pseudomonadota > Alphaproteobacteria > Rhodospirillales > Azospirillaceae > Azospirillum > Azospirillum fermentarium. The sequence continues at coordinate 372,707 of NZ_JAOQNH010000001.1, forward strand.
GGAAGGCCGCCGCGGCGGCGGCAAGCGCCAGCCCGGCAACGGAGCGCCGCAAACGGCGGGGGAAAAGGGTGCTGACGTGGCTTGTCATCGACGTTTCCTCTGTTTTGTCCCGTTCATGCCCCGGTCATGCCACCGGCCAGGGACGCGCGTGCCGTCCGTTCCGCGGGGCCAGAGGCCACGGAACGAGGGAGAAGCCGTGATCGCTGTTGCTGAACGGCCGGCACGCACCGTCCTGATGAAGCCGAAATCATCGGCTTCTCCACACCACCCCTGCATCCACACAATACAGAGGCGGTGAATGGCCGGTTGTTCACCGCGTCTTTCTTTGACGCCGCCATTCAGCATCAGGAAACGCCGCGCAACAATTGGACGTTGGAAGGATGACAAAGCCTCAGAGGGGCAACGTTATTCTTCCTGTCCTGGACGGGAAAAAACGGTAGATCCTCTTGCCCGTCCATCCCGCCCGCCGGTCTCCACCGAAGGTTCAATGGCGCCGGCCCCGGGCCCCCCTTTATGATGAGGCCCGAAACGGGGGGAGACGGGGGACATGGCCTTGAAATGGCGGGTGGTGGCGCTGTTCGCCCTGTTCACCCTGCTGTCCATGGCAACCGGCGCGGCGGTGCTGGTGGCGAACGCCCGCGCCGCGGTGCGGGCGGAAATGGACTCGGCCCTGACGCTGGCCCGCGCGGTGGCCGGGGCCGGGGTGCCGGCCGACGCCCTGGCCGGGCTGGGCCTGCGCCACATCCGCGTGACCGCTCCCGACGGCCCGCCCGCCGCCTTCATGCCCCCGCCCGCGGGCGAGGAACAGGCGCCGGCATGGTTCGCCGCCCTGATCGGGGTGGAGCCGCAGGAACACCGCCTGCCCACCATGACCCTGACCGCCGAGCCGTGGGACGAGATCGCCGAGGTGTGGGAGGATCTGACCAGCCTGGGCCTTGCGGCGGCGGGGCTGTCCGCCGTGCTGCTGGTGCTGGCCGCGTGGGCCGCCGGGCGGGCGCTGCGCCCGCTGGTCCTGTTCGAACGGGGGCTGGACCGGCTGCGCGCGGGGGATTTCGCCGCCCCGCCCGGCGCCGCGTTCCTGACCGGGGGCGGGGCGCCGGAACTGGCGCGCATCGGCGGGCGCATCGCCGCCCTGGCCGACAGCCTGCGCCGGGCCGACGCCGAGAACCGCCGCCTCGGCCGCCAGCTCGTGCAGGTGCAGGATCGCGAACGGCGGGAGCTGGCCCGCGAGATCCATGACGAGCTGGGCGCCACCCTGTTCAGCCTGAAGATCGACATCACCGCCCTGCGCACCGCGGCCTCGACGCCGGAGGCGGCGGAACGGGCACGATCCGCCCTGGCCGCGGTGGAGGAGCTGCACCGGCTGAGCCGCCGCATCCTGACCCGCCTGCGCCCCGAGGTGCTGGATCACCTGCCGCTCAGCGAGGTGCTGCGGGAGATGGTGGCGGCGGAACAGCGCCGCCAGCCGGCCGTCGCCTGGGACTTCACCGCCGAAGGCGACATCGACGGGCTGGAGGAGCCGGCCCGCCTGACCGTCTACCGCCTGATCCAGGAGGGGATGACCAACGCGCTGCGCCACGCCGCCCCCTCGCGCATCGCCGTCGGCATCCGCCGCCGCGAGCCGGAGGGGGTGGAGGTCACCGTCCGCGACGACGGGACCGGCGTGGAAACGGACAAGGAAAAGGGTGCGGGATTGGGGCTGTCGGGCATGGCCGAGCGGGTGCACGCGCTGGGCGGGCGCCTGACCGTGGCGGACGAACCCGGCGGCGGCACCGGGCTGCGCGCCATCATTCCGGTTTCCCCCGCCGCACCGGAACGGCTATCCTGCGCATCATGAACGCCGCCGCCATCGCCGATACCGCCACCCGTACCGTCCTTCTGGTGGACGACCACCCCATCGTCCGCGACGGCTGCCGGCGGCTGCTGGCCGGCTCCTTCCGCGTGCTGGAGGCCGAGTCGGCGGAAACGGCCCTGGACCTCTACACCGCCGGACGGCCCGACGTGGTGATCCTCGACCTCAACCTGCCCGGCATGGGCGGGCTGGAGGCGGTGCGGCGCCTGCGCGACGGCGACCCCGGCGCGCGGATCCTGATCTTCAGCATGTACGACGACCCGCTGTTCGCCGCCCGCGCGCTGCAGGCCGGCGCCAAGGGCTACATCACCAAGAACGACGCGCCCGAGGCGCTGATGACCGCCATCGGCACGGTGCTGGACGGGGGCGTCTATCTCAACCACACCATGGCGCGGGAACTGGCGGTGATGAGCTACGCGCCCCGCGGCAACCCGCTGCAGACCCTGACCCCGCGGGAGCTGGAGATCCTGACCCTGCTGGGCCGCGGGCTGGCCATGGCCGACATCGCCCAGTCGCTGGGCATCAGCCACAAGACGGTCTACAACCTCTGCACCCAGATCAAGGACAAGCTGGGGGCCAAGAGCACGCGGGATCTCATCCGCATCTCCATTGAGCACCATCTGCCGGGGTGAGGGAGAAAGGGGCTCAATCGACCTTTTCGTTGGGATAGGCGCCCCAGAATTCGCTCTGGGCCAGCCAGCCGCGGTATCCCTGGATGTCCACCTGGCACCAGCCGTTCAGGCATTTCTTCAGCGCCCCGATCACGCCGGGCTTGGCGCGGGCCACGACGGCGGAGGCTTGCGACGGTTCCTCGCGCAGGGTGCGCACCTCGCCGGTGATCACCGCGCCGCGGCGGCCCGACAGCATGCTCTGGTGGACCCAGCCCTCGCTGCCCTCCCAGTCGCGGATGCGGCGCCAGGTGTCGAACTCCTGGGTGATCTCCACCGGCATGTCCTTGCGGGTGAACACCCATTCGATGGGATAGCGCGAGCCGGGGCCGGTGCGCACGTTCACCTCGTTGGAGCGCAAGGTGACGAAGCGCGGCACCGGCAGGCCCGAGGTCTTGGGCCCCACCCCTTCGTTCGCCAGCGCCACCGGGGCCGGAACCGCCGCGGCGACGATCAGCCCCAGCAACAGGGCCAGCACCGGCGAAACGGGCAAAGAGCGCGGCAGGGGCGGCATCGGCGGTCCTCGTGTCCGGGGGAAACGGTATCCGGTTTGCAGGGGTGCGTCCGCGGCACTATAGTAAGCCCCCCTTACCCCCGGCAACCCTGGACAGCCGGGCTGATGATTGGTATGGCAAAATCCATGCGGACCGGGGCCGGGGGAACGATCGCCCGGTGTCGTGACAGACGCCCCGGTATTGAGACAGGGAGCAGGCGCTCGATGCCCGACAAGAAGAAGCCGCTGGTGGTGGTCACGCGCAAGCTGCCGGACCCGATCGAAACCCGGATGATGGAGCTGTTCGACACCCGGCTGAACGCCGACGACACGCCCATGTCCCATGACGAGCTGGTGGAGGCCGTGGCCACCGCCGACGTCCTGGTCCCCACCGTCACCGACCGCATCGACCGCGGCGTGATCGACGCGGCGGGGCCGCGGCTGAAGCTGATCGCCTCGTTCGGCACCGGGGTCGATCACATCGACCACAAGGCGGCGCGCGAACGCGGCATCACCGTCACCAACACCCCCGGCGTCCTGACCGAGGACACCGCCGACATGACCATGGCCCTGATCCTGGCCGTGGCCCGCCGCCTGACCGAGGGCGAACGGCTGGTGCGGTCCGGCGAATGGAAGGGCTGGGGCCCCACCACCATGCTGGGCGCCCGGCTGTCGGGCAAACGGCTGGGCATCCTGGGCATGGGCCGCATCGGCTCCGCACTGGCCCGCCGCGCCCGCGCGTTCGGCATGTCGATCCACTACCACAACCGCCGCCGCGTGCATCCCGACCTGGAAAACGAGCTGGAAGCCACGTACTGGGAAAGCCTGGACCAGATGCTGGCCCGCATGGACGTGGTGTCCATCAACTGTCCCCACACCCCGGCCACCTTCCACCTGCTGTCGGAACGGCGGCTGAAGCTGATGCGCCCGTCGTGCTTCATCGTCAACACCGCCCGCGGCGAGGTGATCGACGAGGGCGCGCTGACCCGCCTGCTGATCCAGGGCAACATCGGCGGTGCCGGGCTGGACGTGTTCGAGCACGAACCGGCGGTCAACCCGAAGCTTCTGAAGCTGGACAACGTGGTGCTGCTGCCACACATGGGATCGGCCACCATGGAGGGCCGCATCGACATGGGCGAGAAGGTCATCATCAACATCAAGACCTTCGTGGACGGCCACGCCCCGCCCGACCGCGTGATCGAAACCCTGCTCTGATCCAGAACGTGTCAGGGGGCGGGGGCGGCCCCCTGACGCGCTCCGGCCGTTCCGGAGACCGTGTGATGGCCGATGTCCGCCCCCTCAGAACCGAAAGCTTCGGGACTCGCCATCGGCACCGGGCACCCGCCCCTAACCCGGATGCGGCATAGGGTCTTCCCCCCGCGCGCTTGACCGGTTCGGGGACCGGGCGCAGACTCCACAGGACATAAAGGATCGGATCTCAAGGACGCTCACGCGGCGGGGAGGTAACCCATGGCCCACAACGAGCTTCAGGCGATCATGTCCATTCTCACCACCGAGGATCGCCACCACGGCACCGCCGCCGGGCCGCCGCCCGTGGTCACCGTGTCCCGCGATCACGGGGCCGGCGGCGAGGCCATCGCCGCCGCCCTGGCCGAACGGCTGGGGGTGCGCTGCTACGACCGCGATATTCTGGACCGGGTGGTGGCGTCGGCCACCAGCGACCCGGCGCTGATGCGCGTGCTGGACGAACGCGCCCCCGAACACAGCGGCATGTTCCTCTACACCACCCTGTTGGGACGGGACGACCCGGTGCCGGAATACCAGCGCCTGCTGACACGGGTCATCCACGGCATCGCCGCCCACGGCGGGGTGATCCTGGGGCGGGGGGCGCATCTGCTGCTGCGCGGCGAGGCTGCCTTCCGCGTGTGCATCGTCGGGAGCGAGGGCGCCTGCGCCCGCCGTCTGGCCGGCGGCAACGAGGCCGCGGCGACGGCCCTGCGGGACGAGGTGCGGGCGGTGAACGCGCGGCGCACCGCCTATCTGCGCGACCTGTTCAAGGTCGAGCGGGACGACCCCCGCCATTACGACCTGACGCTCAACACCGACCGGGCCGGCGATCCGGCCACCGTGGCGGCGGTGATCGACGCGGCGCGCACGGCGATGCCGCACAAAGCCTGAAAAAACACCGGACCCAAACGGCAACCGCCGCCGTGGATGTCCCACGGCGGCGGCGGCCGGCAACCGAAAGGGAAGCGTCGATCTTAGTGGATGGTTTCGCCGTGCAGGGCGAGATCCAGGCCGTCGCGTTCCACGTCCTCATCCACACGCAGGCCGATCACCAGATCGATCACCTTCAGGATGATGGCCGAGCCCACGGCGGAATAGACCAGGGTGGCGACGATGCCATAGATCTGGGTGATGACCTGGCCGGCGTTGCCTTCCAGCAGACCGGCGGTGCCGCCGATGGACTGCTGGGCGAAGACACCGGTCAGAACGGCGCCGATGATGCCGCCCACGCCGTGCACGCCGAAGGCGTCCAGGCTGTCGTCATAGCCCAGCATCTTCTTGAGCGACGTGGCCGACCAGAAGCAGAACACGCCGGCGACCAGACCGATGACCAGCGCACCCATGGGGCCGACGAAGCCCGACGCCGGGGTGATGGCGACCAGACCAGCGACCGCGCCGGAGATGATGCCCAGGACCGAGGGCTTGCCCTTGACGATCCATTCGGCGAACAGCCAGCCCATGGCGGCGGTGGCGGAGGCGATCTGGGTGACCAGCATGGCCATGCCCGCACGGCCGTCGGCGGCGAGCGCCGAACCGGCGTTGAAGCCGAACCAGCCAACCCACAGCATCGAGGCGCCGATCAGCGACAGCACCAGATTGTGCGGGGCGAAGTTCTCGTTGGGATAGCCCTTGCGCTTGCCCAGGATCAGGGCCGCGACCAGACCGGCCACACCGGCGTTGATGTGCACCACGGTGCCGCCGGCATAGTCCAGCACGCCGTCACCGGCCAGATAGCCGCCCGGACCCCAGACCCAGTGGGTGATCGGGGCATAGATCACGACCGACCAGATGCCCATGAACACCAGCATGGCCGAGAACTTCATACGGTCGGCGAAGGCACCGGTGATCAGCGCCGGGGTGATGATGGCGAACGTCATCTGGAAGGTGACGAACACCGTTTCCGGGATGGTGCCCGACAGGCTGTCCTTGCCGATGCCGGCCAGGAACGCCTTGGACAGGCCGCCGAAGTACGGGGTGCCTTCGGTGAAGGCGATGCTGTAGCCGACGGCGAACCACAGGATGGTGATCAGGCAGGTGATGGCGAAGCTCTGCATCACCGTCGCCAGCACGTTCATCTTGCGGACCATGCCGCCGTAGAACAGGGCCAGACCGGGGATGGTCATGAACAGGACCAGCACCGTGGACACCAGTACCCACGCGGTGTCACCGCTGCTCAGCGCCGGGGCCGCCGGCGCTGCGGCCGCCGCCGCGTCCTGAGCCAGGGCAGCGGCAGGCAGACCGGCCACGCCCAGAACAGCCGCCGCGGCCGTGGCCGCGCGAAGGGACAGTCGGTTCATCGAGGCTCCTCATATCAACAGGTTGCTCCCGCCCCGGACCCTGCCGGCGGAGGGCCGGGTCGGGCGGGGCCAGTGTCGGTCCCTTCTGTAGCAAGAGTGATGCCAAAGCTTTTGCCGCGGGAATCGGCACCTCGCCGAACGGGCTAAGCCTCCGGCAAGAGCCTCAAAGCCGAGTCGTTTTGCTGATTTTGCCTATTTTTTGCCCACATTTCGCACCTGCAACAGGATCGCAATCTGAGGAGATTCAATATCTAAACCCTGTTTCGCCTGACTACGAACGGGTGTGGACCCACCCCGTCCCGGCCATATGGTCAAAAAATAGGCATGCAACCTTCGGCCTAGGAGGCAGTGCCGCATACGCACAGCGTCCGATGAATACGAATGCCGCCCCATGGCATGGGCGGCGGATTTGTGGCACCGTTCCACCGGAAGGCCCAAGGATAAGCCCGGCAGCGCACAAGCCGGGTGAACGAACAGGAAGGATCACCCGCCTCATGCTCGATACACGGGATTTGCGGCACGCCCCCCGGCGCGCCGTCGCTCTGGTTCTGGCCGGCGGCCGTGGCAGCCGGCTGAAGCAGCTCACCGACCGGCGGGCCAAGCCGGCGGTCTATTTCGGCGGCAAGTTCCGCATCATCGACTTCGCCCTGTCCAACTGCATCAATTCGGGCTTCCGCCGCATCGGCGTGCTGACACAGTACAAGTCGCACAGCCTGCTGCGCCACCTGCAGCGCGGCTGGAACTTCTTCCGCGGTGAAGTGAACGAGTTCTGCGACCTTCTGCCCGCCCAGCAGCGCATCAGCGAAACCGCGTGGTACCAGGGCACGGCGGATGCGGTGTACCAGAACCTGGACATCCTGCGCGGCCACGGGCCGGAATACGTGCTGATCCTGGCCGGCGACCATGTTTACAAGATGGACTACGGCGTCCTGCTGGAGGATCACATCGCCCGCAAGGCCGACATGACCGTGGCCTGCATGGAAGTGCCGCGGATGGAGGCCACCGGCTTCGGCGTCATGCATGTGGACGGCGAAGGCCGGGTGATCGACTTCGTGGAAAAGCCCGCCGACCCGCCGTGCGTGCCGGGCAAGCCCGACATGGCGCTGGCCAGCATGGGCATCTACGTCTTCAACGCCGAGTTCCTCTATGACCAGTTGGAGCGGGATTTCAACGATCCCAATTCCAGCCGCGACTTCGGCAAGGACATCATCCCCTATCTGGTGCCGCGGGCCCGCGTGATCGCCCACGACTTCGCCCGCTCGTCCATCGCGGACGCGCCGGGGCAGGCGCCCTACTGGCGCGACGTGGGCACCATCGACGCCTATTGGGAGGCCAACATCGACCTGACCCGCGTCACCCCGTCGCTGAACATGTACAACCGCGACTGGCCCATCTTCACCTATCAGGAACAGCTTCCGCCGGCGAAGTTCGTGTTCGACGACGATGACCGCCGCGGCATGGCGGTGGACAGCCTGGTGTCGGGGGGCTGCATCATCTCCGGCTCCAGCGTGCGCCGGTCGCTGCTGTTCTCGTCGGTGCGGGTCAATTCCTACGCCGAGCTCAGCGAATGCGTGGTGCTGCCCGAATGCGACATCGGGCGCCACGCCCGGCTGACCCGCGTGGTGGTGGACCATGGGGTGGAAATCCCCGAGGGGCTGGTGGTGGGCGAAGACCCCGCGCTGGACGCCCAGCGCTTCTACCGCAGTGAGAACGGCATCTGCCTCATCACCCGCGACATGATCCAGAAGCTCCAGCCGACCGGCGGCACCGCCGGGGAGACCGCCTGACCGCCATGCGCATCCTGTTCGTGACCTCCGAATGCTACCCCCTGGTGAAAACCGGGGGGCTGGCCGATGTCAGCGCCGCCCTGCCCCCGGCGCTCGCCCGCGCCGGCGCCGACGTGCGCCTGCTGCTGCCGGGTTATCCCGCGGTGCTGAAGGGCTTGAGCGATCTGGCCCCGGTCGGCGATCCCATCCCCGACCTGCCCGGCATGGCCGGGGCGGCACCGCGGATGCTGCTGGGCCGCATGCCCGACGGCACCCCGGCCTATGCGCTCGACGCACCGGCCCTGTTCGGCCGGCCCGGCAACCCCTACATGGGGCCGGACGGGCGCGACTGGCCCGACAACGCCCAGCGCTTCGCCGCCTTGGCGTGGGCGGCGGCGGCCTTCACGGCGCCCGCCGGGCTGGACCCGTGGTGGCGCCCCGACGTGCTGCACGCCCACGACTGGCAGGCGGGGCTGGTGCCGGCGTACCTGCGCCTGCGCCCCGACCGCTTCGGCGGCGAGCGGCGGCCCGGCACGGTGCTGACCATCCACAACATCGCCTATCAGGGGCAATTCCCGCCGTGGACCATGGGGGACATCCACCTGCCCTCCTCCGCCTACGCCATCGACGGGGTGGAGTATTACGGCAGCGTCGGCTACCTGAAGGCCGGATGCTATTACGCCGACCGCCTGACCACGGTCAGCCCGACCTACTCCCAGGAAATCCAGACCGACGAGCAGGGGGCCGGGCTGGAAGGGCTGCTGTCGGTGCGCGCCGACCGGCTGTCGGGCATCCTGAACGGGGTGGATTACGGGGTGTGGGATCCCGCCCGCGACCCGCTGCTGCCCGCCCCCTATTCCGCCGGGGACATGGGCGGCAAGGCGGTGTGCAAGACCGCCCTGCAGGAGGCGTTCGGGCTGGAACGCGCCGCCGCCCGCCCGCTGGCCGCGGTGGTCAGCCGGCTGACCTGGCACAAGGGCCTGGATCTGGTGCTGGAGGCGGCGGGCGGCTGGGTGGCCGCCGGCGGCCAGCTTGCGGTTCTGGGCACCGGCGAGCCGTGGATGGAGCAGGGATTCCGCCAATTGGCCGCGTGGCACCCCGGATCGGTGGGCGTGCGCATCGGCTATGACGAGGGGCTGTCCCACCGGCTCCAGGCCGGGGCCGACCTGCTGCTGGTGCCGTCGCGGTCGGAGCCGTGCGGGCTGACCCAGCTCTATGCCCTGAAATACGGCACGCTGCCGCTGGTGCGCCGCACGGGCGGGCTGGCCGACACGGTGATCGACGCCACCCCGGCGGCGGTCAACGACGGGGCGGCCACCGGCTTCAGCTTTGGTGCCGCCACGGTGCGGGAGATCGCGTTCTGCCTGCGCCGGGCGCTGGCGCTGTACCGCCGCCCCGACCGCTGGCAGGTCATCGCCCGCCACGCCATGACCCGCGATTTCGGCTGGGAAGCCCCGGCGCGGGAATACCTGGAGCTGTACCGCGCCGCCCAGACCGATGCGGCCTAGCCATGCGGCGCCATAGGGGGGCGGCGCGGCGGAAGGGTCACGCCGGACGGGGCGGGGGGCGGCGCACGGCGTACCCCGCCACCGTCCCTCTGTCCGTATTGTCCGCCGTATTGACAGAACCCCCCTGGCGGCCCACGCTTCTTTCATACACCGCGATGGAATTGGGGATTTGGGGACGGATGGGGCACAGGCAGGATCGGCGATACCCATGCTGACCGTCCACGCCACATGCGTTCTGCTGGTTCTGCCGCGGGAACGGGGGGACGCGCTGACGGCCGGGGTGCTGCTGCGCGGCCCGTCCGGCAGCGGGAAATCCGATCTTGCCCTGCGGCTGATCGACGAAGGAGCGCGACTCGTGGCCGACGACCGGGTGGTTCTGCGCGACGGCGGCGGGGTGCCGGGCCGGGTTCTGGCCTCGGCACCGCCTGCGCTGGCCGGCTTGCTGGAGGTGCGCGGGGTGGGCATCGCCGCCCTGCCCGCCGTGGCCGAGGTGCCGGTGGCTCTGGTGGCCGATCTGGTGCCGCGCGCCCGTGTGGAGCGGCTGCCGGACGAGGGCGGCACCGCCGACCTGCTGGGACACCGCGTGGCGCGGCTGGATCTCGACCCGTTCGACGCCTCGGCGCCGGCCAAGCTGCGGCTGGCGGCCCGGGCGCTGCCGACGCTTGGCTCCGTTCCCATCCGTCCCGTGTTTTGATGATGCCGGTTCGATCATGACCCCCGTGCCCATCCCCCCATCCCCCCGTCCCGCCACCGGCCCGTCCGCCGGTGCCACGGACCCGCGCCGGCGGGTTCTGCTGGTCACCGGCCTGTCCGGGGCCGGCATGTCGGTGGCGCTGAAGGCGCTGGAGGATCTGGGCTATGAATCGGTGGACAACCTGCGGCTCTCGCTGGTGCCGGCCCTGGTGCAGCAGGTGGAAAGCGGCAACCGCCCGCTGGCCATCGTCATCGACAGCCGCACGCGCGATTTCTCCTCCGACGCCTTTCTGGACCAGTTGGAGGGGCTGCGCCGCCGCCCCGACCTGAACGTCACGCTGCTGTTCCTGGAATGCAGCGACGAGGTGCTGCAGCGCCGCTTCACCGAAACCCGCCGCCGGCATCCGCTGGCGCTCGACCGCCCGGTGCCCGACGGCATCCAGCGCGAACGCGCGCTGCTGGCGCCCTTGCGCGACACGGCGGACCTGTCCATCGACACCACGGCGCTGTCGATCCACGACCTGCGCCGGCAATTGTCGGGGCATTTCGCGCTGAATGCCGAACCGGGGCTCTTGGTGTCCGTGCTGTCGTTCTCGTTCCGGCTGGGGCTGCCGCGCGAAGCGGATCTGGTGTTCGACGTGCGGTTCCTGACCAACCCGCACTGGGATCCGGCGCTGCGCCCGCTGACCGGCCAGGACGAGGCGGTGGCCCGCCGCGTGGCCTCGGACCCCGATTTTCCGGCTTTTTTCACCAATTTGACGGGCTTGTTGCAGCCGCTGTTGCCACGCTACAACCAAGAAGGCAAAAGCTACCTCACCATTGCGGTAGGCTGCACCGGGGGACGTCACCGTTCCGTCTATGTGGCCGAACGTCTGGCCGCGTGGCTGCGGGAGGTGGGGGTCAAGACCGGCCTCAGCCACCGCGACCTTGAACGGCACAGCCCGCGCCCCGGCTGACACCGAGGGGCGCAACAGGCAGACCCGGTACCGCCGGGTTGGGGTTCTTTGGATATAAGGACGCGCGATGATCGGTTTGGTTCTTGTCACCCATGGCCGCTTGGCGGAAGAGTTCATCGCCGCCCTGGAGCATGTCGTGGGCGAGCAGGCGCAGGTCCGTGCCGTGTGCATCGGGCCGGACGACGATATGGAACAGCGCCGGCACGACATCCTGAATTCGGTGGCCGCGGTCGATGACGGCGCCGGGGTGGTGGTGCTGACCGACATGTTCGGCGGCACCCCGTCGAATCTCGCCATCTCCATCATGGACAAGGCGAAGGTGGAGGTGATCGCGGGCGTCAACCTGCCCATGCTGATCAAGCTGGCCAGCGTGCGCAAGCAGGAGAGCACGACCCTGGTCAGCGCCGTGACCGCGGCGCGCGACGCCGGGCAAAAATACATCAACGTCGCTTCCTCCCTCCTGTCCGACGTCTGACCCGCGCACCACATAAGAGCGGCGCATCCCCCATCGGCCCCCAACCGGCCCTCCAGAACGGTCCGGCCCAAGACACCAGCGGAAACCGCCCCATGAGCATCGGCCATTCCCCCGCCTCCGCCGCCGGAGACGGGCAGACCCTTTCCCGGACCCTGACCATCGCCAACCAGCGCGGCCTGCATGCCCGCGCGGCGGCGAAGTTCGTCAAGCTGGCCGGCACCTTCACCAGCGAGGTGGAGGTCCGCCGCGGCGACACCACCGTGTCGGGCGTCTCCATCATGGGGCTGATGATGCTGGCCGCCGGCATCGGCTCCACCATCAACGTCAGCGCCAGCGGCCCCGACGCCGCCGACGCCATCGCCGCCCTGGCCGATCTGGTAAACCGCAAGTTCGATGAAGAATGAGCGTCCCTGCATCCCCGGCCGCGTGCTGCGCGGGCTGGGGGTGTCGCCCGGCATTGCCATCGGCCCCGTCCATCTGGTGGAAAGCGGGGCCGTGCGCGTGCCCGAATACCCCATCCAGCCCGACGGGACCGAGGCGGAGGTCACCCGCTTCCAGGAAGCCGCGGGCAAGGCCCGGCGCCAGCTCCGCAAGCTGAAGACCAAGGCCGCCACCCTGCCCGAAGCGGCGTCGGAAGAGATCGGCATCCTGCTGGACGCCCACACGGCGATGGTCACCAACTCCCGCCTGACCCGCGGGGTGGAACAGCGCATCCGCACCCAGGGCATCAACGCCGAGGCGGCGGTGCAGGCGGAAATCGCCACCATCGCCCAGACCTTCGCCGCCATGGACGACGCCTATCTGGCCGCGCGCATCGCCGACGTGCGCGAGGTGGGGCGCCGGCTGATCCGCAACCTGATGCAGCACGACTACAAGGCGTTCGCCATGCTGCCGGCGGGCACCGTGGTGCTGGCCGAGGAGCTGACGCCCGCCGACACAGCGCTCCTGGACCCCCGGCGGGTGGCCGGCATCGCCACCGTGCTGGGCGGGGCCGAGGGGCACACGGCGATCATGGCCCGCTCGCTGGGCCTGCCCGCCGTGCTGGGGGTGGCCGGGCTGCTGACCGGCGTGCGCAACGGCACCATGGTGGTGGTGGACGGCATCAACGGCCGCGTGGTCATCGACCCGCCCGCCGACGTGCTGGAGGAATTCCGCCACCGCCAGATGGAGCAGGAGCAGGAGCGCGAACAGCTCAAGGCGCTGAAGCGCCTGCCCGCCGTCACCCGCGACGGCACCGCCATCGTGCTGAACGCCAACCTGGAGCTTCCCCGCGACCTGGAGAACGCGCTGAACGTGGGCGTGGAGGGGATCGGGCTGCTGCGCACCGAATTCCTGTTCATGAACCGCGACGACCTGCCCGACGAGGACGAGCAGTACAAGGCGCTGCGCACCATCGTGGAGGGCATGGACGGGCGCACCGTCACCGCCCGCACCATGGACGTCGGCGGCGAGAAGCTGGCCGGCTGGATGCAGGGCCGCTACGGCGAGCCGGCCAATCCGGCGCTGGGCCTGCGCGCCATCCGCCTGGGCCTGCGGGAACCGAAGCTGTTGGAAACCCAGCTTGCAGCCATGCTGCGGGCCGGCGCCCACGGCCCCTTGCGCATCCTGCTGCCGATGATTTCCAGCGTGGCGGAGGTGCAGACGGTGCGCGAGATGATCGCCACCATCGCCCGGCGCCTGCGCCGGCGGGGGGTCAAGATCGCCGATCCCCTGCCGCCCGTGGGCGTGATGGTGGAGGTGCCGGGGGCCGCGCTGTCGGCGGACGCGCTCAGCCACGTGTCCGACTTCTTCGCCATCGGCACCAACGACCTGACCCAGTACACGCTGGCCATCGACCGCGGCGACGAGCAGGTGGCTTCCCTCTACGACCCGCTGCACCCGGCGGTTCTGCGGCTGATCCAGTTCACGGTGGAGGCGGGCCTGCGCGCCCGCATCCCGGTGTCGGTGTGCGGCGAGATCGCCGGCGACCCGCGCTATACGGCGCTGCTGCTGGGGCTGGGGGTGCGGGAGTTGTCCATGTCGTCCAACAGCGTGCCGGTGGTGAAGCGGCGCCTGCGGGCCATGGACCTGATCGCCGCCTGCCGCCGCGCCCGCGTCATCATGGACCAGTCCGACAGCGGCCGCATCGCCACCCTGCTGGACGATTTCAACGCCACGGCGTGAACGGCCAAAGCGCACCACCCTACCCTTAGAATAAGTGGAAAAAAACCGCCCGGCGACGTATAGCTTTAAGCCTTCGGCCCTTCGGCCGAAAGTGGTCAGACAGTTGATCGGAAAGAGTAAGCGCCATGGTGGAGGTTTGGACCCCGAAAAGCTGGAGAATGAAGCCGGTGAAGCAGTTGCCGGCCTATCCCGATCCGGCCAAGGTTGATGCCGTCGTCGAACGTCTCGGCTCCTATCCGCCGCTCGTCTTTGCGGGCGAGGCCCGGCGGCTGAAGGCCGCCCTGGCCGATGCGGTGGACGGCAACGCCTTTCTGCTGCAAGGCGGCGACTGCGCCGAAAGCTTTGCGGAGTTCCATCCCAACAACATCCGCGACACCTTCCGCGTGCTCTTGCAGATGGCCGTGGTGCTGACCTTCGGCGCCGCCATTCCGGTGATCAAGGTCGGACGCATGGCGGGCCAGTTCGCCAAGCCGCGCTCGGCCGACACCGAGGTCATCGACGGCCGGGAGTACCCCAGCTACCGCGGCGACATCATCAACGGGTTCGAGGCCACCGATGCCTCGCGCATCCCCGATCCCGAACGGATGATGCAGTCCTACACCCAAGCGGCGGCGACGCTGAACCTGCTGCGCGCCTTCGCCCAGGGCGGCTATGCCGACCTGCACAAGGTGCACCAGTGGACGCTGGATTTCGTCAAGAACAGCCCCCAGGGCGAGCGGTTCCAGGATCTGGCCAACCGGCTGGACGAGGCGCTGGGCTTCATGGCCGCCTGCGGCATCACGGCGGAGACCACGCCGCAGATCCGCGAGACGGACTTCTTCACCAGCCACGAAGCGCTGCTGCTGCCGTGGGAAGAGGCGCTGACCCGCCGCGACAGCACCACCGGCGACTGGTACGACGTGTCGGCCCACATGCTGTGGATCGGCGACCGCACCCGTCAGGTGGACGGCGCGCACGTGGAATTCCTCAAGGGCGTCAAGAACCCGCTGGGGCTGAAGTGCGGCCCGTCGCTGGACCCCGACGACCTGATCCGCCTGATCGACACGCTGAACCCGGAGAACGAGGCGGGCCGGCTGACGCTGATCGTGCGCATGGGGGCCGACAAGGCGGCGGAAAAGCTTCCCCCCCTGCTGCGCAAGGTCAAGGCCGAGGGGCGCAAGGTGGTGTGGTCGTCCGACCCCATGCACGGCAACACCATCAAGTCCGCCAGCGGCTACAAGACCCGGCCCGTGGACCGCATCCTGGCCGAGGCGAAGATCTTCTTCGCCGTGCATCAGGCCGAAGGCACCCACCCCGGCGGCGTGCATTTCGAGCTGACCGGCCGTGACGTCACCGAGTGCATCGGCGGCGCCCAGGCCATCGAGGACGGCGACCTGCGCGACCGTTACCACACCGCCTGCGACCCCCGCCTGAACGGGGCGCAGTCGCTGGAACTGGCGTTCCTGCTGGCCGACGAGCTGAAGCGGGCGCGGGTCCAGCGCGAGGCGGAACGGCGTGCCGCGGTGGCGGTGGCGGCGGAGTAACCCGGACCAGCCGGCCCCCCATCCGCCCGGACGCAAACGTTCAAGGGTGGGGGGCCGGGTCCAACAACCGGCACGCATCATGACCAAGACCAAGCCCACCACCCCCCATCCCGCCGCCGCCCACCCTGCGAGCGCGTCGGTGCCCGACTGGACCGACACCTATTTCCGCCGCACCAAGGAAACGGTGGGGAAATTCGGTGACCGCACCGTCACCTATGCCGTGTTCATGCGCCGCCCGGTGGTGTCCGCCCCGCGGCTGGCCATCGACTGGCTGAACGCGGTGATGGCCGAACGGGGGGCCGAGGTGTCGGTTACCCTGAACTTCCCCGAAGGCAAATGGGTGGGGGCCGGCGAGCCGATGGTGTACATCACCGGCTCGTTCTATCACCTCGTCGATCTGGAAACGCTGTTCCTGATGAAGCTGGGGCCGGCCTGCGTGGCGGCCTACAACGCCTTCACCATGTGCGCCGATCTGCCCAAGGTGGCCTTCCTGGCCATGGACGCCCGCCACTGCGCCGGCACCGAAATGGCGGAGATGATGGCCTATGCCGCCTCCGTCGGGTCGGAGCGGGCGCGGCGCAAGGTGGGGGCCAAGGGCTTCGTCGGCAACGCCACCGACGCCACCGCCCATTATTTCGGGTGTGGCCGGGGCCAGGGCACCATGCCCCACGCCCTGATCGGCTACGCCGGGTCCACCGTGCGGGCGGCGGAGATGTTCCACGAGACCTTCCCCGACCAGCCGCTGACGGTTCTGGTGGATTATTTCGGGCGCGAGATCACCGACAGCCTGGAGGTTTGCCGCCGTTTCCCCGACCTGGCGGCGTCGGGCCGGCTGGCCATCCGTCTGGACACGCCGGGCGGGCGCTTCGTCGAGGGGCTGGACCCGCCGGGATCGTACGCGGTGCTGGAACGCCATGCCCCCCACGCCATCCGCGGCTACCGCGACGAAACCCAGCTTCGCTACCTGATCGGTACCGGCGTGTCGGCGGCGGCCATCCACTGGATGCGCGAAACGCTGGACGAGGCCGGATTCGCGGCGGTGAAGATCGTGGCGTCGTCGGGCTTCGGCCCGGCCAAGTGCCGGCTGATGGCCGACGCCAACGCGCCGGTAGACATCATCGGCACCGGCAGCTACCTGCCCGAACGCTGGACCGAGACCTATGCCACCGCCGACATCATCGAATACGACGGCGAGCGCCGGGTGAAGGTGGGCCGCGAGTTCCTGTTCCGCCGCTGAGGCGGGACGGTTTTCCGAACACGGACAAAGGGCCGGGACGGCGACGTCCCGGCCCTTTTCTGTCCTCACCCCGCCCACGCCAGCCGGACGGCGAAGCCGATCAGCAGCAGGGCGAAGACCCAGCGCTGCGCCGCCAGCGCCGCCGGGTACCGGGCCAGCCAGCGGCCCAGCGCGCCGCCGGCACAGGCGTACACCACGTCGAAAGCCGCCCCCAGCGCCACCAGAACCAGCCCCAGCACCGCGAACTGCGCCGGCACGTTCCCCGCCCCGGTATCGATGAACTGGGGCAGCAGGACCGAGCAGAACAGCAGCGCCTTGGGGTTGGAGATGTTGGTCACCAGCCCCCGCATCACCGCCGCCATGGCCGAGGGGGCCGCCACCGCGGCGTCCGCGCCCGGGGGCAGCAGCGACGGCGCCCGCAGAATGGCGATGCCCAGCCAGACCAGATAGGCGGCCCCGGCCAGCCGCACCGCCTCGAACAGCACCGGGGCGGCGTGCAGCAGGGCCGCCAGCCCCAGGGCGGCCAAAGCCACATGCACGCCGCGGGACAGGGCCAGCCCGGCGGCGGTCAGCAGGGCGGTGTTGCGCCCGCGCACCGCCCCGGTTTGCAGCACCAGCACCATGTCCGGCCCCGGCACCAGATAAGCCACGGCCAGCGCGCCCATGAACATGGTCATCCCCGACAGCTCGATTCCGGTCATGGCGTTTCCCCCCGTTTGTGCGATGGGGCACGGTAATCCGGCGGGGCAGGGCATGTCCTTGCGAAGACAGCCACACAGAGCCATGATCCTGGCAGATTCTGCCAAGAAGAATTCTGATAGGGGCCGATAATGCCAAAATCAAAATTGGATGCCATCGACTGGCGCATCCTGTCGGCGCTGCAGCAGGACGGCCGGCTCAGCAACGTGGAACTGGCGGAGCGGGTGGGGCTGTCGCCGTCGCCCTGCCTGCGGCGGGTGCGGATGCTGGAGGACGCGGGGGTGATCCAGGGCTATCACGCCACCCTGGACCGGGCCGGCGTCGGGCTGGGGCTGACGGTGTTCGTGGGCGTGAAGGTGGAGCGGCATCAGGACGCCATGGCCACCGCCTTCCGCACCGCCGTCCAGACGTTGCCGGAGGTGGTGACCTGCCATCTGGTATCGGGGGAAACCGATTTCCTGCTGCAGGTGGTGGTGCCCGATCTGGCGGGGTACGAGCGGTTCCTGGTCGATACCCTGCTGAAGATTCCGGGGATCAGCGACATCCGCAGCAACTTCGCCATCCAGACGGTCAAGGCCCAAGGGGCGCTGCCGCTGGGCCACCTGCGGGCGGGGGATGGCGCCTAAACGTCCACCACCATCACGTGGGGCCGCGGGTCGGGGTGGATGCCGAGCAGCAGGTGCAGGTACACCGCCACCTTGCGCGCCCGTTCGGTGTGCAGCGCCAGACAATCGTGCATCTGGCGGGTCAGGCGGGCGTTCTCCAGCACCTCGTCGGGGGTCAGGTGAGAACCATCGGCCACCGCAAGCCCGACGATGCCGTCGTGGTCCACCTCCAGCGCCGGGTCGGCCAGCAACGCCTGGGCCAGCGACTCGTCCTCAACGTCGCTGGCCGGCGGGATGGCGGGCGGAAGGGCGCCGGGCAACGGGTGGCGCTCCAACCGGGCGCGCGGGGCCGCCGGGTGCGGCGGATGGGAGGCGATCTGGCGGGCCTGGGCGTGCGCCTGGGCGGCGGCGGTCAGGTTGGTGCGCAGGTTGTCCTTGATCCGCGTCTTCTGCCCCGGCGACAGGGCCTCGATATCGTCGATTTCCTCGAACAGCAGGTCGTAAAGCCGGCGCCGCAGCGGATTCGGCGGCTTGGCGTCGCGGCGGTCGGGATGCTGGTCCTGCGGTGGGTGCTCGCGGTCGTGACGGCGGTCCCGGTGGGGGTGGTCGGTGGCCGACCCGGCGCGGTCCACGCCCAAGGTGGGCCGGACCAGCCGTTCGGAGCGGCCAATGAAGGAGTCGGGCATGACAGGCGGCTCCTTTCACGCGAAAGGATGTCCAACAGGGACATCATACCACAAAGATGGAGCGGTACCCCCCGGTTGCGTAGTGCACCGAAAGCCCCGTTGCCGGTCCCGGATGGTCATATACCCCATCGGGCACAAAAAACCGGGCCTTTCCCGTGGGGAAAGGCCCGGCAGCGTTTTGACCCGTTCAGACCCGGTTCCAGACCTCAGTCGGCGGCTTCCGACACCGGCACCGCGCGGCGGTTCGGGCGGCCCCAGTGGATTTCCGGGAACACGTTGATCATGGAGGTGATCAGCGCCGCCATATAGGGCAGCGACTGCACGATCAGCAGGCCCGCCCACATGAAGGCATCGCGGTTCTCGCGCCCGAACACCAGCACGATGGCCAGCGCCGCCAGCCACAGGCAGGTCAACAGGGCGATTTCCTCCCGCGCCATCAGGAACGCCTGCATCAGCGCCGGCTGGTTCTCGCACTTGGGCGTGCGGACGAACGGACGGCCCGAGGTGAACATGCCCAGCCACATGGCCCGGCCCACCGTGTGCGTCAGGGCCATGCCGGCCACCGCCGCCCCCACCTTGTCCCAGAAGCCGCAGCGCACGCGCGCCTCATAAAGCCACAGGCTGGCGCCGACCTTGAAGGCGAAGACGCTGAGCGTGGGGATCATGAAGGCGTTGGGCGGGAACTCGAAGTACTTCGGGAACAGCAGCAGCCCCAGCGACCACACGATGCCGGCAACGCCGAACACCATGTGGGCGGCATCCGCGAACCACGGCAGCCAGCCGGTGATGAAGTGGTATTTCTGCCCGATGGTCAGCTTCTTGGCGCCCGGCGCCAGTTCGCGCCAGTGGTGCTTGAGGATCTGCACCGCGCCATAGGCCCAGCGGAAGCGCTGCGTCTTGTAGGCGGAGAAGCTGTCGGGCACCAGACCCTTGCCGTAGCTCTCCGGCATATAGACCGCCTCGTACCCCGCCTCGAACAGGCGCAGGCCCAGTTCGGCGTCCTCGGTGATGCACCATTCGCCCCACCGGCCCTCGCCCTTCAGCGCCGCCTTGCGGATGATGGTCATGGTGCCGTGCTGGATGATGGCGTTGCGCTCGTTGCGCTGGATCATGCCGATGTGGAAGAAGCCGGCGTATTCCCAGTTGATCATGCGCTGGAACAGGTTGCCGGCCCATTCGCGGTAATCCTGCGGCGACTGGACGAATCCCACCTCGGGACGGGCGAAGTGCGGGATGGTCGCCTTCAGCCAGTCGGGGTGGACCTGATAGTCGCTGTCGATCACCGCGATGTGCTCGGCGTCGGGGGCGGTCACCGACAGGCCGTAGTTGAGCGCGCCCGCCTTGTAGCCCGGCCAGTTGTCCAGGTGGAAGAAGCGGAACTTGTCGCCCAGCATCCGGCAATAGGCCTCCACCGGCTTCCACACCTCGGGATCCTTGGTGTTGTTGTCCAGCAGCAGCACTTCATAGTTGGGGTAGTCGAGCCGGGCCAGCGCGTCCAGCGTCTGCATCACCATGTGCGGCGGCTCGTTGTAGCACGGCACGTGGATCGACACCTTGGGCGCGTCGGGGGCCGGGGACGCCTGGCACGGCTGGAAGCGGCGGCGGAACTTGTCCTGCCACACCACCTCGGTCAGTTCCAGCCCGTCGATCAGCATCACCGCCAGCAGCACGAGCTGGCAGAAGATCAGCACGCCCCAGGCGATTTCGGTGGTGGTCGCCAGACCCGCGGCGGATGCCGCCGTCACCGTGAACACCAGGACCGAGGCCACCGCCTGGATCAGCCCGCCGTAGAAGAGCTGGCCGCCGATCTTCAGGTCGTTGCGCCGCCACAGGAAGAACACCATGGGCAGGAAGCCCAGCGCGATGGAGGTCGCGCACATCACCGGCCAGTTCTTGGTTTCCAGGACCGAGCCGGTCATGGGGAACTTCGGCACCCGCCACGCGTCCCACAGGCCCCACGAGGTGCCGGCGGTCCCTTCGATCTCGCGCTTCCACGGCTGGTCGAAGGCTTCCATGATGAAGTAGTCGAGCCGGTTCTGCGCCGCCACGTTCAGGAAGTTGCGGATGAACTTGGCCTGATTGACCTGGCTGGCCTCGGCCCCGCGGCGCCACGGCCCGTCCGACGGCCAGCCGATTTCGGAGATGACGATGTGCTTGTTGGGGTACTTGGTCTTCAGCTCGTTGTAGCGGAACATGGCGTAATCGACCGCCTGGTCCACCGGAACCCCTTCCCAATAGGGCAGAAGGTGCACGGCCATGAAGTCCACGGCGTCCACCAGCTCGGGGTGCTGCAGCCACACGTGCCACGGTTCCGCGGTGGATACCGGCACGTTGACCATCTTCTTGACGCGCTTGATGTAGTCGATGGCCTGCGGCACCGTGATGTCGGCGCGCAGGATCGCCTCGTTGCCCACCAGCACGCGGCGCACGTTGGGGTATGTCCGGGCCAGCTTGATCAGGCCGGCGATTTCCGGCTCGTCGATGTCGGGCTTGCCCTGCACCCAGGCGCCGGCGGTGACCGGAATGCCCAGGCGGCGCGCCGCCGCCGGAACCTGTTCCGACCCGTCGGTGGTGGAATAGATACGCACCCCGCGGACGGCACCCTCGATGGCGGCCAGATCCTTTTCGATGTCCGCCTGGGACGGGCGGTCACGCCGGGTCGGGCTCTTGTCGGGGTGGAAGGGGGTGTAGCCGACGCCGGCGATCACGCCGGCCCATGGCCGCTCGGCAACGGGGCGGTTCCACAGCGCCCAGGCCCCGACATTGCCGAGTATGACCAGTATCAGAACCGCAATCGCTGATTTGCGCATGGATATCCGCTTTCCCACACCTCGTCACCCGGAACCGCTCGGCCGTTCCGGCATCCACTCCGCGCCGCGCAGCCCGCGGACAGGGTTTACCGCGGCCATGCCGCCCCTGCCAACGTTCCGCCCCGAACCCGGCGCTGCTCTGGTTGCTTGGCTTTGTCTCTGGGTGACCCTGCCCGCGGCCTTTTGGTACGAACAACCCCTGGAAATGCGTCTCTTGACTGGAAACGAGTCTCTTGAAGGGATGGTCCGCCGCCCGACACCGGGCCGCCATACCCGAACGGTCACCCTAGATCGTCCGGCATATTCTATACAGATTCACCCGCACCGCAACCGTCGCTGCCTGAACGAACAGGGCCTTGCGGGGATTATTCCACACCACTCCAGAAGGGAAGCACCCATGTCCCCAGCGCATACGGACCCGGCACCCGAATCCGCCCCCGCCCCGTTCCACCTGCACGAGCGGCTGGCCGCCGACACGCTGTTCGTGGCCGACCTGGGGCTGAGCCGCCTGCTGCTGATGAACAACCGGGTGTGGCCGTGGCTGATCCTGGTGCCGCAGCGCAGCGGCGCGCGGGAATTCCACGACCTGACCTTCGGCGACCGCGGTGTCCTGATGGAGGAGATCTCCGCCCTTTCCGCCGTGCTGGCCGCCGTCGCCAAGGCCGACAAGATCAACGTGGGCATGCTGGGCAACATGGTGCCCCAGCTTCACATCCACGTCATCGCCCGCCATGCCGGCGACCCGGCGTGGCCCGGCCCGGTGTGGGGATCGGGCCGGGCCGAGCCTTATGACGGGGATCAGGCACAGGCCCTCATCGCGGCGGTGACGGCAAGGCTGTAGTACCCCGCCTGGAACCGCAACGCCCCAGCCCGGCTGCGTGTTGATAGCGGTATCAGACATCAACGGCCCGTCAGAAAGGACAAGGACCATGATCGACAAGGACCGCATCAAGGGCGCCGCCAAGGAAGTCGCCGGGCAGGTGCAGAAGGAAACCGGCAAGCTGACCGGTGACCGCGAGATGCAAGCCCGCGGCGAGGCCCGCAAGACCGAGGGCAAGATCGACAAGGCCGCCGGCCACGTGAAGGAGGTTCTGCGCGGCGACAAATAAGCCGTCCGCGCCGTGGAAAAAAGGGGAGGCCGGGCGCCTCCCCTTTTTCTTGCATCCAACAGTATAAGACCAAAGAGACGGTTCAAACATACCCCCTCCTCAGCCATATGCGTTGACGGCGTTGCCCCGTCTGATATCATTGAAAACAAAAAAGCAGGATACCGTCACAAGGGTTTGCCGATCCTGTTTATGGCTGTCAGCCTTTTTTGACACTCCGGCGACAGGAATATTGCAAAAGACAAACCAGACGACTCTGACGTGCCCTGCGTAACAACGACGCACCGGCTCTCTCAATGCCGGCGCCCGATACGGAGGATGATCGTTCATGACCAGCCGTCTTGCCGCCCATTACCGACAGCAGCACGCCGAACTGTCCGCCATCATCCAGCACATCGACACCCTGCTGGCTGCACCCGAGGCCCGCACCGCCGCCGCCCGCGTGCGCGCGGATGTGGAGGCGCTGGCCCGCAAGCTGAACGCCCATCTGAACCAGCAGGACGAAGGGCTGTACCCCCGCCTGCTCTATCACGACGACACCCAGGTGCGCGACACCGCCCGGCACATGTGCCGCGAGATGGGCGCGGTGCGGAAGGACTTCGACCGCTTCGTGGCGGCATGGGCCAGCGTGCCGCTGATGACCGTGCGTTTCCCCACCTTCGCCGCCGACGCCCGCAGCGTCACCGGGCGTCTGTCCGCCCATCTGGAGGAGGAGGGGAAGACCCTGCCCCCGCTGGTGGAAAAGGCCGGGCTGTAACGGTCCTCCCCCCCGCCACCCCCTCGGCGTAGCGTTGCGGCGTCTCGCCGAGGGCGCGGCGGAACATGGCGGTGAAGGCGCTGGGGCTGCCGTAGCCGGCGGCCCGCGCCGCCGCCGCCACACTGTCCCCCTGCGCCAGCCGTGCCAGCGCCTCGGCCAGCCGCGCCTGTTGCCGCCACACGCCGAAGCTCAGCCCCGTGTCCCGCCGGAACAGCCGCGCCAGGGTGCGGGCACAGGCCCCACAGGAATCCGCCCATCCCTCCAGCGTGTCGTCCCGTGCCGGGTCGTCCAGCAACGCGCGGCACAGGGCGGCCAGCCGCCTGTCCCGCGGCATGGGCAGGTTCAGCGGAACCTCGGGCGCGCGGGCCAGTTCCGACAGGATCAGGCCCGACATCAGCGCCGCCCGCGCCCGGTCCTCCCCCGCCCGCTCATGGCACGCCGCCAGGATCAGGGCGCGCAGCAGATCCGACACCGCCACCACCCGGCAGCGCCCGCCGTCGGGAAACACCGCCGTGGCCGCGTCCACGTAGAGCGTGCGCATGGAGACATCCCCGGCGATCAGGAACCCGTGCTCCACACCGGGGGGAATCCACACCGCGCGCAGCGACGGCACGATCCAGGCACCCGCGTCCGTCGTCACCCGCAAGGTGCCGGTGACGGCGTAGAGCAGTTGCGCCCGCCGGTGGGCGTGGGGCGGCACGCGGGTTCCGTGCCCATATTCCTTGGCCAGCGCCACCACCGGCAGGCGGGAATCATCGTCGGCATCCTCGATACGCATGCTGTCGGCCCCTCTGCGCAAAACCAAAGGGAGCGGCGGAGTTTCCGATGGGGCCGCCCCGGCCCCCGCCGCCTATTGTCCGTTTTGCGACGATCATTGTCAGGACACAGCATAGCAGACACGCCTAGTCTGTTTGAACCGGCGCCTGTCTGAACCGGCAGAGCCGGGCCGACATTCCACCGATCCATCAAGGGAGCGTTTCCATGACCGCCGCCGCGCGCCGGGTCATCGCCTTCGTCAACATCGGGCATGTGGCCGACCACCTCCTCATGCTGGTCTATCCCACCGCCGTCCTGGGCATGGGGGACAGTTTCGGCCTCAGCTACGGCGAGCTTCTGGCGCTGTCGCTGGGCGGGTTCATCGCGTTCGGCGCCGGGTCGCTGCCGTCCGGGTGGCTGGGCGACCATTGGAGCCGCCACCGCATGATGATCCTGTTCTTCATCGGCATGGGATCGGCCACCATGCTCACCGGCTTCGCCTCCACGCCGTGGCAGTTGGCCGCCGGCATCACCGCCATGGGGGTGTTCGGGTCCATCTATCACCCGGTGGGAACGGCGCTGCTGACCGCGCACGCCGACAAGCTGGGGCAGGCCATCGGCGTCAACGGCGTGTGGGGCAATCTGGGCATCGCGTTTGCCGCCCTGCTGACGGGGGCGCTGACCCAGGCGTTCGGGTGGCAGATGGCGTTCATCGTGCCCGGCGCGGTGACCACCCTGTGCGGTGTCGCCTATTGGCTGATGGTGCCCGACGTGCCGTCACCCAAGCGGTCCACGGCGCGGCCGGTGTCGGCCCTGCCCCGCCGGGTGGTGGTTCAGGCGTTCGCCGTGCTGGCGGTGACCACGGTGGCCGGCAGCCTGGGGTTCAACGCCACGGTGATCTCGCTGCCCAAGCTGTTCGACGAGCGGCTGGCCATGGTGGCGGGAACGCCCATGGGGGTCGGCGCCATCGCCTCGCTGGTCTATGTGCTGGGCGCCACGTCGCAGTGGCTGGTGGGACGTCTGCTGGACCGCCACACGCTGCGGCGGGTGTTCATCCCGCTGGCCCTGCTCCAGGCCCCGGCCTTCTTCGCCGCGTCCCTGGCCGGCGGATGGACGCTGGTGGCGGTGGCGGCGGTGATGATGTTCGCCGTGTTCGGGCAGGTGACCATCAACGACACCATGGTCGCGAAATACACCGACGAGGCGTGGCGGGCACGGGCCTATGCCATCCGTTATCTGGTGTCGTTCGCCGCCAGTGCGGCCGCCGTGCCCATGGTGGGGGCGCTGCACGACGGGGGAGCCGGCTTCACCGTGGTGTATCAGGTGCTGGCCGTGCTGGGGGCCGCGGTGGCGATGGCGGCTTTCGCCTTTCCCCACCGGCCTGACGAGGTGGCGCCGCAGGCCGTGCCCGCCGAGTGAGAAAAGCGGGCTGCCGCCCGCACCCGCATGGGGGCACAACCCCCATGCCCCCAGTCTTTTATACGTCTGATGGGGCTGGGGATGCCGCCCCGTTCTACACCGTCTTGGTGACTTTCCGCAGATGAGCCGGCGCGTCGGGATCGCACCCCCGCGCCCGCGCCACCCCCGGCAGCGCACGGTAAAGACTCGCCACCGCCGCCAGCGGCTCCAACAGGGGATGCACCCCCTCCACCACCGGCAAGCGCTCCGCCCCCGGCACCGGCAGCGTGCTCCACACCGGCGAGCCATAGGACGCCATGCGCGCCGCCGCCTCCACCATGCCGGGGGCGGCGGCGTCGTTCTGGCCCAGCGCCAGCACCGGCAGGTCCGGCCCGGCCAGCGCCAGGGGACCGTGGATCACCTCCGCCGCGCTGAAGGCTTCGGCGTGCAGGCCGCAGGTTTCCTTGAACTTCAGCGCCGCCTCCCCCGCCGGCCCCAGCCCGGCGCCGCGCCCCAGCACGTAGAGGCCGCGCGCACCGGCCAGCGGCGCCAGCGGTGCGCCCCAATCCCGTTCCAGCGCCGCGGCCAGGGCGTCGGGGGCCGCCGTCACCGCCGCCGCCGCGTCCGCGTCCCGCCCCCAATGGGCGGCAAGATCGAGGAAGGCCAGGGCCGACAGCAGAAAGGATTTGGTAGCGGCCACCGCCCGCTCTTCCCCCGCCCACAGCGGGACGGTCACGTCGCACAGACGGGCCAGCGGCGATTGCGTGTCGTTGACCAGCGCCACGGTCAGAGCGCCGCCGCGCCTCATCGTTTCGGCCAGCCGCAGCAGGTCGGTGCTCTGCCCCGACTGGGACACGGCGAGGAACAGGGCGTCCTTCACCGCCAGATCGCGGCCATAGACCGACGCCACCCCCGGCGCCACCGAGGCGACCGCCCGCCCCAGCCGCGATTCCAGCACGAAGGCACCATAGGACGCCGCGTGATCGGAGCTTCCCCGCGCGCCCGTCACGACAAAGGACGGCGGCGACCGCCGCAGCCGCGCCCCCAGATCGGCCAGCAGGCCGGCGTTGGCCGCGGTCTGCCGCCGGGCGGCTTCCGGTGCCTCCAGCGCTTCGCGGGCAAGCTGGCTGTCGATGGGCGGCAGGATCATGGCGGGGGCCTTCCGGCGGAGAGCGGGCGGCAATAAGGCCAGAAATGGCGAAGGCCGGCAACCTGTTCGGTTGCCGGCCTTCAGAGGATGGTGGGCGCGACAGGGATTGAACCTGTGACCCCCACGATGTCAACGTGGTGCTCTCCCGCTGAGCTACGCGCCCATCCTTTTTCCCTTCGAACCGTGCCGTTCGGCGCCGTCCGTCGGTGGAGCGGGGGTGTATCACCATACCGGGGGGCACGCAACCCCCTTCGTGCATTTTCCTCAGAAAAAAACGAATCCCCCTTTCCCAGGCGGATTGTCACCATGACGGCGTGACACGGTGGCCTGCCTCGACTACATCAAGGAACCATGGACGCGCACTTCGATCCCACCACCGCCCATGACCGGGTGCTGGACATCCTGTCCCCCGCCGACCAGGCTCTGCCGCTGGTGGTGGCGTCGCCGCACAGCGGCAGCGACTATCCCGACGATTTCCTGCCGCTGACCCGGCTGAACGGCGCGGCGCTCCGCAAATCCGAAGACGCCTTCGTGGACGAGATCTATGGGGCGGCCCCGCGGCTGGGGGCGCCGCTGATCCGGGCGCTGTTCCCGCGCGCCTTCCTCGACGTCAACCGCGAGCCGTACGAGCTGGACCCGGAAATGTTCAGCGATCCCCTGCCCAGTTACGTCAACACCCGCTCGCCGCGGGTGGCCGCCGGGCTGGGCACCATCGCGCGGGTGGTGGCCAACGGCGAGGACATCTACCGCCACAAGCTGACCTTCCCCCAGGCGGTGGAGCGGGTGAACCGCTATTACCACCCCTATCACAACGCGCTGAACGGGCTGATCCAGCGCACCTGCGCGCGCTTCGGCCACTGCATCCTGGTGGACGCCCATTCCATGCCGTCCGCCGGCACGGGGGAGAAGGACCGCAGCCGGCGGGTGGACATCGTGCTGGGCGATTGCTACGGCAACGCCTGCGCCGCCCCGGTGATGGAAACCGCCGACGCATTCCTGCGCGCCAAGGGCTATGCGGTCAAGCGCAACAGCCCCTATGCCGGCGGCTACACCACCCGCCATTACGGGCGCCCGCGCTTCGGCGTCCACGCGCTGCAGATCGAGATCAACCGCACGCTCTACATGGACGAAACCACGCTGGAGCGGCGCCCCTATCTCGACACCCTGGCCGCCCATATGGCCGAGCTGCTGGACACGCTGGGGCGGCTGACGGCCCCGTCCTTGCGGGCACGGTAAGGGCTCCAGGCCCGCGGGGCTACAGGATCGGCTCGCTCTCGTGCCGCGGGTCGAAGCGGTCGCGCAGCCCGTCGCCCAGCAGGCTCAGGCCCAGCACCGACCACGCGATGGCCGCCCCCGGAAACACCGCCAGCCGCGGCGCGCGGGTCAGAAAGGTCTGGGCATCCCCCAGCATGCGCCCCCAGCTCGGTGTCGGCGGCTGCACGCCCAGACCCAGGTAGCTCAGGCCCGCCTCGCTCAGGATGGCGGCGGCGAACAGCACCGTGGCCTGCACCGCCAGCACCCCGGCGATGGACGGCAGCACATGGACGAACGCCACCCCCCACGGCCCGCGGCCCAGCGCCACCGAGGCGCGGACGAAATCCCGCCGCATCACGCCGCGCGCCGCCCCTTGCGTCACCCGCGCCAGCACCGCCACGTTGAACAGCGCGATGGCCGCCACCGCGTTGCCGGCCCCCGGCCCGTTCAGCGCCGTCAGCAAAATCGCCACCAGCACGGCGGGAAAGGCGAACAGCAGGTCGGCGGCCCGCCCCGCCACCTCGTCCCACCACCCCGGACGCGCCGCCCCCAGCAGGCCCAGCGGCACCCCGCCCAGCAGCCCCAGCCCCACCGACGCCGCCGCGATGCCCAGCGACAGCCGCGCCCCCACCATCAGCATCGACAGCACGTCGCGCCCGAAATGGTCGGTGCCCAGCCAGTGATCCGGCCCCGGCGGGCGCAGCCGCGCCACCACCCGCACCGCGTCGGGCGCATAGGGGGTCCAGGCCAGCGACACCAGCGCCACCAGCACCAGGACCGCGGTCAGCATCGCCCCGGCCACCAGGGGAACGGAGGAGCGCCGCCGCCGCCTCACGCCGGCCTCCGCGGGCGGGGGTCGATCACGGCGTGGAGCGCGTCCACCAGCGCGCTTACCCCCATCACCAGCACTGCCAGCAGCAGAACCACCCCCTGCACCACCGTCACGTCGCGCTGGCCGATGGCCTGGGTCAGCAACCGCCCCAGCCCCGGCAGGGTGCAGACATTCTCCACCACCACCACCCCGGCGACGAGGAAGCCGAACTGCAGCCCCACCAGCGTGGTGATGGGGATCAGCGCGTTGGGCAGCACGTGGCGCCGCAGCACCGCCCCGCGCCGCACGCCCTTGGCGGTGGCGGTGCGCACATAGTCTTCACGCAGGGTGTCGAGCACGGCGGCGCGGGTCAGCCGCACCAGGATGGCCGCTTCCGGCAGCGCCAGCGCCACCGCCGGCAGGATCAGCGCCGCCAGCGCCGGCCCCACCCCCGCCGCCCATCCGGGAAAGCCCCCGGCGGGCAGCCAGCCCAGCGACACGGAAAACACCCAGACCAGCAGCATGGCGATCCAGAAATTGGGCACCGCCACCCCCAGCCGCCCGAACCCGCGCACGGCCCCGTCGGCGAAGCCGCCGCGCCGCGCCGCCGCCCACACCCCCAGCGGCACGCCCGCAGCCACCGCCAGCGCCAGCGCCAGCAGCGCCAGCGGCAGCGTGACCGCCAGCCGCTCCGCCACCAGATCGGCCACCGGGCGGTTGTAGGTATGGCTGACGCCGAAATCCCCGCGCAGCAGGCCGCCGCTCCAGCGGACGAAGCGTTCCGCCGCCGGGCGCTCCAGCCCCATCTGGGTGCGGAGTGCTGCCAGGGTGTCGGGCTGTGCCTCGGTGCCCAGGATCAGCAGCGCCGGGTCGCCCGGCACCACATCCAGCACCACGAACACCGCCAGCGCCGCCACCCACGCCGACAGCGCGAAGCCCAGCAGGCGGCGGGTCAGGTAGGGGATCATGCCAGGGGCCTTGCCCCCGGCACCCCCAGCAAGGGCCGGGGGGCCCTTGCATCCCGGCGATGAGGGAAAAGGGGGGTTACTTCCACGACACGCCGGTCACGTCGTTGGCCTGCAACGGACGGTTCGGCCACATGCCGGTCACGCCGGCCTTCTGCACCGTCACCACCGGCAACTGGAACAGGAAGCCGTTCACCGCATCCTCGGCCACGATGCGCTGTTCCTGCTGCAGCAACGCCACCCGGCGGGCGGGGTCCAGGGTGCGGCTCAGTTCGTCCTCCGCCGCGTTGAAACGGTCGGAGCGGTAGTTGAAGTAATAGTCGGGACGGGCGTAGATGCCGATGTCCAGCGGCTCGGTGTGCGCCACCAGCGTCAGGTCGAAGTCGCGGCCCTTGAAGGTGCGCTCCAGCCACGCCGCCCATTCCACGTTCTCGATGCGCAGGCGGATGCCCACCTCGGCCAGCATGGCGGCGATCAGTTCGCCCGAGCGGCGGGCGTAGATGGGGGGAGGCAGGCGCAGCACCGCCTCGAACCCATCCTTGTAGCCGGCCTCGGCCAGCAAGGCGCGGGCCTTGGCGGGGTCGTAGGCGGACAGGCCGGTCAGGTCCACGTATTCCGGGCGGTGCGGCGGGAAATGGCTGCCGATGGGCTTGGCGGTGCCGAACATGGCGCCGTCGATCAGCGTGGCGCGGTCGATGGCGTGGCCGATGGCCCGGCGCACCCGCACGTCGTCGAACGGCTTGCGGGCGTTGTTGATGACCAGCAGCGTTTCGCCCTCGCTGGACCCGTCCAGCACGGCGAAACGGCTGTCCTTGCGGAACTGGTCCAGCGCCTCGTAGGTGCCGAACTGGGGGAAGGTGTCCACGTCGCCCGACAGAAGCGAGGCCACCTGCGCCGCCGGGTCGCTGATGAAGCGGAAGGTCACCCGCTCCAGCGCCGGCTTCGGCCCGTCGTAATCGGGGTTGCGCACCAGTTCCACCCGGTCACCGGCCGCCCAGCGCTCCAGCTTGAACGGGCCGGTGCCGACGGGCTTCTGCTTGTTGGTGTCGGCGGTTTCGGGCGCCACGATGACGGCGTCGCCCTGGCCCATGTGGAAGAGGAACAGCCCGTCGGGCCGCGACAGCGTGACCACCACCGTGCGCGGGTCGGGCGTCTCCACCCGGTCGATGGCGGCGAAGTACGCCTTTTGCGCGTTGACCGAATTGGGGCCGCGGGCGCGGTCGAGCGTGAACTTCACATCCGCCGAATCGCAGACGCTGCCATCGTGGAACCGGGCACCGGGCCGCAGGGTGAAGGTGTAGGTCAGGCCGTCGTCCGACACGCTCCAGCGCTCCGCCAGCCCCGGCACCACCGCCCCGGCGGCGTCGATGCGGGTCAGCGGCTCGAACAGGTTGGCGTAGGTCACCTCGTCGATGGCGCCGGCGGCGCCGGCAGTGGGGTCCAGATGCGGCGGTTCAAGCTGCATCCCCACCACGAGGCCGGTGCGCGCCTCGGCCGCCCAGCCGGCTCCCGGCAGTGCCGCCAGCATCAGCGCCGCCGCGGCCACCATGGCCTTGCCCATTCCCCCCATGATTTTTCCCCTGTCTCTTGCCAGCCCCGGGTTTGTGCCGCGATGATGCGGCGCGCAAAGGGGGAGTTCAATTTCTTTATCGGAACCCCGCCCGCCCCTGGTGTAGAGAAGGTCCATGCGATACCTGACGATCCTTGCCGCGCTGGCCGTGGCCATCCTCGCCAATTACGCCCTCTGGTGCGCGCCCAACCGCCCGGTTCCGCTGGAACCGCCGCCGGGCGGAAAGCTGCGCAGCATCTCGTTCGCGCCCTTCCGCGACGGGCAAAGCCCGCTGACCCGCGTCTATCCCACGCCCGAACAGATCGACGCCGATCTGGCGGTGATCGCACCCCAGGTGGCCGGCGTGCGCACCTACACCTCCCTGGAAGGGATGGAGACGGTGCCGGAACTGGCGAAGAAGCACGGGCTGACCGTCACCATGGGCGGGTGGCTGTCGCCCAAGACCGTCATCAACGACGCGGAGATCGAGTCGCTGATCGATCTCGCCAACCGCTACCCCGACACCATCACCCGCGTGATCGTCGGCAACGAGGTGCTGCTGCGCGGCGACCTGAAGCCCGACCAGCTCATCGCCTACATCCGCAAGGTCAAGGCGGCGGTGAAACAGCCGGTGTCCTATGCCGACGTGTGGGAATGGTGGCTGAAGTTCCCCGAGATCGCCGACGAGGTGGATTACCTGACCATCCACCTGCTGCCCTATTGGGAGGACATCCCGGCCAGCATCAAGGCGTCCGCCGATCACATCGCCTGGACCCACAAGATCATCACCGAACGCTTCCCCGGCAAGCCGATCCTGGTGGGCGAGGCCGGGTGGCCGACCTCGGGCCGCACCCGCGGGGCCGCGGTGCCGGGCCGGGTGGAAATGGCGCAGTTCGCCGGGGCCTTCGTCCGTCTGGCCGAGGAAAAGGGCTTCGACTACAACCTGATCGAAGCCTTCGACCAGAGCTGGAAGCAGAAGCTGGAGGGCACGGTGGGCGGCCACTGGGGCCTCTACACCGCCGAGCGCAAGCCGAAGTTCCTGCTGGCCGGGCCGGTGGTGGAGCTGCCCCACTGGCGCGACCGCTGGGCCATTGCCGCCGGGGCCGGGCTGCTGCTGTTCGCCGGCGCCCTGGCCTTCGCCCCCGCCGCCGTGCCGGCGGGCAGCGGGGCGGCCCTGGCCTTCCTGACCCAAGGGGCGGGCAGCGCGCTGGTCCATGCGGCCGTCGTGGCGCAGGAATGGAACTACTACCCGCAGGACGTGGCGCTGCAATGGGTGCTGCTGGCGGTGCTGGCGGTGCTGACGCTGGCCCTGACCGCCGGGTTCGTGCGCGCCGCCGTGGCCCGCACCGTCACCGCGCGGGTGCTGGCGCCGGGGGCGCTCAACGGCCTGCTGAAGCCCGGCCCCATGGACGCTCTGGAGCGGGTGGGCACCGCGGCCACGCTGATCCTGGGCGTGGTGGCGGTGGTGTGGAGCGTCCTGATCGTGTTCGACGGGCGCTACCGCAATTTCCCCGGCATCTACATGTATATCCCCGCCCTGGGGCTGCTGGCGCTGGGCTGGCTGCGCATGATCCGCCGCCCGGCGGGCATGAGCCGCGGGGCGGCGTTCGCGGTGGGCAATCTGTTCGGCCCGGCCATCCCGGTGCCCACGGGGGCCGAGGGCCGGCTGACCGCCGAACGCTGGATCGGGCGCCTGCTGGTCGCCGGCGCCGTGCTGACCGTGGTGGCCGAGGGCGTGCTGCCGGTGGATGCCCCCCTGCGCGGGTGGATCCGCGGCACCAGTGCCGCCCCGCTGTCGGCCATCGAATGGACGCACCCGAACTGCGAGGCGCTGCGCTGGGCGCTGCTCCAGCTTCTGCTGGCGGTGCCCTTCCTGGCCTCGGCCCGGCTGGTGCGGGATCTGGCAAAGGTGACGGGCCGCCGCTAAGGCGGCCCGCGCCTCCCCCTCACCCCACCGGGGAGAGGGGGAAATGGGGGGATCCACCCCGCGGCGAACGCTAAACCGCCACGGACCGGGCCGTACCGGCGTGAGCCTCGGTCCAGCGGGTGGGGTCGTGCAGGTACGCCTGGATCTCACCCAGCACCGGTTCGGGCAGATAGCGGCCCTCGTTGGCCACCTCCAGCAGATCCCACCATGTGGACAGGGCGTGCATGGTGATGCCCAGCCGGCCCAAATTCTGCTGGATCACATCGAAAATCCCGTACTGGAACAGCACGAACACGTCGCTGAGGTGGCAGCCCATGGCCCGCAGCGGTTCGGCGAAGCGGGCCTTGCGGTGGCCGTCGGTGGCGATCTGCTCCACCAGCAGCACGCGGCAGCCGGCGGACAGGTTGCCTTCCACCCGGCTTTTCAGGCTGCCGGCGTCCGGCTCCTCCTTGCGCACGAACACCAGGGGCAGGCCCAGCCGCTCGGCGATCAGGGTGGCGAAGGGCACGCCCCCGCCCTCCCCCGCGGCGATGGCGTCCAGGGGCGAGCCGTTGCCGGCGTCGATCTCCATGCGGATCATGCGCTCGGCATAGTCGATGGTGCGGCGGCGGGCGGCGGGATATGAGAGCAGCCGGCGCCCGTCGAACCACACCGGGCTGACAAGGCCCGAGGTATGGCGGAACGGGTGTTCGGCGTCGAACCGCACCGCCCCGGTTTCCAGAAGGTCGCGGGCCAGCACCAGGGCCCGTTCATGCGTTTCCATATCCCATGATTGCGGAATCATCCTGACATCCTCCCCTGATGGACGGCCCCGGTGCGGGGCCCTTGTGCCACCACCAACCAGGGAGACGGGGAAAGGGTTGCAAAAGCAACGGTGCAGCCGGATGACCGGACGGGAAAAGAGTATGGCCGCCCACATCACACACTTTTGAGTTTAAGTTGACAAAACCCTCAACTCGCCGGAAAACAGGTCTGGTATGGTTGCCAGGGATCCAGCGACTCATGACCGCGACCGACAATGATGACGAACTTCTGTTCGCCGACGAGGATTCCGTCCCGGATGGCGGGCCCGCCATCGACCCCACCCTGCCGCCCTGGGTCATCCTGATCGTCGATGACGATCCCGAGGTGCACGCGATCACCCGCGTGGTGCTGGGGGAGATGATCTATGAACGCCGCGGCGTCACCTTCCTGTCCGCCCACACGGCGGCGGAGGCCAAGGCCATCCTGCGCAGCCACGAGGACATCGCCACCATCTTTCTGGATGTGGTGATGGAAACCGACGACGCCGGGCTGAAGCTGGTCCATTTCATCCGCGAGGAATTGGGCAACAGCCAGGTGCGCATCATCCTGCGCACCGGCCAGCCGGGACAGGCACCGGAACGGCAGGTCATCGTGTCCTGCGACATCAACGACTACAAGGCCAAGAGCGAGCTGACGGCGCAGAAGCTGTTCACCGCCACCGTCTCGGCCCTGCGGTCGTACCAGCACATCGTGGCGCTGGAGCAGAGCCGGCGCGGGCTGGAAAAGATCATCGACGCCGCCGCCGCGCTGCAGGAGGAACGCTCGCTCCAGCGCTTCGTGGAAGGGGTGGTGCAGCAGATCTCCTCCCTGCTGGGCCATGCCCGCGGCGCGCTCCTGTGCGTGCCGAACGACGAGCCCGGCACGGCGGAGATTCTGGCCGGCAGCGGCCTGTTCGACGGCACCGCCGGGCGGCGCCTGGCCGACGCGCTGGACGAGGGCACGCGCGCCGACATCGCCGCAGCACAGGCCTCGGGCCACGCCGTATCCCGCGACGGCTCTTATTCGGCGGTGTTCCGCACCCGCCGGCACACCGCCTGCGTGGTCCATGTGGCCGGCACCCTGACCCCCATCGACCGGCAACTGGTGGAGATCTTCTGCTCCAAGGTGGCCGCCGGCCTGGACAACGTTTATCTGCTGGAACAGCTCCGCCGCACCCAGACCGCCACCGTGCAGGTGCTGGGCAAGCTGGCCGAGTTCAAGGACGAGGTGACGGGGGAGCACGTGAAGCGCATCGAGCGCTGGACCACGCTGATCGCCCGCGAACTCCAGGCCCGCGGCACCTTTCCCGACATCGTGGACGATCATTTCTGCGACCACATCGGGCTGGCCAGCATCCTGCACGACGTGGGCAAGGTGGGCATCCCCGACCACATCCTGCGCAAGCCCGGCCGGCTGGACCCCGACGAGATGACCATCATGCGGGAACACGCCGCCATCGGCGGCACCGTGCTGCGGGAAGCGACGCGGATGGTGGACGGCCACACCTATCTGCAGCTCGGCGCCGACATCGCCGAGTCCCATCACGAAAAATGGGACGGATCGGGCTATCCCCGCGGCTTGAGCGGCGATGCCATCCCGCTGGCCGGGCGCATCGTCGCCGTGGCCGACGTCTACGACGCCCTGATCCACACCCGCCCCTACAAGAAAGCGTGGGAACAGCACGAGGTGCTGGACCTGCTGCGGCGGGAAACGGGCACCCATTTCGACGGGCGGGTGGTGGACGCCTTCTTCGCCGTGCTGGAACGGGAAGGGGCGGCGCCCGTCTGAGCGCCGCCCCCCGCCGTCCCCTTACGATCCCTGGCTCAGGGCTTCTTCCAGGTTCACGTTCTTCGGATCCTTCCCCTGCATGACGAGCTGCATCTGGGGGTACGGGATGCTGATGCCCAGCTCGTCGAAGCGCTTCTTCATGCGCTTGTTGAACTCGCGCCCGATGCCCCACTGCTTGATCGGGCGGGTCTTGAAGCGGGCGACGATGACGATGCCGGAATCGGCCAGCTTGTCCAACCCCATCACCTCCAGCGGCGCCAGGATGTCGAAGCTGAACTGCGGGTCGGCCTGCATCTCCGCCCCCAGCCGCTTCAGCACGTCGATCACCCGGTCGCAATCCTCGTTGTAGCTGACCAGCACGTTGAAGACGGCGAAGGAGAAATCCTTCGTCATGTTCTTCACCGTGGTGACGGCGCTGAACGGCACCGAATGCACCGCCCCCGCCGTGTCGCGCAGGCGGATGGTGCGGATGGAGATGGCCTCCACCACGCCCGAGTGGTTGCCGCCCACGTCCACCACGTCGCCGACCGCAATGGTGTCCTCGAACAGGATGAACAGGCCGGTGATGACGTCCTTGACCAGCGTCTGCGACCCGAAGCCGATGGCAAGGCCGACCACGCCGGCACCGGCCAGCAGCGGTGCTATGTTGACGCCCAGCTCCGACAGCGTGATCAGGGCCACCATGACGATCAGCAGGATCATCACCGCGTTGCGCAGCAGCGGCAGCAGCGTGCGCACGCGGGCGGAGCGTTCCACATGGGTGCCGTCCGCCCCGGTGCCCGACAGGAAGCGTTCGATGAAGGCGCTCACCACCTCCCACACCAGCACGGCGAAGACCAGGGTGATGAGGATGGTGGTCCCGCCCTCGATCAGCCGGCGGCCGACGCTGCTTTCCACCCAGCCGCCGGTGTCGATGCCCCAGCCGGCCAGGGCGGCCAGCAGGGCGGTGATCCAGATCACCAGCTTCACCAGCCGGTGCAGCAGCGGCAGGTAGAGGTTGATGCGGGCTTCCAGATGCGGATACGCCTCCCGCGTTTCGGCGGGCAGGCGCACGCCGCGCAGCAACAGCCGGCCCAGCCCGTTGACCAGGAACCGGGCGCCCACGAACACCGCGATGGTGATGCCGGTGGCCCGCGCCAGATACTCGAACCCGCCATAAACGTTCAGCACCCACGCCCCGAAGGCCACCAGCACATAAGCGATGGCGAACAGGTGCCACACGTCGGCGAACCGCCGGCGGGCGGAACGCATGACCGCCCCCTGCCCGTCGCGTTCCCGCTCCTCCGCGTCCCGGGCGTTGCCGTTGCCGCTCAAGGGATGGCCGCGCAGCCATTCGGCCACGTCGGCGCGGTTCTGCAGGATCAGCGCCACCAGCATGACGGCGATCAGCAGCCCCAAGAGCTTCAGCAGCGCGCCATAGGCGGCCAGCGGCAGCCCCAGCACGAACGCCGACTGGATCAGGAAATAGCCGTACACCCCGGCCACCACCAGCCGGCGCACCCACACGTACGCCCGCACCGCGGTTTCGTCGCGGGCGCGCAGCAGCCGCAACCCCGGTGCCGCGGGGGCCAGCAGGAAATCGGCCACCAGCAGCACCGCCTGCACGATGACGCTGGCGCTGGTGATGGCATAGAGCACGCTGCGCACCCGCGGTCCCGGCATGATGACGGTCAGGGCACCATAAACCACCACCACGAACACCAGGATGGGCAGAACCCGCAGCAGCATGCGGGCGAACAGGTACGGCACCCGGCCCAGGATGCGCTGGGGCCGGCGGTTGGCCAGCGCCCCCAGCGGGCGCGACAACGCCTTGTCCCCCAGCCGCCGGATCAGGAAGGCGGTCAGCAGCAGCGGCGGCACCATCACCGCCAGATTGAACCAGCGCTCGTGGGTGGAGGGATCGTCCACCTGCCGCTGGATCCAGGCGGAAACCTGCGGCACGTCGGAAAACGCCTCGCCGATGCGCACAAGCTGGCCGGTCAGCCCGTCCACCTGTTCGGCGATCAGGGCCACGCCCATG
This sequence comes from Azospirillum fermentarium, assembly GCF_025961205.1. Classification (NCBI taxonomy): domain Bacteria; kingdom Pseudomonadati; phylum Pseudomonadota; class Alphaproteobacteria; order Rhodospirillales; family Azospirillaceae; genus Azospirillum; species Azospirillum fermentarium. Next base: position 410,650 of record NZ_JAOQNH010000001.1, read on the forward strand.
GCGCCCAGGGTGTCGGGCTTGTCGTCGTCCTTTTCCTCCTCCGCAGCACCGGGCGCCTGGCCCTTTTGCGCGGCGATGAGGATCTTGAGCTGTTCCACCAGCTTGGCGCGCGCCTCCGCGTCTTCCAGGGTGGCGACCATGTCCTCAAGCTGGGCGGCGGGGCCGTCCTCCTTGGCCGCCGGGGCGGGAGCGGCCGGGGCGGCGGGGGCCATGGGCACCCCCGGCGTGCCGGGCGCCACGGCGGCCACATGGGTCAGCCGCGCCGGGGGGTGGGCGTGCTGGACCGCCGGCTGGGCCTGCGTCTTGGCCGGCGGGGCGGCCTTGGGCGGCGATGCGGGTGCGAGGGCGGGGGCGGGGGCGGGGGCGGGGGCGGGGGCGGCCTGTGCCGCTTCCGCGGGCGAGATGGGCGACCCGGTGTCTTCGTTGGCGTGAACAGGCAGTGCGGCAAAGATCACCGCCGCCAGCACGCACAGGAGAAAGACCAGACGGCCGGCAGGGCCGGTCATCCGCGGCACGAACGAAACAGGCATCACAATCCAAAACGGCTGTTGCGGCGCATCAAGGCAGCAAAAGCTACCGTGCGGGGCGGCGGTTGCCAACCCGTCTATGGTCTAGCCCGGAAGACAGAGCCGCCGTCTCATGTCTTTATTGGTGAGACCCTATCCAAAAGCGTAGGCGGCAGCTCCATCAGGAACGGCCCGTCGGTCCACACCAGCGCGCAGCGGATGATCCGCCCCGGATAGATCGCCGCCACCGCGTCCCGGTACGCCGCCATCTGCGCCAGATAGACCTCCGGCACCGACTCGACGGCGCGGGGCGGCGGGCGGTTGGTCTTGTAATCGGCGATCCACACCGCGTCCCCGGTCACGGCCAGCCGGTCGATCTGGCCCGACAGGGCGCGGTCGCCCACCAGCCCGACCACCGGCACCTCGGCCCGCGACTGCGGCCCGAACAGATGGGCGAAGGCCGGGTCTTCCAGCACCGCCAGGGTTTCCCGCGCCAGCCGGTCCTGCTGCGCCGCCGTCAGGCCGTGGGCCGGGCGGGCGAGGAAGCGGCGGGCCGCCGCTTCCCGCAGGTCCGGTTCCAGATCGGGCAGGGTCTGGAGCAGGCGGTGAACCAGGATGCCGCGCTGGAAGCGGTTGCCGTCGTCCTCTTCCAGGGGGGAGCGGACCGCCGGCTCCTCCGTCTCGGGGCGGGACGGGGTGAGGGGGCGCGACGGCGTGGGCTCCGGCGGCGCCCGGTCACGCCACCAGCCCGGCAGCGGCGGATGTTCCACCGCCACCGCTTCCGCCGGCTGGTCGCTGCGGGCCGGGGCGGTCTGCGGATCCTTCCACCGCCAGCCGCCGCCGCTCCACCCGTGGGCGCCGAAGCCGGTGAAGTCGAAATCCCAGCGCACGGCGCCGCCCGGTTCCCCGGCGGCCTCGAACGCCTGATCCACCAGCTTGTACCAGCAGTCCCCCGACGGTTCGCGGGTGGTTTCCCAGCCGCAGACGATCATGCGGTCCTCGGCCCGCGTCAGGGCCACGTACAGCAACCGGCGGTATTCCTGGTCACGGCGGTGGTTGGCGCGGGCGCGGGCGGCGGTGGCGATCCCCTCCATCTGCGCCACACGCGGGGCGTAAAGGGGGACCGGCAGTTCCTCGTCCGGCCACAGCACCCCCGGCCCCTGAACCGGCGCGCCGCAGGTGTCGGGCAGGAAGACGATGGGGGCCTGCAGCCCCTTGGACCCGTGCACGGTCATGATGCGCACGCGCCCGCCGCCGGCGTCCTGCTCGCGCTTGATCTCCGCCTCGCTGGCTTCCAGCCATGCCAGGAAAAGCTGGAGCGAGGGCGGCTCGGTCTTCTCGAAGGCCAGCGCGATGGCCAGGAACTCGTCCAGCGGGTCCAGCGCGTCCGGCCCCAGCCGCCGCAGCATGGCCCGCCGCCCCGACACATCGTCCGCCGGGCAGGGTGCCGCCAGCAGCCCGGCGAACAGCTCGTACGGGCGGCGGAAATCGGTGCGGCCCATCAGATCGCCCAGCCAGACGCGGGCGGGCCGGAACACCGGGTCGCTTTCCGCCCGCCGCACCATCGCCTGCCACAGGCTGCCCTTGCGCTCGTACGCCAGGGTGAACAGCTCGTCCTCGCCCAGCCCGATCAACGGCCCCTTGAGCACGGTGGCCAGCGCCAGATCGTCTTCGGGCAGCAGCAGGAACCCGGCCAGGGCCATCAGGTCCATCACCGCCAGCTGCCGGGTCAGCACCATGCGGTCAACGCCCGACACCGGCACCGCCCGTTCCTTCAGCGCACGCACCAGTTCGGTGACGAAGCCGGTGCGGCGGCGGACCAGCACCATCACGTCGCCGGCCTGGACCGGGCGCCCGCGGGATTCCAGCATCTCCCCCGACCGCAGCCAGCCGGCGATGGTGTCGGCGATCACCGCCGCCAGCCGGTTGGCCGGGGAATCGACGGTTTCGCGGGCCACGGGCGGTTCCCAGGGCGCGCGTTCGGGCGGGGGTTCCGGCTTGATTGTCGGCCACACCTCCACCACCCCGGCCTGCCCGCGGCGGAAGGCGCGGTGGGTGATGGTGCCCGACAGCACCACCCCGTCGCGGGCGGCGGGCTGGGCGAACACCGCGTCCACCGCCCCCAGCACGGCGGCGGTGGAGCGGAACGAGATGTTGAGCGACACATCGGCCCAGGTGCGCGCCGATTCCGCCGCCAGCGCCTCGAACCGCCGCCGCATCCGGTTGAACTCGGCGGGATCGGCGCCCTGGAAGCTGAAGATCGACTGTTTCTCGTCGCCCACGGCGAACACCGTGCGCACCGTGCCCGCCCCGGCCCCCGATCCGGCGCCGGTATCGGCGAAGAACTCCTCGGCGATGGCGGCCACCACCGCCCATTGGTCGGGGTTGGTGTCCTGCGCCTCGTCGATCAGGATGTGGTCCAGGCCGCCGTCGAGCTTGTACAGCACCCACGGCACCACCGGACGCCCCGGCACCCCGCCCAGGAGTTCCTTGGCCTTCAGGATCAGGTCGTCGTAATCCAGCAGCGCACGGGCGGCCTTGCGCTCGCGGTACGATCCCAGCAGCGCGTCGGCCAGCGTCAGAAGCGCGGTGGTGGAGGCCGCGACCCGCGCCGCCCGGCGCCGTTCCGACAGCGCAACAAGCCGCTCGGCCTCGTCCTCCATGGCCGCCAGCGCCAGGGGGAATTGGGTGGCCGGCTTCCTCGTCATCAGCGTCTTGCGCACCGTGCCGTCGGCGGTGAGGAACTGGGCGGCGTAGACGTCGAAGCCGGCCAGCCGGTCGCCGGAATCGAGCCATGCCTGAATGGCGCTCCCCCGTTCCTGATCGGTCTTGCTGCCGCCGGCCAGCGCCTGACAGGCCAGCCGCAGCCCCGCTTCATCGAAGGCATCCGGTTCGGTGCCGGCGCGCAGGATGTCGGCGTCGTCGGTGCCGGGGGCGACGGAGAGCAGACGGTGCACCGCCTCCACCACCGGGTCGAGCCCGCGGTGGGCGCGCAGCAGCCCCTCGATCCGCCCGCGCTGGCTGGTCAGTTCGGCCAGCAGGTCGGCGAACTGCTCGGCGTTGAGATCGGTGGTCAGCCGCGCCAGCGCCCGCCCGATGGCCGTTTCGGGGGCGGAACGGCCCTGCTCCAGCACGGCGTCGCGCGCCTCCCCCAGCAGCCCTTCGGCGGTGTGGTCGTCCATCACCTCGAAATGGGGGGCAAGGCGCGCTTCCAGCGGGAAGCGGCGCAGCAGCGACTGGCAGAAGGCGTGGATGGTCTGGATCTTCATGCCGCCGGGGCAATCCACCACGCGGGCGAACAGCCGCCGCGCCGTGGTGCGGGTGTCGGCATCGGGCATCAGCCCGCCCAGCGCCGCCAGCTCATCGGTCAGCGTGTCCTCGTCCAGCGTGGCCCAGCGCCCGAGCGTGCGGTTGATGCGGATGGACATTTCCGCGGCGGCCGCCTTGGTGAAGGTCAGGCAGAGGATGCGGGCCGGCGTGGTGCCGGTCAGCATCAGCCGCAGAACGCGGTCGGTCAGCACCTTGGTCTTCCCCGATCCCGCCGACGCCCCCACCCACACCGATGCCACCGGGTTCGACGCCAACTGCTGCTTGACGTTGGGATCATAATCGTCGGGAACGGCGAAGGAGGCGTCGGTCATGATCGGGTGCGCTGCCGGGGGTGGGATCGGTCGGGCACGGTAGCACATCCGGGGAGATTTGCGGCTTTCACCATGCCGAATTTACGAGATACGAGATACGTATTGCGTAAATTCGAATTAATGGTAGGATCAGTTATCCGTCCGGCGTGGTTTTGGCTCTTCGTATCCGCGATGCTCTCCCCCATCGAACAGCCGATCGGAGGCACCGCATGATCAAATCCTTTGCCTGCCGGGATACAGAGGCACTGTACAACGATGTCCGCGTTTCCCGATTCGAGGCCTGCGAACGTCATGGCCGACGGAAACTGACCATTCTGGCAACGGCCCCCAGCCTCAACGCCTTGAGGGTGCCACCGGGGAACCGGCTGGAAGCCTTATCCGGGGACCGGAACGGGCAGTTCAGCATCCCCATCAACAGCCAATGGCGCATCTGTTTCCGCTGGATCGACGGGCATGCCCACGACGTTGAAATCTGCGATTATCATTAAGCGCCGCCTAGGAGGCATCCATGTCCGACACGCTTTCCCCCATTACACCGGGCGAAATCCTGAAAGAGGAGTTCATGGAGCCAAACGGCATCAGCGCCAGCCAGCTGGCCCGCGACCTAGACGTGCCAGCCAATCGGATCAGTGAGATCATTGCTGGCCGGCGGTCTATCACTGCGGATACGGCCTTGCGGCTAGGACTCTATTTCGGAATCGAACCGGAATTCTGGCTCAATCTGCAAAACCACTACGACCTGCGCCTTGCGCGGGCGGCAGCCGGGGAGGCCATCGCTCAGCGCGTCCGCCCGCTCCAGGCCGCCTGAACGCCCGCGGCACCGTCAAGACAGGCTGCTCACAGGCACCCCACGGGCGCGAACCGCTTCCGGTGTCCCCGCAAGCCGGGCGATGGTCTCGGCCACCCGTCCGGGCACGGCGTAATGGATCATGTGCCCGGCGCCGGGGATCAGTTGAAGGTCGCTGCGGGGCAGCCGGTGGTGGAGCCACACCGAATGGCTTTCGGCATCGACGATGCGGTCCCCGGTGCCGGCCATGATCGCCACCGGCCGGTCCAGCCCGTCCAGCCGGTCCCGCAGCGCCCGTGCCGCCGGCATCATCAGGGCGGCGTCCTGGGCCTCGGCACGGATCTGCCAGGGACGGACCAGAAGGTTGCCGGGGAAACGGCGGCGGAAATGCTCCGGCACCGGGCGCGGGGCGAACACCGCCTTGAAATCCAGCGGCAGCAGCGCCGTCCCGGCCAGGGGCGACACCGTGTAGCGCAGCACCCCGCCGATGATGGGAATCGTCGGTGCCGCCGCCAGCGGCACGTCGTAGCGCACGGTCGCCGCATGATAGCCCGCCAGCAGCACCAGCCCCGCCACGTCACCGGGCCGGCTGAGCGCCATCTCAAGGGCAACGAGCGTGCCCCACGAATGGCCGGCGATCACCGGACGTCCGACGCCCAGCCGCCGGCACGCCCGCCACAAAAGCCCGGCCTGCCGGGCCGCCGTCCACACGGTGCCGTGGGGGCGTTCGCTGTAGCCGTACCCCGGCCGGTCGATGGCGATGACCCGGTGCCGTTCGGCAAGCCGGTCGAACACGCCGCTGATGAGAAAATCCTCGGCCACCACCGCGTTGCCGTGGATGAGGAGGACCGGCGGCCCCTCCCCCTTTTCGAAATAATGCAGGCGCACGCCGTCCACGGCGATGAACCGCCCGCCGGGCGGGTGCTCCCGCTCGGCCTTATGCGCGCGGTAGGTGTTGTAGACCGCCGCTGCCGCCAGGGCCGCGGCGGATGCGGCCAGGACCGCCCCCGTCCGTGACCGGGTGGGGGGCCGTTCCGATACGGCAACGATGCCGGGGGGAAATGTCCGAACTCCGTTCACGTCAGCCTCCTGCCGGAACCGGGGAGCAGCCCCCGGAGCATCCCTCGTTGTGCTTTGCAACATGGACAGAAGGGTCAACCGGTCAGCGTGGGGAGTGGTTCCGAGGGCATGCGCACCATCGCCCTACAGCCGCCACGCCCAATCATTCAAATGAAATCAATTTTTCATTGTTGAACAAACAAATATTGAATGGAAGAATATGTCTGATTTCAGCGGAGGATTCCATGACAATCAACTACATATATGGAACATTGGGTAACGACCTTCTTTTTGGATCCAGTGGCGATGACGTCATGACCGGGGAGGCCGGCAACGACACCCTGATTGCCGGGGGCGGGAACGACAGCCTGTATGGTGGGGACGGCAACGACGACTTGAACGGCCTCGTCGGCAGTGACCTTCTCGACGGCGGTGACGGTATCGATATCGCCTATTTCGCCAACGCCGAACTCGCCGCCGGGGCCGTCATCCGGCTGGACCTGGGCACCGCCACCTTCACCGGCAGCACGGACGTCTGCACCCTGATCAGCATCGAGAACGCCATCGGCACCGAGGGCGACGACACCATCGTCGGCGATGCCGGGGCCAACTGGCTCTACGGCTTCCACGGCAACGACAGCCTGTTCGGCGGCGACGGCAATGACACCCTGATCGGTGGCACCGGCAATGACAGCCTGTACGGCGGCACCGGCAACGACACCCTGATCGCCGAGGACGGCAACGACAGCCTGTTCGGCGGCGATGGCAACGACGAGCTGAACGGCGGCAGCGGGCTCAACCTGCTGGACGGCGGCGCCGGCACCGACACCGGCTATTTCGCCAACGCCGCCCACGCCGCCGGGGCCGTCATCCGGCTGGACCTGGGCACCGCCACCTTCACCGGCAGCACCGACACCGGCACCCTGATCAGCATCGAGAACGCCATCGGCACCGAGGGGGCCGACACCATCGTCGGCGATGCCGGGGCCAACTGGCTCTATGGCTTCCACGGCAACGACAGCCTGTTCGGCGGCGACGGCAACGACACCCTGCGCGGCGGCTTGGGGAACGACACCATCGACGGCGGCTCCGGGTTCAACATGGCTTCCTTCATCGACGACACCCTCGGGGCCGCCGTGATCGACCTGGGGCAGCAGCGGGCCAGCTTCGCCAACGGCGACACGGATACCGTCCGCAACATCCAGCACGTGGTCACCGGCAGTGGCAATGACCTGATCCTCGGAACGAACGCCGCCGAACTGTTCGAAGGCCGGGCCGGCAACGACACCCTGATCGCCGGAGACGGCAACGACAGCCTGTACGGCGGGGACGGAAACGACGAACTGAACGGCGGCAGCGGGCTCAACCTGCTGGACGGCGGCGCCGGCACCGACACCGGCTATTTCGCCAACGCCGCCCACGCCGCCGGGGCCGTCATCCGGCTGGACCTGGGCACCGCCACCTTCACCGGCAGCACCGACACCGGCACCCTGATCAGCATCGAGAACGCCATCGGCACCGAGGGGGCCGACACCATCGTCGGCGATGCCGGGGCCAACTGGCTCTATGGTTTCCACGGCAACGACAGCCTGTTCGGCGGCAACGGCAGCGACACCCTGACGGGGGGCAACGGCGCCGACACCCTGCGCGGCGGACTGGGAGACGATTTCCTGACCGGCGGTGAGGGAAGCGATTTCTTCCGCTTCGACCGGGCCGACGTTCCCAACATGGTCCAGACGGACCGGATCACCGATTTCCACATCGGCGAAGACAAAATCGACTACCGTGACTGGGGTTACAACGTCAACAACAGCAACGGCGATACATACACGTGGTGGAAGTCGGCCGGCGTGCAGATCCAGAGCCTGAACGGGGGCGTCAACATCGCCGCCTATGGCGGGGCGTACAACCTGTATCTGGAGAACACGGACTACACGGCCTTCACGGCCGCCGGCTCCGCCAACTTTCTGTTCCTCTGACCGGGGCGCGGGGCGTGCCGGCTTTTCTATACCGGCAGCACCACCGTCACCCGCAGCCCCCCCTCCTCCCGGTTGGTCAGCGTGATGTCGCCGCCGTGGCCGCGCACGATGGTGCGGGCGGTGGCAAGCCCCAGCCCCACGCCGCCGGTGTCGCGGCTGCGCGACCGTTCCAGGCGGTAGAAGGGGGCGAAGACCTTTTCGAACTCCGTCTCCGGGATGCCGGGGCCGTCGTCGTCGATGTCCACCCGCGCGGTGCCGTCCGCCCGCCCCAGCCGCACCCGCACCGCGCCGCCATAGGCGATCGCGTTGTCGATCAGGTTGGCGAAGGCCCGGCGCAGCGCCACCGGGCGCCCCTGCACCGTCACGTGCGACGGCCCGTCGAAGGCGGCACTCTGCCCGGCGTCCTCGCGGTCGTCGCACAGGCTTTGCAGCAGGGCCGCCAGATCCAGCGGCCCGCGCGGCTCGTGCCGGGCGTCGTCGCGGGCGAACGCCAGGGTGGCGTTGACCATGGCTTCCATCTCATCCAGGTCGGCCAGCATCTTGCGCTGCATCTCCTCGTCCTCCACCAGCTCGGCACGCAGGCGCAGGCGGGTCAGGGGGGTGCGAAGGTCGTGGCTCATGGCCGCCACCATCTGGGTGCGGTCGGCGACGAAGCGGCGCAGGCGTTCCTGCATCCGGTTGAAGGCGCGGGTGGCGGCGCGCAGCTCCATCGGCCCGACCTCCGGCAGCGGCTCGGCCTCCCCATCCACGCCCAGCCGTTCGGCGGCACCGGCAAAGCGGGCCAGGGGAGCGGTGATGCGCCGTCCGGCCCACAGGGACACCAGCGTGATGACGGCGGCGATACCCCCCATCCACAGCACGAAGCGCACCAGCCGGAACGCGCCTTCAACCGGGTCTCCGGTGGTGAACAGCAGCCACGAGCCGTCGGAAAGTTGCACCGACAGGCGGAACCGCTCCGACCATCGCGGCTCGTCGCGGGGCGGCGGCGGGGGAGAGAGCGGCCCGGCGGTCAGCGGCCCCGGCTGAGGGTCGAGGAAGGAGCGGTCGCTGCGCATCTCCACGATCACCGCGCGGTCGGAATCGTTCAGGGCGACGCGCAGGCGGCGGATCAGGTATTCCGCCCCCATGCCCTGGTGCCGGTGTTCGAACCGGGGCGGGTCGCGCCGCCATTCCACCCGCAGCACCGGGTCGTCGATGGCCCCCACCACCCGCTTGCGGTCGGAGACCGGCACGGTTTCCACAAGCTGGGCGATGGAGGTGACGCGCTGGATCAGCACCTTGGGCCCATGGGGCGGCGGCGGCGCCTCCCCCCGGTCGGTCAGATAGATCAGCGCGCTGACCATCTGGGTCAGCAGCAGCGCCACCACCACGGTCAGGGCCGTGCGGGCGGCGATGCTGTCCGGCAGCAGCCGGCGCAGAACGGTTCTCATGCTCCCGCCGTCACCGTGGGCGTGAAAAGATAGCCGCCGCCGCGCACCGTCTTGATAAAGGCGGGGTCGGCGGGGTCCGGTTCGATCTTGCGCCGCAGGCGGCTGACCTGCACGTCGATGGAGCGGTCGAACGGCACCGCCGCCCGCCCGCGCGCCAGATCGAGAAGCTGGTCGCGGGTCAGCACCCGCTGGGGATGCTCGGCAAAGGCCACCAGCAGGTCGTATTCCCCCGCCGACAACTGCACCAGCACCCCATCGGGGGAATGAAGCTCGCGCTTGGCCAGATTGAGCGCCCATCCCTCGAACCGCAGGGTCTTGCCGTCGCCGCCGCCACCCACCGGCTGGGGTGTGCCGCCGGCCCGGCGCAGCACCGCCTTGATGCGCGCCAGCAGCTCGCGCGGGCTGAAGGGTTTGGCCAGATAATCGTCGGCCCCCATCTCAAGCCCGACGATGCGGTCGGCCTCGTCCCCCATGGCGGTCAGCATGATGATGGGGGTGGGCGGCCCCGGCTGGGCGCGCAGGCGGCGGCACAGGGACAGCCCGTCCTCTCCCGGCAGCATCAGGTCGAGGACGATCAGGTCCACCCGCGCCGATTCCAGCACGCGGGCCATCTCCGCCCCGTCGCGGGCGGCGGTGACGCGAAAGCCGTGGCGGGTCAGGAACTGGGAAATCAGCGAACGGATTTCCCGGTCGTCGTCCACGACCAAGAGATGAGGTGTGCGGTCCATGGCCCCATTGTCGCCGCGGGGCCCGCCGGGGTTAAGGGGAAAAATGTAACGGCGCGTAACGGACCCGGCGGCTGAAACAGACTGTTACCAAAAGCCGGGTTTCCCGACATCAACCGGCAAAGTTCGTGAGCCAGGATCAGGTCATCGGGAACGGCGGCCCCCACGGCAACACCAGCCGGACGGTGAAACGGCCCCGGTCCCCAACGGAACACACGGGAACAGTCTTCCTTGAGGAGTATGGACATGAAACGCGCTTTCTTCGCCTCCGCCGCCGTGGCGCTCGGTCTGGCCGTTGCCATCCCCGCCGTGGCGCAGCAGGCCGGAACCCCGGCGCCGAAAGCCGGCCCCCAGGCCCATTTCGCCCGCATGTGCGAGGATCACGAGGCGTTCCTGGCCGGCAAGCTGGCCTTTGCCGAGAAGAAGCTGAAGATCACCGACGCGCAGAAGGCCGCCTGGACCAAGTTCGCCGACGCCGCCCGCGCGTCGCAGGCGCCGATGGCCAAGTTCTGCACCGACTACAAGGACAAGCCGGCCCCCGCCGCCCTGCCCGACCGTCTGGACCGCATCCAGGCCATGGCGACCGTGCATCAGCAGACGCTGGCCCAGATCGTCCCGGCGGCCAAGGAACTCTATGCCCAGCTCACGCCCGACCAGCAGAAGACCGCCGACCGGCTGCTGCCGGGCCGCGGAATGGGGCACGAGGGCATGATGGGCGGCCATCGCGGCGGCCCGGACGGCGGCCCCGGCCATCACGGCGGCCCCGGCCCGATGAAGGGTCCGAACCCGCCGGCCCCGCCCGCGGCCCCCGCCCCCGGTCAGCCGGGCTGACGCCCTGCCGCCGACGCCCCGGCCGGGCACGGCCCCCGCCATTCCCCCCGGCCCCCTCTTGGGCCGGGGGGAATGGCGTTTGGGGAGGACGCATTGGCGGCACCGCCGACATGTTCGCGACACGGGGATTTCTCGAACACGTCGGGAGGATATGTTAAGAAAACAGCTTATTTCGAACATATCCGGTCGCACATGTTAAAGCCGTCCTACACCCTTCCCCCGCTCCCGCCGCCGATGGAATTAGAGACGAAGGCCGTGTTGCGGACAGCGGCAGAAGCACACCGCTATTTGGCGGAGGTCAAGGGATTGGCCGCCGCCATTCCGAACCAGGGAATCCTGATCGACACCCTGTCCCTTCAGGAAGCGAAGGCAAGTTCGGAGATCGAAAACATCGTCACGACCCAGGACGAACTGTTTCAGGCGGATCTTTTCCCCGAAGGGCCACGCTCAGCGGCGGCAAAAGAAGTCGCACTCTACCGCGATGCCTTGAAGCTGGGCTTCAACGCGATGCATGATTCCGACGGGCTGATCACGAACAATACCCTGATCGCCATGTTCCAGACGCTGAAGCGGACGACGGGTGAATTCCGCACCACCCCCGGAACCGCGCTGAAGAACGACCGGACGGGTGAGATCGTTTACGTCCCGCCCCAAGACGGTCGGGACATCATCGCCCACATGACGGCGCTGGAACGTTTCATCAATGACGACAGCCTGTCGGACCTGGACCCGCTGGTCAAAATGGCGGTGATTCATCACCAATTCGAAAGCATTCATCCCTTCCCGGACGGTAACGGACGGTTGGGGCGTATCTTGAACGTGCTTTATCTGACCCGAGTCGGATTGCTGGATATCCCTGTTCTCTATCTCAGCCGCGCCATCACGGGCAGCAAGGGCGAATACTACCGCCTGCTCCAGGCTGTGCGCGACGACGGTGCATGGGAAGCGTGGGTGCTCTATATGCTGCGCGCCGTCGCCTCAACGTCCCGCACGACACTGGAGTTGATCGACGGTGTGCGCGGCCAAATGGCGGACTACAAGCACCGCATCCGCCGAGACATGCCGAAGCTCTATTCCCAGGATCTGCTGAACAACCTGTTCCGCCATCCCTATACACGGATCGATTTTCTGCAAAACGATCTGGATATCACCCGCCAGACCGCCGCCCGCTATCTGGATCAGTTGGCGGATGCCGGATTCGTCAAGAAGCATCAGGCCGGGCGGAACAATTACTACATCAACACCAGCCTGATTGCCCTGTTCATGCGGGTTTCGGACGGCATGTGACGCCCCTGTCACCGGAAAAGCCAGGGGCGCACTGCGTCCAAAGGGCCGTTACGCCCCCGGAACGCCCTTGCTGGTGGAATATTCGAAGTGCAGCGCCTCGCCCGGATGGACCAGGGCGTGGACGGCGTGGGCGGCCTGGGCCGCTTCGGCGAAGCCGCACAGGATCAGCTTCAGCTTGCCCGGATAATGGGCGATGTCGCCGATGGCGAAGACACCGGGCGCGCTGGTGGCGCCCGTACGGGGATCGACCGTGATGTGGGCCTTGTCCAGGTTCAGGCCCCACTCGGCGATCGGCCCCAGATTCATCGACAGCCCGAAGAAGGCCAGCAGCGCATCGGCGGGCAGCGCCTTTTCCACCCCGTCCAGGGTGGCGACGCGCACGGCGGTCAACTGCCCCTCAGCACCGTCCAGGCCGGAGAGCTGGTAGGGCACCACCATCTCCACCTTGCCCTCGCGCACCAGCGCGTCCATGCGGGCCACGCTTTCCGGGGCGGCGCGGAACTTGGGCCGGCGGTGGACCACCGAGACCTTTTCCGCCACGTCGGCCAGCGACAGGGTCCAGTCAACGGCGGAATCGCCGCCGCCGGCGATCACCACCCGCTTGCCGGCGAAATCCTGGCGGCGGCGCACCATGTAGTGCACCGATTTCCCCTCGAACGCTTCCAGCCCGTCCAGCGGCGGGCGGTTGGGACCGAAGGCGCCGCAGCCGGCGGCGATGATGACGGCCTTCGACTCGATCACCGTGCCGGTGCTGGTTTCCAGCCGCCAGCCACCGTCCGCCGTGGGGGCCAGGGTCTGCACTTGCTGGCCCAGATGATAGGTGGGGGAGAAGGGGGCGGCCTGTTCCGCCAGCCGGTCGATCAGGTCGGCGGCCAGGATCGACGGGTGGCCGGGGATGTCGTAGATCGGCTTTTCCGGGTAGAGGGCCGAGCACTGCCCGCCCACCATGTCGAGCGCGTCCACCACATGGCAGGACATTTTCAGCATCCCGCACTCGAAAACGGCGAACAGCCCCACGGGGCCGGCGCCGATAATGGCGACATCGGTGCGGTGAACGGTGGCGGACATGGGAAAACCCCTCGGCACAGGCCATGGCAAAAGGTTGCGGTGCCGTTTCTATGTCCCCTTTGGCGCCCGCGTTCAACCACACTGGCCTTGTGGTCTTTACGGATGCACGGATTTTTCAACGTGTGGCGTTGTTGAGCTTGACCTGTTGCTTATTCAATCCAGAATAAAGTTTCCTCCCCCGCTCCCCCTGGCCCCACAAGGCGGAAAGGCACCGATGAAGGAATTGCGCTGCCTTGTCTTCAAGGATCAGGAGGTGATGAAGGCCGTCACCGAACGGCGGCGGCGGCGGGGCGACCCGATGCCGGCCGAGAGCGTCACCGCGGTCAGCTACCTGACCGGCGACGGCGGGGTTCTGACCTGCCTGCACCTGGACGGCGGTGAAACCCTGGTGCTGCCGGCCGACGAGGTGCTGGGCGCCCTGGTGTCCCATTGCAAGAACCGGCATGTGCCCCTGCCCGCCGACTCGGACAAATCCCTCTATGTCATCCGCGGCACGCTGGCGTTGATGATCACCATCAATTTCAACAAGCCGGTGCGGATGATCCCCATCGACGCTCACGCCGCCGGGTCCACGGTCCCGCCGGCACCCCAGCCGCGGCGGCGGATGGTGGCCTGACGCCCGTTTTTTGCACGCATTCCGTCTTGCGGGCGGCGGGCGGCTTCCGCACAATCCGCGGCCATGGCCGACCCTGCATTCACCCGCACCCTGACCCTGCCCGACGAGGCCGCCACCACGGCGTTGGCCCGTGCCATTGCCCCGTGTCTGCGCGCGGGTGACGCGATGGCGCTGCGCGGCGACCTTGGCGCCGGAAAGACCGCCTTCGCCCGCGCGCTCATCCGCGCCCTGTGCGGAGAGGAGACCGAGGTGCCGTCGCCCACCTTCACCCTGGTGCAGATGTACGACGCCCCGGATTTCAGCCTGTGGCACTTCGACCTCTACCGCCTGTCCGGCCCGGACGAGGTGTACGAGGTGGGATGGGACGAAGCGCGCGAGGGGGTGGCGCTGGTGGAATGGCCCGAACGCCTGGGCCCGCTGCTGCCCGCCGGGCGGCTGGACCTGACGCTGACCATCACCGGCCCCGGTGCCGCGGGGGAGGAGGCGCGCCGCGCCACCCTGTCCGGCCCCGCGCGGTGGGCCGAACGGCTGGCCGGGGCGCTGCCGTGACCCACACCCGCGCTGACACCATCCGGGAATTCCTGACCGCCCACGGGCTGGCCGGGGCCACGCGCACCCCGCTGGCCGGCGACGCCTCCGTCCGGCGGTACGAGCGGCTGGCCCTGCCCGGCGGCACCACCCGCATCCTGGCCGACACGCCGGACCCGGCGGCGGATCTGGTGCCCTTCATCGCCATCGGGCGGGTGCTGGACCGGCTGGGGCTGTCGGTGCCGCAGGTGCTGGCCGCCGACACCGCCGCCGGGCTGGCGGTGCAGGAGGATTTCGGCGATGCCACCTTTACCCTGTGCCTGGACCGCGGCGACGCTCCGGCCCCGCTCTACGCGCTGGCCACCGATGCGCTGATCCGGCTGCACGCCGGCTTCACCGATGCCGACGCCGCCGGGCTGGACCTGCCCCGTTACGGCGCCGGGCTGTTCGTGGACCAGGTGATGCTGTTCGCCGATGTGTGGATGCCGCTGGTCCGCGGCCATGCGCTCTCGGACCGGGAGCGCAACGATTGTGCCGCCGCCTGGATGGCGGCGGTGGAGCCGGTGTGCGCCGGGCCGCGGTCGCTGCTGCTGCGCGACTATCACATGGGCAACCTGATGCGGCTGCCGCGCGACGGCGTGCGGGCCGCCGGACTGATCGACTTCCAGGGGGCGGGGCTGGGGCCGGTGGCCTATGACCTGATGTCGCTGCTGGAGGATGCGCGGCGCGACGTGCCGGATGATCTTGCGTCGGCGATGAAGGCGCGCTACCTCGACGCTTTCCCGGCGCTGGACCGGGCGGCGTTCCATCGGGCCTTCGCGGTGCTGGGGGCCGTGCGCCACGCGCGCGTCATCGGGATCTTCGCCCGGCTGGCGGTGCGCGAGGGGCGGCGCGGCTATCTGGTGCACATGCCGCGGCTGTGGCGGCTGCTGGAACGCGCGCTGGCCCATCCCGATCTTGCACCCGTGGCCGGGTGGTTCGGCCGGCATCTGCCGCCGCCGGCCCGCGCCGCGTTCGTTATCCCGGAGACGGATTGAATGACCGTGACTGCTGCGCCCGTTCCCCCCACCGCCACCCCGCCGCGCCGGGCCATGGTTCTGGCCGCCGGCCTGGGCCTGCGGATGCGGCCGCTGACGCTGAACACGCCCAAGCCGCTGATCCCGGTGATGGGCCGCACGCTGCTGGACCGCGCGCTCGACCATCTGGAGCGTGCGGCGGTGGACACGGCGGTGGTCAACACCCATTACAAGGCCGAAATGATCGCCGCCCATCTGGCGGGCCGCACCACGCCCCCGGCCATCGTCCTGTCGCCGGAGGAAACGGCGCTGGAAACCGGCGGGGGGGTGAAGAACGCCCTGCCCCATCTGGGCGCCGATCCGTTCCTGGTGGTGAACGCCGACATCCTGTGGCTGGACGGGCCGCAGCCGGCCATCCAGCGGCTGGCCGCGCATTGGAACCCGGAGACGATGGATGCGCTGCTGCTGCTGATGAGCACCACGCGCGCCGTCGGCTATGAGGGGGTGGGCGATTTCCAGATGGACCCCGAGGGCACGCTGTCCCGGCGGGAGGAATCGCGCGTCGCCCCCTTCGTCTATGCCGGCGTGCAGATCGTGAAGCCGGAGTTGTTTGCGGAGTCGCCGGACGGGGCGTTCTCCATGAACGTGCTGTGGGACCGCGCGATTGCCGCGGGCCGTCTGCGCGGCATCGCCCACGACGGGCTGTGGTACCATGTGGGCACGCCGTCCGCGCTTCAGGAAACCGAAGAGTTGCTGGCCATGGACGGGCTGAAGCCCTTCTGGCCCTGATCTCGCGCCCTTGATGGTCCCCCATCAGGGGCTGTTGCCTCAATCGCCGGCGGGGCCGCAGCCGCGGGCCTTGGATTTTGCGGGGGGAAAGCCCATGACGGAACGTGGTCAGGCCACGGTCTACACCATTCCCCCCTGCGCCCCCTTCGTGGACCGGCTGGCCGAAGGGATCATGGAACGGGTGGGGCGCGACCCGCTGGATCTGGCGGCGGTGACGGTGCTGCTGCCCACCCGCCGCGCCTGCCGCTCGCTGCGCGACGCCTTTCTGCGCCGCGGCCATGGGCAGCCCATGCTGCTGCCGCGCATGCTCCCCCTGGGGGATCTCGACCCCGACGCCCTGTCCATCGAGGTGGAGGAGGTGCCGGGCATGCCCGGCGCGCTCGACGTGCCCGAGGCCATCACGCCGCTGCGCCGCCAGCTTGTCCTGGCGCAACTGGTGCTGCGGGCCGAGGGCATGGCCGCCACCACCGCCCAGGCCATGCGGCTGGGCGCCGACCTTGGCCGTCTGCTGGATCAGGTGGCCACCGAACGGGCCAGCTTCGACCGGCTGGAACAGCTTGTGCCGGAGGATTACGCCGAGCACTGGCAGGTCACGCTGAAGTTCCTGCGCATCATCACCGCCGTCTGGCCCACGCTGCTGGACGAGTGGCAGCAACTGGACCCCGCCGCCCGCCGCAACGCGCTGATGGAGGCGCAGGCGGCGCTGTGGGCCGCCTCGCCGCCGCCGGGCATCGTGATCGCCGCCGGCTCCACCGGCTCGATCCCCGCCGCCGCCGACCTGCTGGCGGTCATCGCCCGCATGCCGCAGGGGATGGTGGTCCTGCCCGGCCTGGACCAGAGCGCCGACGACGCCACCTGGGACGCGGTGCTGCACGACGAGGCCCACCCCCAGCACGAGCTGTGCTGCCTTCTGCGCCGCATGGGGGTGGAGCGGTGGCAGGTGCGCCTGTGGGATCCCGCCGACGCCGGGGCCGAGCGCATGGCCCGGTCCCATCTGGTGGCGGAGGCCATGCGCCCCGCGGCCACGACCGAAGCGTGGCGAAACCTTGATGGTTTCGATGGCGAAACGCTGAAGGGCCTGACCCGCGCCGACGCCGCCGGCCCGGAGGAGGAGGCCGCGGTCATCGCCCTGATGATGCGCGGGGCGCTGGAGACGCCGGGCCGCACCGCAGCCTTGATCACCCCCGACCGCAATCTGGCCCGCCGGGTGGCGTCGGTGCTGCAGCGCTGGCGCATCGCGGTGGACGATTCCTCGGGCCGTCCGCTGGGCAATTCAGCGGTGGGCACCTATCTGCGGCTGGCGGCGGAGGTGGGAGCGACCCGCGTCCACCCGCTGGACCTGCTGGCGCTGGCCAAGCACCCCATGGCGGCGGGCGGATGGCTGCCCTTCGACTTCCGCGCGGCGGCCCGCGCTCTGGAACGCATCGTGCTGCGCGGCCCCCGGCCCGGCCCCGGCTTTGCCGGCCTGCGCGCCGCGCTGGAGGCCGCCGACCCGAAAGATTTCGACCACCCGGACCAGCGCGCCCACCTGGGCACATGGATCGACGCGGTGGAGGGGCTGGCCGCCCCCTTCCTCGATCTGCTGGACCGCGGCACGGTGCCGCTGCGCGACCTGATCGAAACCCACGCGCGCTTTGCCGAAAACCTTGCCGCATCCGATACCGAACCGGGACCGGAACGGTTGTGGAAACGCGAGGACGGGGAGGCGGCGGCCCGTTTCCTCAACGACCTGCGCCAGGCGGCGGCGGATTTCCCCGCGGTGCCGGTCAAGGATTACCCGGCCCTGTTCGAAGCGCTGATGGCCGGGTGCGTGGTGCGCCCGCTGTTCGGCCTGCATCCCCGGCTGGCGATCCTGGGACCGATGGAAGCGCGGCTGCAGCACTTCGACCTGACCATCCTGGGGGGCCTGAACGAAAAGAGCTGGCCCCCGGATGCCGAGGCCGACCCGTGGATGTCGCGCCCCATGCGCAAGGATTTCGGCCTGCCGAGTCCCGAACGCATGATCGGCCTGTCGGCCCACGACTTCGCCCAATGCCTGGGCGCGCCGGAGGTGGTGCTGACCCGCTCCCAGCGGGTGGAGGGCACGCCGACCGTGCCGTCGCGCTGGCTGCTGCGGCTGGAAACGGTGCTGAAGGCGCTCAATCTGGAAAAGCGGCTGGAGGCCAAGGGCGAACAATGGCTGGCCTGGGCACGGTCCATGGACGAGCCGGACCGGGTGCAGCCCATCCGCCCCCCCGAACCGCGCCCGCCGGTCCAGGCGCGGCCCCGCCGCCTGTCGGTCACGCGGATCGAAACGTGGATGCGCGACCCCTATGCCATCTACGCCCAGTATGTGTTGCGGCTGAAGAAGCTGGACCCCATCGCCGCCGACCCCGGCGCCGCCGACAAGGGGCAGTTCATCCACAAGGCGCTGGAGCGTTTCATCCGCGACAACCCCGGCACCCTGCCCGGCAACGCCCTGCCCCAGCTTCTGGACGCGGGGCGGGAGGCGTTCGGGCCGCTGCTGCACAGCCATCCCGACGTCTGGGCCTTCTGGTGGCCGCGGTTCGAGCGGCTGGCGGCGTGGGTGGTGGACCGCGAACGGGACCGCCGCCGCACGGTCAAGCCGCTGGCGGTGGAGGTGTCGGGCCGGCTGGTGCTGTCCGGCCCCGCCGGGCCGTTCGAACTGACCGCCAAGGCCGACCGCATCGACCGCGACAACAGCGCGGCCAATCGTTCCGAGGGCGGCGGCGGGGGCTTGGTCATCATCGACTACAAGACCGGCCTGCCCCCGTCGGCGTCCGACGTGGCGCTGGGGTTCGCGCCGCAATTGCCGCTGGAGGCCGCCATCGCGCGGGCCGGCGGGTTCGCGGGCATTCCGGCGGCGGATGTGGCGTCCCTGCTGTTCTGGCGCCTGTCGGGCGGCGACCCGCCGGGCAGCGAGGTGCCGGTGAAGGGGGACATCGGCGATCTCGCCGATCAGGCGCTGGCCGGGCTGGAAAGCCTGATCTGCACCTTCGACGACCCGGCCACCCCCTACCGCTCCGTGCCGCGCCCATCGCTGGCGCCGCGCTACACCGACTATGCCCATCTGGCGCGCGTGCAGGAATGGTCCGCCGGGGGTGAGGGCGCGGGCGAATAGTTAACAAGGCGGAACGATTACATCCCCCTCTCCCCCGGATCGTTTCCGCCATCGACCCACCACAAAATTAGAACGGTCTTCTCTTTTCTTGCATGGAAATTGGAACGTTGTTCTGAAATTCTGCTTCACTGATTTCTGTCGCCTAAAAAAGAACAGCCTGCGCCGGCCCCGGCGGGGACCGCCCCCCGCTTGGCCCGCGCTGCGGGCAGGGAGGAAGAGGCCATGACCATTCGCGCCCGGATTTTCGGGGGGTTTGCGGCTGTGCTGGTGCTGGCGCTGCTGATCGCCCTGATCGGGTGGTACGCGCTGGGGCAGTTCGCCCAGCGGGTGAACGTCGCCCTGCTGGCCCAGGGTGTCGCCGGAGAATTCCAGGATCTGCTGCTGGCCAGCAACCGTTTCGTCCAGCGCGGCGCCCCCGCCGGGGACGACAGCGCGGCGCAGGCGGTGGCGCGCACCCGCGCGTCGCTGGACACGCTGCGGCAGACCGCCGGGGCGGACTCAGGCGCCGTCGCCCGGCTGGGGGATTCGTTGCAGACCCTCAACGACGCCCTTGCGGCCTATGTGGAGCAGGAACGGCTGAAGCAGTCCCTGACCGGCGACCGCCGGACCATGATCACCAAGCTGCGGGAAATCGCCGACGCCACCATCCGCCGGCAGGACGAACAGTTGACCGAGGCCAAGGCCGCGCTGGGCACCGTCGCCACCGCCCGCAAGGCGCTGGAGAACACCCAGGAGGTCATCGCCATCCTGGAGCGGACGGATCTGGAGATGCAGGCCGCCCAATCCCTGCTGACCGCCACCGGGGCCGCCGCCGAACGCACCGCGCTGGAGGACAAGGTGGGGCTGGCGTCGCAAATCGCCGCCGTGCTGACCGCCCAGCCCCTGCCCGGCACCGATCCCGCGGCCCTGCCCGCCGCGCTCTCGGCCTATGAGGCGGCGCTGAAGGGGACCGCGGGTGCCCCGCCCCTGCCCGACGCGCTGGCGACGGTGCACGAGGCGGTGAATGGCCTGTCGCAGGCGCTCCAGCACGCCCGCGTCAACGCCCGCCAGGATTTCGACGACGCCCAGCGCCGGCTGGGTCAGGCCAACGAGCTGAAGCAGGCGGCCCTGACCACCCTGGCGCTGGCCAATCAGGCCGACGCCGGGGAAGCGGCGCTGGCCGGTGCCGCCACCCCCGCCACCATCACCATGCTGGAGGCCACCGCCGCCCGTCTGGGCGAAGCGGCGGAAACCCTGCTCTATTGGGCCGACGAGCCCGAGGCCCGCACGGCGCTCAAGGACATGCGCCAGCGCAGCCGCGGCTACGCCGACAATCTGGGCCGCTTCATGCAGGCCAAGCAGGCCCAGGACGCCCTGTCCCGCACGCTGGAAGACAGCGTGGCGTCGGCGCTGTCCACCGTGCGCGCCGTGCGCGACCGCGAGGTGATCCAGACCCATCAGGACCATGACCGGGCGACCCAGCAGCTTCTGGCCGGGGTGCTGATCGTGCTGATGATCGGCGCCAGCCTGTCGGTGCTGATCGGGCGGGGCATCACCCTGCCGCTGGCCCACATCGTGTTCGTCATGCGCCGTCTGGCCGAGGGGCACACCGACACCGCCATCCCCGGCCGCGACCGTTCCGACGAACTGCGCGACGTGGCGCTGGCGGTGGAGGTGTTCCGCAACAACGCGCTGGACAACGCCCGCCTGAACAGCGAACGCGACGAGGTGAAGCGCCGGGCCGAGGCCGAGCGGCGCGACACCATGCTGCGGCTGGCCGATTCCTTCGACCAGACGGTCAACGGCGTGGTGGACGTGATCGGCAAGGCCGCCGGCGCCCTGAACGAATCCGCCGGGCGGCTGACGGCGAACGCCGAGGGCACGACGCGGGAAACCGCCGGGGTGGCGGCGGCGATCCGCCAGACCTCCGACAACATCCGCACCGTGGCCGACGCGGCGCAGGAGCTGGCCTCCTCGGTCAACGCCATCGCCGGCCAGGTGGCGGAATCCTCCCGCATCACCCAGGCGGCGGTGACCGAGGCCCAGCACATCGACGCCAACATGAAGAGTCTGGCCGCCGCCGCCGCCCAGATCGGCGGGGTGGTGCAGTTGATCCAGGCCATCGCCTCGCAGACCAACCTGCTGGCGCTGAACGCCACCATCGAGGCGGCCCGCGCGGGCGAGGCCGGCAAGGGCTTCGCCGTGGTGGCGTCGGAAGTGAAGAACCTCGCCAACCAGACCGCCAGCGCCACCGACGAGATCGCGGCCCAGGTGGCGGCGATTCAGCGGGAAACCCAGGAATCGGTGGAGGCCATCCAGGGCATCAGCGCCACGGTGGCCAAGGTGTCGCGCATGACCGAGACCATCGCCACCGCCATGGAGCAGCAGTTCACCGCCACCTCCGCCATTTCCCGCAACGTGCTGGAAGCGGCCCAGGCGGCGGAGGAGGTGTCGCAAAGCACCCTGACCGTCACCCGCATCGCCGAGGAAACCGGCCAGTCAGCGACGCACATGCTGCGGTCCACCACCGACGTGAACGACAAGGCCGCCGCCCTGCGCCACGCCGTGGACGATTTCGTCCACAACATCCGGGCCATGGGGTAAATCCGCGGCCTCCCGCCGGGGCCGTGGCTCCGGTGGGAGGCCGCGTCATGCCGGCCTCACCCCTGATCCCGCCCCTCAATCACACTGCATGTTGCCGGCCTTGGTCATGGTGTGATGGTGGGCGAAGGCATCGCTCATGCCGCAGCCACCCCATTTTTCACCCGACCCGCAGATCCTCTTCTTCTGGCCGATGTTGTGGTCCTGCCCTTTGGTGCACACGATTTCGGTGTAGTCCCGCTCGGCACGGACCACGTTGAAGCACACGTCGCCCGAGCGGCACGGCCCGCCGCCCCCGACGCTGGCGCGCCGGTTGGCCTCCTCCTGGGCGGCGTAGGCACTGGCCCGCGCCCGCCGCTGGGCGTCTTCGGAAATGAAATCCGACTGCAGCCGGCTGGACGCACCATAGGCGTTGCTGTCGGTGGAGGTGACGGGGCCCTGGCTCTGGACCTTCCCCGCCTCCCGCAGCACCTTGTCGAAATCCAGCGCCAGAGACGGCGCCGCCGGCACCAGCAGGATCACCAGGGCCGCCGCCCGGATGCGGGCGCTCTTAATCCACGAGCTTGACATTGGTCACCTCGAACGTCACTTGCGGGTCGCCGATCAGGGTCACTTCGGTGGTGCCGCCGGCCGAACCGCGCTCCTTGAAGTTCAGGATCACGTCGTTCACCCCGACCCTCTTCACCGCGCGGTAATCGGGGCCGGAGATCCGCACCACCTCTTCCGCCGAAACGGTGTTGGTCTTGGTCTCGTCCACGTTCCCCAACCAGAAGCTCTGCCGGTACATATGCTGGCGCAGGCTGACCGTCGCCTTGACCGTCACATCATAGACGCCATAGGCGAAGACGCCGATGCTTTTGTCGGCGGACACCTCCAGCTCCGACGAGAAGTTGCCACGGCCCGAACTGACGGTATCGACGAAGATGAAGCCGTTGCCGCGCACGGCCGTCACGGCGGAGGTGGTGGGCTGGGTGGCGCGCAGCGCGAACAGCCGGTTGATGTTCCCCACCTTTCTCTCGATCAGCTTGAGGGCCATGTACTCGGTCTTGCGCTTGTCGCCGGAGGTGGTGGCCAGCGCCTCCGCCCGCTTGGCGTCGTCGATGTCCGACGACAGGTCGAAGGCCCGCGCGTAGCCGTCGAAGGAGTTGGCGCCACGCAGGATGGACAGCCCCCGTGCCCGGTTTTCCGGCGACAAGGGCAAGGCGGACATGGCGGCGTAGAGGAAATTCGGCGATTTTGCCCCTTCCCGCTCGATGTTGGCGCGGACGATGGCGTCCCGCTCGGCGGTGGACACGGTGCCCGGCGCGTAATACGTCATGAAGAACTTCGCGCCCGCGATGCTCTTTCCAGCCTCGTCCTTGTGGTATTCCCACTTCTTGGTGGCCAGGGCATCGACGGCCAGCTTCACCTGCTTCAGAACCTCGAAATCCTGCACCGGGTCGGACACCGCCCTGGTCAGGGATTTACGGGTGGACGACAGCTTGGGGTCGAAGCTGAGCACGTCGATCGCCAGGGTCAGCGGCGAAAGCGCGGTCCCCACCGCCCCGCCCCATGCGGCGCTGGCCGCATCCTTGGCCTTGCGGGTGGTCAGAATGCTCTGGTCGCGTGTGCCGTAATCGAACCAACGCCCCTGATCGCAGACCGACACGTTGTGGCCGTTCACGGTGGCGGCGGTGATGCGGATGCAATCGTAACTCTTGATCGCATTGGCATTGCCGGAAAAAAAGCCAACCGCATCGGCCTGTTTGTCCGTCGTCTTGATGATCTCGGTCGGGTTCCCCTTCTCATCCTTCTTATAGACGACGTACAGCTCGCTCTTGCCGTAAAGCTGGCCGATGTCTTTCAAGTCTTCCGGCTTGACGGTCAGAGGGGACAATTTCCGTTCCGCACACCCGGCAAGCAGAACGGCACACACCACCGGAACGGCAATCGCTTTCATCATGGAACCCCGAACGACGGAAGGGGGCGCCCCATGGCCTTCCGGTTTTCCCCGGACGGGAGGGGCGCCATCAGGGCACCCTAGGAAACCCAACGGAGGGGCAGCAATTGGGGGATTTTCCCCATAACGTATGGGGAAATGCGCGCAACCACATGCACACAAACGATTATCCGCGATAACGTTCCCGGTACGACGGGAAGCGCCCCAACGAGCGTGCCTCCCACACCGCCCGCCCGATGGCGCGGGCGACGCAATCGGCGGCCAGCGCCCCCAGCCGGGCCAGCGTCAGCGGCGGGTTATCCCCCAGCCCCAGCCGCCCGGTGGACAGGGCGAACAGGGTGTCGCCGTCGAAGGGAGTGTGAACCGGGCGGATGGCACGGGCAAAACCGTCGTGGGCCATGGTTGCCAGCCGCAGCGCCTGCGCCTTGGTCAGCGTGGCGTTGGTGGCGACGACGCCGATGGTGGTGTTGGCCCCCGCCACCGCGGAATCCATGAAGGGCATGGCCGGATCGGGCGGCACCGGGCCGGCGGGCGGGATCTGGCCGCCCATTTCCTCCGCCATCTCCCACGCCCAGGCCCACAGGGTGTCCGTTCCCGGCATCACCACCGATCCCACCGGGTTGACCGCGATCAGCGCCGCCACCTGATAGCCGTCGGCGCTGATGATCGAGGCCGATCCCAGACCGCCCTTGATGTCGCCGGCCTTGGCCCCCAGCCCGGCCCCGGCGTTGCCCAGGGCGAAATCCAGCCCTTGTTCCGTCAGTGCCGTTTCACAGGCGGAATAGGCAAGGCGGCGGTACGGCGGATCGTCCCCCCACCCCTTGTCGCCGCCGTTCAGCAGGTCGAACAGCACCGCCGCCGGCACGATGGGCACCCGCTGGTCCCCAACGGCAAAGCCGCGGCCCCGGCCCGCCAGCCACCCCATCGCCCCCGATGCGGCATCCAGGCCGAAGGCGGACCCGCCGGTCAGCACCACCGCATCCACCCCCTCCACCAGACAGGTGGGGTTCAGGGCATCGGTTTCCCGCGTGCCGGGGGCGCCGCCGCGCACGTCCACCGCCGCCCCCGCCGGTTCGTCGGGCAGCACCACGGTCACCCCGCTCCACGCCCGCGCGTCCTCGGCGTTGCCGACGCGCAGGCCGTCAACGTCGGTCAGGCGGTTGCGGGGGCCGGGACGGAAGGGGCCGAGCACCACGGACGGGCCTCAGCAGCCTTCGGCCATATCGTAGATGGCATCGAGGTCGGCGATCAGCACCTTGTTGCCTTCCTGCAACGAGATGGTGCCGGCGGTTTTCAACTGGGTGAAGGTGCGGCTGACGGTTTCGGTGGTCAGCCCCAGGTAATCGGCGATGTCCGCCCGGCTCATGGGCACATAGACGGGGTTTTCCTTGTGCCCCCGCCGGGCCGCCCGCTGGGACAGCATGATGAGGAAGGAGCAGATCTTTTCCTTGGCCGTCTTGCGCCCCAGCAGCAGCATCTGATCCTGCGCCGCCGCCAGCTCGTTGGAGGCCATGGAGAACAGCCGCCGCTGCATCTTGGGGAATTCGTCCATCAGCGCCTCCATCTTCCGCCGCGGGAAGCGGCAGAGGGTACAGGCGGTGACGGTTTCGGCGCTGTAGGCGTAGCTTTCGTTGACCGCCAGCCCCAGGAAATCGCCGGTGGCGACGAAGCCGGTGATCTGGCGCCGCCCGTCGGGCAACAGCTTGTAGAGTTTCACCGTTCCCGATGTAACGTTGTAGAGGGTGTCCGCCGCATCGCCCTCGCCGAACACGGTCTGGTTCGCTTCCACCCGCACGGTCTGAATGATGTCGGCCAGCCGGCGGACTTCTTCCGGGTCGAGGGCGGCACAGATGGTCAGGCTGCGCACCGGACAGGCGCCGCATGGGTTCATTTCGGTCACGGCGCCCTTCTCGCGGGCGCGGCCCATGTCAAACGGAGGCATTGCGGCACCACGCCAAATCCGGCAACGGCCCCCATCATGGTCATATTCCTGACACTTCGCAACCATGGCAGCGGGGGTAGCGGCTATTTTGCAAATCCCGTGCCTGTTGCCGGGAAAGACTCATCGCTTGTCCTCCGTCACGCCCCCCGCCACGGGCCGGACCGGCGGAGCCGGGGGGACATCGCCGTCGTCGAACAGGATACGGTGGGCCGCCCCGTCCAGATCATCGAACTGGCCCGACTTCAGTGCCCACAGAAACCCCGCCAGGGCCAGAAGGCCCAGGCTGAGAGCGGCTGCAATCAAATAGAGAAGCTCGGTCACGGCATCCTTCCTTCAAGCCCCGGCTGCGGCTGAGCCGCAACGCGTTGACGATCACCAGCAGCGACGACGACGACATGGCCAGCGCCGCCAGCAGCGGCGTCAGCATTCCCGCCATGGCCAGCGGCACGGCACAGATGTTGTAAACGATGGCGATGGCGAAATTCTGGCGGACCAGAACCCCCGATTGCCGCGACACCGCCAGCGCCTCGGCGATGGGGGACAGGTTGCGGCCCTGGAACACCACGTCCGCCGCCGTCTGGCTGACATCCACCGCCGTGGACGGCGACATGGACACCGTGGCCGCGGCCAGGGCCGGGGCGTCGTTCAGCCCGTCGCCCACCATCAGCACCCGCCGCCCCGCCGCCGTCAGGGCGTGCAGCGCGTCGGTCTTGTCGGTGGGGCTTTGCGCCGCCTTCCAATCGTCGATGCCCAGCGCCCCGGCCACCGCGCGCACCGCACCGGGACGGTCGCCCGACAGCAGCGACACCGCCATGCCACGGGCCTTCAGCACCGCCACCACCGCCGCGGCGTCGGGCCGGGGGGTGTCGGTGAAGCCGATGCGCACCGGGGCGTGGCCGGGACGGGCCAGCCACAACTCCGGCCCCGCCGCCATGGCATCGTCATCCGCCGTGGACGCAGCCCCGGTGAACACCCGGCTGCCCAGGCGGATCTCCCCGTCGTCGGTGTCCAGCGCCAGGCCGGCGCCCGGCACCTCGCGCACGCCCGCCGTCACCGGCACGCCGGGCACCGCGCGCACCAGCGCGCGGGCCAGCGGGTGGCGGCTGGCCCCGGCCATGCCGGCGGCAAGCCGCAGGACGGCGGCGTCGATGCCCGACAGGCGCGCTTCCGGGCGGCCTTCGGTCAGGGTGCCGGTCTTGTCGAACACCACGGTGTCGATGGTGGCCAGCCGTTCCAGCGCCGTGGCGGATTTCAGCAGAATGCCCTGGCGCATCAGCCGGCCCGACGCGATGACCTGCACCACCGGCACCGCCAGCGCCAGCGCGCAGGGGCAGGTGATGATCAGCACCGCCACCGCGTTCATCAGCGCGTCCTGCCATTCCACCCGGCCCAGGAAGAACCAGCCGAGGAAGGTGGACAAGGCCGCCACATGCACCACCGGGGCATAGAGCCGCGACACCCGGTCGGCGATGGCGACGTATTTGGCGCGGCCCTGCTCCGCCACCTCCATCAGCCGGACGATCTCGGCCAGCAGCGTGCCCTCGCCCACCGCGGTGACGGTCAGGCGCAGAGGTGCCGTCAGATTCATCATGCCGGCGAACACCCGGTCGCCCGGCTTCACCGCGTTCGGCACCGTCTCGCCCGTGATGAGGGCTGTGTCCAGGTCGGACACGCCGTCCAGCACCACCCCGTCCACCGGCACCCGTTCGCCCATGGCGACCAGCACCGTTGCCCCCGGCTCCACCTGTTCCGGCGGACGGATGGAGGAACGCCCGTCGGCCCCCAGCACCGTCACCGCCGTGGCCTGCAGCCCCAGCAGATGCTCCGCCGCCGAGCGCGCCCGGCCCCGCGCCCGCTGGTCGAGGTAGCGCCCGATCAGCAGGAAGAACAGCAGCATCACCGCCCCGTCGAAATAGGCGTGCAGGCCGCTGTTCATGGTCTCGTACAGGCTCATGCCCGTGGCGAGCAGGACGCCGATGGTGATGGGCACGTCCATGTTGGTGCGCCCGCGCCGCAGGGCGGCAAAGGCCGACCGGGCAAAGGGCCGCACGCAATAGGCAATCGCCGGCAGGCAGATCAGCGCCGACAGCCAGTGCATCAGGTCGCGGGTCGCCGGCCCCATGCCCTGGGTGTAGCCGGCCCATACCGAGACCGACAGCAGCATGACGTTGGACGCGGCGAACCCCGCCACCGCCATGGCGCGCAGCAGTTCCGTCTCGGTCTTCTTCTGCGCGTTGCCCAGCCGGCCGGGGTCGAAGGGCACGGCGCGGTAACCCAGCCGCGTCACCACATCCACCACGCCGTTGGCGTCGGCCTCGCCCGTGTTCCAGCGGATGGTCAGGCGGCGGGTGGTCATGTTCATCCGCGCCTGCACCACCCCCGGCTGGCGGGCCAGCACCGTTTCGATCAGCCAGACACAGGCCGCGCACTGCAGCCCGTCGATCATCAGGTGCAGCGACGCGGTGCCGTCGCCGCCGTCATGGGCGTGGGGGGCATAGTCGATGGCGGGCGCGTCGGCGTCGGGGCGCAGGGGCCGGGCGGCGGGATCGACGGTGCGGCGGTCGTAATACCGCTCCAGCCCCAGCCCGCGCACCATGTCGTAGGCCGCGGCACACCCCGAACAGCAGAAGGAGCCTGCCCCGGATTCCGGTGCAGGCTCCACGCCAACGGGCAGTTCCTGCCCGCAGTGCTGGCAGCAGGTCATGGTTACTGGACCCAGACTCGCTTCTGATCCTGATAGTCGCCGGTGGAATGGTCGATCTTCACCCGCATGTCCCAGACGCCGGCCATGGCGAATTCGACCGGCTGGGCATAGCGCCCCTCGCCCAGGTAGGGGAGGTCGAGGGTCTGGTCATAGCCCTGGTTGGTCGGGCGCGTGAACGAGACGGTGACGCGGGCATCCTTCAGCAGGTTGCCGTACTTGTCGTGAAGCGTCACGGCCACCAGACCCTTGCGGTCCTCGGGGCTGGTGAAGTCCAGCGATACCTTCCACGCGCGGGCCGCCTGGGCACGCGCGCCGGCAAGGTCATCGTTGTACTTGATGCCCTTCATGAAGTGTTCTTCGGTTTCCAGCCCGGTGTAGGTGGAGGTGGCGACGTAGATCATCACCCCGTTCACCGCAAGAACAACCATAAAGGCGGCGACGAAAATCCAGGGAATATACCAGCCGGGGGCCCGCGAACGGCCCCCCGGCGATGATTGCCCCTGGTTCAACGATGGCACGGACGTCATGGGCATTACCCGGTCCTAAGTGTCGGAGATCAGTTGCCCGGCCCCATGAACACCGTCTCATACCGGGCGGTCTCACCATTGGCCGAGGTCAGCGTGAAGGTAAGCCCCATCGACGCGCCATGCAAACTCGACGTGGGCACGGTCACAAAGATTCGATAGGTGGCGACCGAATCCGGGGCCGCCGACAGCTTCAGCCCGGTGGAAACCTTGCCCTGGTCCTCGCCGGCCACGGCCAGTTCGGCCCCGGCCAGACCGCCCACGGTCAAGGTGTACTCCCGCGGGTCGCGGGTCATGTTGGAGATCTTGAAGGTGTACGCGTTGCGGATGGACCCGTCGGAGAGGGCCACGTACAGCGGCGCCCGGTCGCGCAGCACCGAGATGTCCAGCCCCGGCTTGAACACCAGCCCGGCGGCGATCGCCCCCATCACCACCGTCATCATGGCGGCATAAATGATGGTGCGCGGACGGATCAGACGGATCGGCACCCGCTTGCCCGCCGTGCCCTGCGACACCTGATTGAGCTGGGTGTCGAAGCGCACCAGATTGCCGGGCCGCCCGATCTTGTGCATCACCTCGTTGCAGGCGTCCACGCACAGGCCGCAGCCGATGCAGCCCATCTGCATGCCGTCGCGGATGTCGATGCCGGTGGGGCACACCTGGACGCAGGCGAAGCAGTCGATGCAGTCGCCGTGGCCCGCGGCCACCCGCTCGTCCCACGTCTGCGACTTGCGGATGGGCGCCCGGCCCTCGCCCCGCCAGTCCTCATAGGTGACGATCAGGCTTTCCTCGTCGGTCATGGCGCTCTGGAACCGCGGCCAGGGGCACATGTAGAGGCACACCTGCTCACGCGCGTAGCCGGCCAGGATGAAGGTGGTGGCGGTGAACAGGCCGATGAAGCCGATGGCGGTGGAACTGGCCTGGAACCGCAGCATCTCAGCAACCAGGGTCGGCGCGTCGGTGAAATAGAAGATCCACGCCCCGCCGGTCAGCAGCGAGATCAGCAGCCACGCGGCGTTCTTGGCCGCCTTCTTGCGGAACTTGCTCCAGCCCCAGGGCTGCTGGTCCAGACGGATGCGCTCGCCGCGGTCGCCTTCGATCTTGCGCTCGACCCACACGAACAGGTCGGTCCAAACCGTCTGCGGGCAGGCGTAGCCGCACCACAGACGCCCGGCCAACGCCGTCGCCAGGAACAGCCCGATGGCCGACACGATCAGCACGCCGGTCAGGTAATAGATCTGCTGCGGCCACAGCTCGACGAAGAACAGGTAGAAGCGGCGGTTGGCCAGATCCAGCAGCACCGCCTGATCCGGCGCATGGCCGCCCCGGTCCCAGCGCACCCACGGCAGGATGTAGTAGATGCCGAGCAGGACGAACAGCGCCGCCCATTTCAGGCGCCGGAAGGTGCCGGACACCGCGCGCGGATAGACCTTGGAATGCTTGTTGTAGAGGGAGCGGGAGGCGCGTTTTTCAGCCTTCGGCTGAGAGTCGGAAGCCGTGCTCATAATCCTGCCTTCTCGTGCCCGCCCATGGTCCGCAGCCGGGCCGTGGCGGTGTGGTGGGCCTTGTCGGACCGCCGCGCGGCCCCAGGAACGGGGGGCGGCGGGGAAGGAAATCGGTCGTTACGCCTGGCAAAATGGTGCGCGTGGCCGCGCCCGGACTATGGCGGCGCGGTGCCGCAGGGGCATTGCGATGGATCAATGGTCCATAAGACTTTTATCAGAAGCCGCTCATTCCAAGGTCATAGCCCTCAAAAGAGCATAAAAAAAGCGCCGGGGGATGTTTCCCCCGGCGCCCTTTTCAGCAGACCTGAAGCGAAGCCTTACTGGCCGCCGCCCAGGTTGTGGACGTACACGGCCAGCTGCTTGATGGTCACGTCGTCCAGACGCTTGGCCCAGTTGGGCATCACGCCGGCGCGGCCGTTGGTGATGGTTTCCATCAGGGTGGCCTTGTCACCGCCGAAGATCCACGAGGCGGTGTTCAGCGGCGGGGCGCCGACTTCGATGCCGGCCTTCACGCTGCCGATGCCCTTTTCACCGTGGCAGGCGACGCAGTTCTCTTCGAACACGGCCTGACCGGCCGTCGCCTTGGCGGCGTCGGTCGCACGGTTGGTGAGCGACAGCACGTATTCCGACACCTGATCGATCTGGCCGGCGTTCAGGATGCCGTCCTTGCCGAACGCGGTCATGCCGGCCGGGCCGCGGGTATCGGGATCATCCGCACGGATGCCGTGCTGGATGGTCTTGTAGATGTCCGCGGTGGTGCCGCCCCACAGCCACACGTCGTCGGCCAGCGAGGGGAAGCCCTTGGCCCCCTGGCCACCGGCGCCGTGACAGGCCGCGCAGTTCTCGTTGAACATGGTGCGGCCGCCGGCCATGGCGAAGTTGCGCAGCTCGTTGTCCTTCTGGATCTCATCGACGGACTTCGCCGCGATGGCCGAGGTGAACTTCGACTGGGCCTGCTTCGCCTTGTTCAGGTCTTCCACGATCTGCTCGCGCATGGTCCAGCCCAGGACGCCGGTCGTGTGCGACTTGCCCAGCGGCCAGGCCGGGTAGAGCACGTAGTACACCAGCGACCACGCAATGCAGACGTAGAAGACGTACAGCCACCACTTGGGCAGCGGGTTGTTCAGCTCCTTCAGGCCGTCCCACTCGTGGCCGGTGGTTTCGACGCCGGAGAGAGCGTCCTTCTCAATATTTCTCGCCATCGCCTAAAACTCCTGACCGTCATCCTTGAGCGGAATGCTGGCGGCTTCGTCGAACTTGTTCCTGTTCCCCGGCCACATGGCGTACGCCATGATCCCGGCGAGCAGAAGCATGAGCCAGAGCGTCCAGAAGGACCGCAGAGCAACCGTGATCGAATCCAAGTCCATGGATTCCTCCTAGGGGTTGGTTACTGCAGCAACTGCTTGGGCGACTGGTACTTCGTGAAGTCCACCATGGTGCCCAGAACCTGCAGATAGGCGACCAGAGCGTCCATTTCGGTGACGGCCTTGTTCCCCGTGAAGTTGGCCACCACCGCCTTGGGGTAGCGCTTCATCAGGGCCGCGGTGTCACCATCGGGAGCCCGCTGGGCTTCCAGGTCCGCCTTGGCGTTGGCGATCTGCTCATCGGTGTAGGGCACGCCGACGATCTTCAGGGTCTTCATGCGGTCGGCGATGTCGCCGTACTTCAGCGGACGGTCCTTCATCCAGCTGTAGCCGGGCATGATCGATTCCGGCACGACCGCGCGCGGGTTGACCAGATGGGCCACCTGCCAGTCGTTGGAATACTTGCCGCCCACGCGGGCCAGATCGGGACCGGTACGCTTGGAACCCCACTGGAAGGGGTGGTCGTACATCGATTCCGCGGCCAGCGAGTAGTGACCGTAGCGCTCCACCTCGTCGCGGAACGGACGGATCATCTGGCTGTGGCAGTTGTAGCAGCCTTCGCGCAGATAGATGTCCTGGCCGGCCAGTTCGAGCGGCGAATAGGGGCGGACCCCCTCCACCTTCTCGATGGTCGATTCGATGGTGAACAGGGGCACGATCTGGACCAGGCCGCCGATGGCGACCGTGACCAGCACCAGAACGATCAGCAGAAGCGTGTTCCGCTCGATCGTATCGTGGCTAAAGCCCTTCTTTTCTGCAGCCATAATCAACTTCCTCCCGCCCTATCAGGCCGCGCCGACGGCGGCCTTGTGGGGCGCCGTGACGTAGGGCTTCTCGATGCGGATGTCGCCCTTGGCGGTGCGCCACAGGTTGTAGACCATGATCAGCGCGCCGGTCAGGAACAGGACGCCGCCCATGGCGCGGATCACGTAGAACGGATGCATGGCGGCGACCGTTTCCACGAACGAGTACTGGAGGAAGCCCAGGTTGTCGTACGCGCGCCACATCAGGCCCTGCATGATGCCCGACACCCACATGGCGGTGATGTAAAGCACGATGCCGATGGTGGCGGTCCAGAAGTGGTAGCTGACCAGACGCATGCTGTAGAGCTGCGAGCGCTTCCACAGGACGGGCACGAGGTAGTAGATGGCGCCGAAGGAGATGAAGGCCACCCAGCCCAGCGCACCGGAATGCACGTGGCCGATGGTCCAGTCGGTGTAGTGCGACAGCGCATTCACCGGCTTCACCGACATCAGCGGGCCTTCGAACGTGGACATGCCGTAGAAGGCGACCGACGACACCAGGAAGCGCAGGACCGGGTCGGTGCGCAGCTTGTCCCAGGCACCCGACAGAGTCATGATGCCGTTGATCATGCCGCCCCACGACGGCATCCACAGCATGACCGAGAAGGTCATGCCCAGCGTCTGCGCCCAATCCGGCAGAGCCGTGTAGTGCAGGTGGTGCGGACCGGCCCAGATGTACAGGAAGATCAGGGTCCAGAAGTGGACGATCGACAGGCGGTACGAATAGACCGGACGCTCGGCGCGCTTGGGCACGAAGTAGTACATGATGCCCAGGAAGCCGGCGGTCAGGAAGAAGCCCACCGCGTTGTGCCCGTACCACCACTGCACCATGGCGCTCTGCACGCCCGACACGAAGGGATAGCTCTTCATGCCGAACAGCGACACCGGAACGTTGACGTTGTTGCCCAGGTGCAGGATCGCGACCGTGAGGATGAACGCCAGGAAGAACCAGTTGGCCACGTAGATGTGGGATTCACGCCGCGTCATCACCGTACCGATGAAGATGATGGCGTAAATGACCCAGATGACCGTCAGATACAGGTCCAGGATCCATTCCGGCTCGGCGTATTCCTTACCCTGGGTGTAGCCCAGAGCATAGGACAGCGCGGCCAGAACGATGAAGATCTGGTAGTTCCAGAAGACGAACTTGGCCAGCCCCTCGCCGCCGAACAGGAACTGCCGGCAGGTGCGCTGCACCGAGTAGAGCGAGGTGGCGAACAGAACGTTGCCACCGAAGGCGAAGATCACGGCCGAGGTGTGGACCGGGCGCAGGCGCCCGAAGCTGGTCCATTCCAGACCGAGGTTCAACGCCGGGAAGGCGAGCTGAAGCGCGATGAACACGCCGGCCGCGAAGCCGACGACGCCCCAGAAAACTGCCGCGATGGTGAAGAGCCGGATTACGTCCTCATAATACCGGACTTCATCCGACCGCTGGCCACCCAGGGCGGCCCCTGGGGTCAGAGTCGCTGATGTCATACAATCTCTCCCGTTTGCCCCGGGCGGCTCGGGCCGCTCTCTTGAGGAACTCTCGCAGGGTACGTCGCTTGAGAAGAACAGCAGGGTGCACACGGCCCGAGGAAGAACGCCGCGCACACCCTGTCGCTGATACCGCCACTATCGTGGAGGGGCCGGTCATACAACATTGATCTAGGTCAACGACCGCTCCGCCCGGCCCCTGTCAAGGTGCCGTGCTGCACCGGGGAGAGGCGCGGCGGATTGGGCATGGACACCGGCTTTATCGCAAAACCTTTGACGTCGCGCCAGATCGATCAGGCGTTTCCGCTGGTCCAGGTTCTGGCGCCGGGGCTGGACGTGGAGCGCTGGCGCGCGTTCGCGCGCGCCGTCATGCCCGAGGACGGGCCCCGCCCGGCGCCCACCGGCATCGTCGGGATTCAGAACGGAAACGGCTATATCCATGGCCTTTTCTCCTACGCCCGCACACAGGATCTGGTGCATGGAGCGGTTCTGACGGTCGAAAACGTCATCGTTCTGGACCTTTTCGACATGGCGGGGGCCGCGTTGACCCTGGTGGGCGCGGTTGACCGCCTGGCCTCGTCGCTGGCCTGCACCGCCATCCACACCAGCCTCGACACCCGTGGCGCGGCGCCGTGCGGCCGGGGCCGCCCGCTGCTCGACGCCTTCCGCGAGAGCGGCCATGCGGTAGAATGCCGCAGGCTGTGCAAGGTGCTGCCTCCCGCCGCCGCCCCCTCCGACATGATGAAAAAGGCGCACTGACCCGCCGCCCTTCCCCGCGCCCGGCCCGTGATCTTTTTCGGCCCGGCAGCGGGCGATGCCACCGGCCACCCGCCCCGTGAGGGCGTGTTGCATCCCTGCCCGCCCCGACTCCGGCTTGCGCGCCGTGGCGCGCACGGTAGGATGCGGGCCTTGATCCCCCCATTTCCGATTCCCGTGATGTCCGCCAAAGCCAACGCCCCGAAATACCCTGTGGTCCGCCTGCACCCCAACCGCGACAAACGCATCCGGTCGGGGCACCCGTGGGTCTATTCCAACGAGGTCCAGATGGACCAGACCGCCAAGGTCATCCCGCCGGGCAGCGTGGTGCGGCTTCTGGACGCAGGGGGATCGGCCTTGGGGCTGGCCACCTTCAACCCACATACGTTGATCGCCGCCCGTCTTCTGACCACCGACACGGGAGCGGTGATCGACCACGACTTTCTGTCCGGGCGAATCGCGCGGGCGGTGGCTCTGCGCGACCGGCTCTACGGCCGCCCCTATTACCGGGCCATCCATGCGGAGGCCGACGGGCTGCCGGGGCTGATCGTGGACCGCTACGGCGACGTGGTGACGGTGCAGGCCAATTCGGTGTTCATGGACAGCCGGATGGACGCCATCCTCGCCGCCATCGACAGCGTGCTGGCGCCGCGCGCCGTCATCCTGCGCAACGACAGCACCCAGCGCGCGCTGGAGGGGCTGGCCGAGGAATCCAGGCTGGCGAAGGGGGAGATCGACGGCCCGCTGACGCTGGAGGAGAACGGCTGCACCTTCTACGCCGACCCCATGGGCGGGCAGAAGACCGGCTGGTTCTATGACCAGCGCGACAACCGCGCCTTCATCGCCTCGCTGGCGGCGGGCGGGACGGTGATCGACTTCTTCAGCTACAATGGCGGTTTCGCGGTGACCTGTGCCGTGCGCGGGGCGGCGTCGGTGGTGGCGGTGGACCGGTCGCAGGCGGCGCTGGAGAACGCCACCCGTGCCGCCGCGGCCAACGGCGTGTCGGACCGGTTCGAGGCCCGCCGCGCCGAAGCCTTCCAGGAGTTGGAGCGGCTGGCGGCGGAGGGCGCGCTGTTCGACGTGGTGATCGTCGATCCCCCGGCCTTCGTGAAGTCCAAGAAGGATCTGGCCGTGGGCTGCCGCGCCTACCGCAAGATGACCCGCATGGCGGCGCGCATCACCCGGCCCGGCGGCTTCCTGCTGGCGGCGTCGTGCTCCCACAACGTGGACCCGGTGATGTTCGCCGAGCAGGTGGCCCGCGGGCTGACCGACGCCGGGCGCACCGGGCGCATCCTGCGCTCGTCGGGGGCCGGCTGCGACCACCCGGTGCATCCGCACCTGCCGGAATCCGCCTATCTCAAGGCCATCACCCTGCAGTTGGACTGAGGACGGCATGGCACCCGGATTGACCCTGCCGGACATGAGCGGTCTGGTCCTGTGGATGGACCTGACCGGGGTTTTCGTGTTCGGGCTGACCGGCGGCACGCTGGCGGTGCGCCACCGGCTGGATCTGGTCGGCGTGCTGGTGCTGTCGCTGGCGACCGCGCTTGCCGGCGGGGTGATCCGCGACGCGGTGCTGGGGGCCGGTCCGCCGGCCACCTTCCGCGACGACCGTTACCTGTGGGTGGCGCTGGCGGCGGGCCTGACCGCCTTTGCCGCCCATCCGCTGATCAACCGGCTGGGCAAGCCGGTGATGGTGCTGGACGCGCTGGGACTGGGGCTGTTCGCCGTGGCCGGGTGCCAGAAGGCGCTGGCCGCCGGGCTGACGCCGCTGCCTTCGGTTCTGCTGGGGGTGGTGACCGCCGCCGGCGGCGGGGTGGTGCGCGACGTGCTGGTGTGCGAGGTGCCCCGCGTCCTGCGCGAGGAGATCTACGCCTCCGCCGCCGTGCTGGGGGCGGTGATCGTGGTGGCGGGGGAACACGCCGGCCTGTCCGGCCCGCTGGTGGCGGGGGCGGGGGTGCTGGCGGCCTTCACCTTGCGGGTGGTCAGCGTGATGCGCGGCTGGAGCGCGCCAAGAGCGCCGTGGTCGGAAACGCCAAGGTCATAATATTCGCCAAGCCAACACTTGGCCGATACGATGTGTCGGCAAAGCTGACGCAAAGGACAGGACAGAGACGGCCCTGAAAGGGTATCGTCGCCCCCTAACGAACATCGTGAGGGAGGAGTTGCACCATGGCCCACCACGGCACCGATACACCGCGCGCCCTGTCCTGGATCAACGGGGAGTGGGTGGAGGGCAACCCGCCGGTGATGGGGCCGATGACGCACGCCTTCTGGCTGGCGTCCATCGTGTTCGACGGCGCCCGCGCCTTCGAAGGCGTGGCCCCCGACCTGGACCGTCACTGCGCCCGCGTGGTCCGCTCGGCCCGCGCCATCGGGCTGGAACCCACCCACACGGCCGAGGAGATCGAGGCGCTGTGCCGCGAAGGCATCCGCCGCTTCCCCGCCGACGCCGCGCTCTACGTCCGCCCGCTGTTCTACGGCGAGACCGGCTTCGTGATGCCGGAACCGGCGGGCACCCGCTTCGTGCTGACCCTGCACGAAGCGCCGATGCCGCCGGCCACCGGCTTCACCGCCTGCATCTCCAGCCACCGCCGCCCGCTGCCGGGCACCGCCCCCACCCAGGCCAAGGCCGCCTGCCTCTACCCCAACGCCGGGCTGGCGCTGAGCGAGGCGCAGAAGAAGGGCTTCGGCAACGCCGTGATGCTGGACCCGCTGGGCAACGTGGCGGAATTCGCCACCGCCAACCTGTTCATCGTCACGGACGGCGTGGTGGCCACCCCGGTGACCAACGGCACCTTCCTCAACGGCATCACCCGCCAGCGGGTCATCGGGCTGCTGCGCGGCGCCGGGATGACGGTGGAGGAGCGTACCATCACGCTGGACGACCTGCGGGCGGCGGACGAGGTGTTTTCCACCGGCAACTATTCCAAGGTGGTGCCGGTCACCCGGCTGGAGGACCGCGAGCTTGGCGCCGGCCCGGTGGCCGCCACCGCCCGGCGCCTGTACTGGGACTTCGCGCACGGGCGGCTGTAACCGGGGGTGTCCCGTGCGGGTGCCCGTACGTCTCGGGGGAACCCCGTACGTCCCGGCACCCGTACGTCTTACCGTCCGTAGGTGGCGGTCAGCGATGCCTTGCCCAGGGTGTTCATGTGAACCATGAACCCCACCAGGGCGCCGCTGGCCTGCGCGTCCAGTTCCAGCCGGTCCGTCTTCAGGGCATGGACCGTGAAGACGTAGCGGTGCGCCGGCCCCGGCGGCGGGCACGGCCCCAGGAAGCCGTTGGCGCCGGCATCGTTCCGGGTCTGCACCGATCCCGGCGGCAACACGCCGCCGTTACCGGCCCCTTCCGGCAGGCTGGTGGCTGAGGCGGGGATGTTGATGACCCCCCAGTGCCAGAACCCCGACCCGGTGGGGGCGTCGGGATCGTAGACGCTGACCACGAAGCTCTTGGTGCCTTCCGGTGCCCCGCTCCATGCCAGATGGGGCGACAGCCCCTGGCCGGAACAGCCGAACACCGCCGCTTCCTGCCGTTTGGTCAGGGCGGCACCATCGGCGATGGTGTCGCTGCGCAGGGTGAAATCCCCCGCCCAGGCCGGGGCGGCGGCCGCCAGCAGCAGGGCTGCCGCCCAGCCGGCGCGGATACGGTTCGGTACCATCGGTGCATCTCCTTCTTTGATGGGACGGCACCGAGCCTAGCGCGTCGGCGGGACCGCCGCGCGCCGGGACCGATCAAGCCGTGTGCCGAAACGCTCATTCCACGCTTTCCAGCACCCCGGCCCGGATGGCGGTGGGGGAATGGCCGAAACGTTCGCGGAAACGCACGGCAAAACGCGACGGGCTGTCGTACCCCACATCGAACGCGATCCGCGTCACCGGGGCG
The DNA here is from genome assembly GCF_025961205.1 of Azospirillum fermentarium. Taxonomy (NCBI): domain Bacteria; kingdom Pseudomonadati; phylum Pseudomonadota; class Alphaproteobacteria; order Rhodospirillales; family Azospirillaceae; genus Azospirillum; species Azospirillum fermentarium. The sequence continues at coordinate 449,509 of NZ_JAOQNH010000001.1, forward strand.
TCGGTGGATTGCAGCAGCATCAGCGCCCGGTGCATGCGCACGTCGATCAGGATCCTGCTGGCGCTCTGCCCCTCCTCGGCCAGCCGGCGGCGCATGGTGGGTTCGCTCATGGCCAGATGGCGGGCGGCGTCGGCGGCGGTCCAGCCGCGGGCCGGGTCGGCGGCAAAGAGATCCCGCACCCGCGCGGCCACCGATCCCCCCGGCGCACACGCCGGACGGGCGCCGTACAGGCCCAGCCACGCCAGCACCTCGCGCAGGCGCTGTTCGGCGACGGGGGCGGGCAGTGCATCCCCCGCCGTCACCGCCGCCACGGCACGGCCATAGGCATCGAGGAAATCCGGCTCCAGCCGCGGCAGGGCCACGGCGGCGGACACCGCCGGCACCTCGGGCCGCTCCGCCCCATAGCGGGCCAGCACACGCGCGTCGAAGACCAGCCACGAGGCGCGGTAACCCCCATCGGCGCCGGGAGTGTTGATGACGTCGAACGCCTGCCCGCCGGCCACCACCACCGCCCCGCCGGAATCGAGCACCCACTCCCCGCCGCCGTTGACCAGCCGCTTGCGCCCGCAGGCGACGACGATCAGGGTCGGCTGGTCCACTACCACCCGGGCCAGACGCAGTTCCCGCCCCTGGAGGATGCTGGCCGTGGCGCCGATGCCGGGCCGCACGCTGACGATTCGCTCCATCTCCCGTGCTCCGTCCGTGGCTCCATCCCGGCTCACCTAGCAGGAATCCGCCCGCTGGGCTTCCGTGGGCAGCCCCAGGGTGCGGGCCAGCCGGTCCAGCATCTCCTGCTCCGCGCCGCTGACCTGCCCATCCACCGCCGCCACCGCCCCGGCCACATGCAGCAGCAGCCGGGCATGCTCCGGGCGGTCGGACAAGGCCGCAAGCCGGTCCAGCAGAACGGTACGGGCCGGCTCCCCTTCCCTCTCCAGCCGGTCCACGGTGTCCTCGAACCGTGTGCGGGCGTGCTCCATGCCCAGACGGCGCAGGTTGGCAAGCTGCCGGACGAGGCCCAGCGTCTCCGTCGCTTCCCCGCGGGTGACCCGGCCCGCACCGGGACCGTCGGCGGACGCCACCAGCGCGGCGGCGTCCACCATGTGCAGCACGGTTTCAGGGGGAAGCACACCGGCAGCGCGGGCCAGATCGGTGTGGGTTGCGGCGAGCAGCCGCTCTATCCAGCGAAGAAGCATGGCCCTTTATGTGCGCAAGGCCAACCGAACGGTCAAGATCCTGGGATCGCCCTATCGTGAAATTTGCATCAATGGTTGTTGACACAGCTTTTCAAGAATAGCAAACATCACAATCGCAAATTTAGGCTTGTGTACAATAGTACTCAGACAGCCAAGCCTGAATTATTTCTATCCTGTAATGTCGTGATTATAATTTTTTAATAGGGAGGCGACCAGATTGACGCTGCGCTTTCTCCAGAACCGTCGTGAATTCCTGCAGTCGGTGGGAGCAGCAGGACTGACGGTGATCTACACGCGGCTGGCCGAAGCCGGCCCCGCCGCCGATACCGCCCAGCAGGCGGCCCCGGCCAACACATGGAGCGGGCCGCCGGGAAAGGCGCGCTACCGAATCGAGGGGGTGCCGAAGGTGACGGGCGCCAAGATCTACGCCCGCGACTTCCGCGCCCGCGACATGGAGGGCTGGCCGGCGGGGCCGGAACGCTATGCCCTGGTGCTGCGCACCACGGTGGTGGACCGGCCCTTTCAGGGCATCGACCTGTCGGTGCTGCCGCCGGAGCTGCTGCCCCAGCAGATCATCACCGCGGAAAAGCTGGCGGACGACAAGATCACCTTCCCCTCGTCGATGACACCGCCGGTGGGGCGGCCCGGCGGGCTTCTGGTGGCGCAGGGCAAGCTGCCGGTCTATTTCGGGCAGCCGGCGGTGATCCTGATCTTCACCGACTTCGCCACCTGGCGGCAGGCGTCCCGGCGGCTTCAGTTCCACAAGGGCGTGGTAAAGTACGGCCCCGCCGCCGATCCCGACATGTGGGCCAGCCCGCAACAGCCCCCCTATTCGCCGCCCACCTATCTGACCCGCGTGGCCAAGGGGAAGCAGGAGCTGTTCTCGCAGGTCAAGGACGGCCAGAGCAACCCCACCGGCAGCGCGCCCGTGGACCGGGAGGCCCGGAAGTGGCGCGCCGACATCAAGGCGGAATTCAACCAGAGCGACGTCACCACCTTCACCGGCACCTATGACACCCAGGTTCTCGATCCGGTCTTCATGGAGCCGGAAGCGGGGCTGGGCTGGCTGGAACCGGCAAAGGACGGCCAAACCGGCGGAACGCTGCATCTGGTGCTGGGCACCCAATCCACCAACGGCGATTTCCAGACCACGCTGAACCTGTTCTCCAACGCCGGCTGCCCGGTCCAGGTCTCCACGATCGTGCTGAACTCCTGCTATCCCGGCGGCGGGTTCGGCGGGCGCGACGTGTCCACGGTGCCGGTCATCATGGCTCTGGCCGCGGCCTATGCCGGCGGGCCGGTGCGTCTGGCCTACGACCGCTATGAACAGTTCCAGTCGGGGCTGAAGCAGCTGGGCGCCACGGTCACCCCCCGTCTGGCCATCGGGCGCGACGGGCGGTTCCGCGCCATCGAATACGACATGGTGCTGAAGGCCGGCGGCAACAACAACTACAGCCAATGGGTGGCGCAACTGGCCGCCTATTGCGGCGGTGGCAGCTACGACATCGACAAGGTGGCGATCAACGCCGGCGCCCGCCCGACGCCGGGGGTGGTCGCCGGCTCCATGCGCGGGTTCGGCGGACCGCAGGCGTTCTTCGGCATCGAATGCCTGATCGACGAGGCGGCGGAAACGCTGAAAATCGACCCCATCGCCCTGCGCCTGCGCAACGTGCTGAAGACCGGCGACCGCACCGTGACCGGCGCGCCGATCGAACAGGCCATGCGCCTGAAGGACATCTGCGAGCGCGCCGCCGCCACCCCGCTGTGGGCGGACCGGGCGGCGGAAAAGCAGCGGCGCGACACCGCCACCCTGGCCTATGGCGTCGGCTTCGCCCTGAGCAACCAGGCGTTCGGCACCGGCGGCGACGGCGTGATGGCCGAGGTGTCGCTGGCCCCCGACGGGCGCATCACCATGTCCACCAACGCCGTCGATATGGGCAACGGCTCGGCCACCTCGCTGGCGGTCAGCACGGCAGCGGCATTGGGGGCCAACGCCGACGCCATCGCCATGGGCAAGGTGGTGCCGTTCGTCGCCGGGCTGGGGTTCGACAGCACTCTGCCGGCGTCCGAACAGGTCTGGACCAACCCGCGCTATACGGCATCCTTTTCCATGTCGTCCAGCGCCTGTCTGACCGGGTTCCATCAGGTCCACGCCGCCGAACAGGCGGCGCGCATGCTGTTCCTGACCGGCATCCTGCCCACCGCGCGGGTTCTGTGGCGGGCCCGGGTGGCCGCCGACAAAGTGCGGTGGAAGGACGGCGCCCTGACCGCGCGGGGCCGCCGCCCCCTGCCGCTGGCCGAGATCGCCGCCGCCGCCCATGCCCGCAAGGGCGTGGTGGGGGCCATGGTCCATGCCTACAACCAGGCGCGCTGGGTGGTGGGCACCTACACCGTGGACGGGGTGCGTCACACCGGGCCGATCGACGGCCTGTCCACCCGGCTGGGCGGGGAAGCCAACTGGCGCATCCACGACCGCCAGGACACCAAGCCGCCGCCCGCCAACGGGTATCTCTATGGCCGTTCCCACTATGCCCCGTCGGGCACGCTGGCGGCGGTGGAGGTCAACCGCGACACCGGCGCCGCCAGGGTCATCGCCCTGCACACCTATCTGGATTCCGGACGCGTGATCCAGCCCGACCTGCTGACCGGCCAGTACGAGGGCGGGGCGGCCATGGGCATCGGCTATGCCCTGCTGGAAAACCTGCCGCTGCTGAAGGAGGGCGGCGGGTCCGGGCGCTGGAACCTGGACCGCTATTCCGTCCCCCTGGCCGGGGACGTGCCGCTGGACCGGCTGACCCTGGAGCTGCTGGGGACCGAGGACGCCAACGGCAAGGGCATCGCCGAAGCGGTGCTGTGCCCCATCGCCCCCGCCATCGTCAACGCCATCGCCCACGCCGTGGGCCGCCGGTTCCGGTCGCTGCCGGTCACCGCCGCCGACATCCGGCAGAAGAAGGAGCCGGCCTGATGCCCACCGTTTCCGTTGCCATCACCATCAACGGCACGCTGTACGAACGCAGCGTGCCCGACGACCTGCCGCTGCTGGATTTCCTGCAAGAGGATCTGGGGCTGACCGGCACCAAGCTGGGCTGCGGCATCGGCGTGTGCCGGGCCTGCACCGTGGCGGTGCGGCGCGTGCCCACCGCCGCCCTGACCCCGCTGCTGTCCTGTTCCACCCCCGCCGCACACCTGAGCGGACAGGAGGTCTTTACGGTGGAGGGGCTGGGCGATGCCCGCCATCTCAGCCCGCTGCAGAAATCGTTTCTGGACGAATTCGCGTTCCAGTGCGGCTATTGCGCGCCGGGGTTCCTGATGGCGGCGCACATCCTGCTGGATTCCCTGCGCTTCGCCCCGGTGCCCCGCGACCAGTTGGACGCGGCCATCGCCGACGCCTGCGGCGCGCACATCTGCCGCTGTACGGGCTACAAGCGCTATTACGCGGCGATTCGCAAGGCCGCCCTGGCCGAACCGGGGCTGGTGTCATGACCGGAGAGGCGATGATGACCCTGATCCGCCGCAGCCTCGCCGCACTGGCGTGGCTTGCCCTTTCCCACGCGGCCCCCACCCTGGCCGAAACCGCCCCGTCCGACACCGGTGCCGCCTATGCCAAGGCGTGTCAGGCGGCCATTGCCCCCATCCCCGCCTTCGACTGCCGCAACGGCGAGGTGATCCCCATCACCGTCAACGGTGCGGTGCCGGCGGAGTACCAGCCGGGCATGACCTGCGACCGGCCCTCGCTGCTGGCGGGGGTGGAGAATGGGCTGCTGAGCGGGGTGAAGAAGGAGCCGTGCGCTCCCTATTCCCGCGCGCTGGTGCTGCGCGACGACACCAAGGCGCAGATCGCCGTCTGGTGCCGCCAGACCCAGTTCCGCCCCGCCGACACCCACCTGTACGACGAAATCAACATGGTGGTTCACGACGTCGGCAGCGGCAGCACCTGCTGGTTCCAGGCGGAACCCAAGGAAGGGTCGGACGGCATCGACGGCAGCAACGTCCAGCCCCCCGGCGCCCCCGGCAACCCGTGGAGCACGCCGGAGCAGTTGAACGAGGGGCCGATGGCCTGCACCCAGTGCCACGACGCCAGCCCGTTCATGTACAGCCCCTATTACGCCCAGACCAAATCGCTGCCGTCGGACCCGTTCGGCAAATACACCACCACCATCGGCATCTTCAACGACTGGCCCAAGCCGATGAGCATCACCACGCGGGGCAACACCTGCACCGGCTGTCACCGGATCACCAATTTCCAATCGTGCCAGACCTTCACGCCCATGACCTATGAGCCGTCGAAGACGGAGGGGCTGGATGCGTGGGGCTATCACTTCCCGCAATCCCACTGGATGCCGCCGGGCAACCTGCACAGCCGCGAGCAGTGGGAGGTGATCTACCGCGAGAGCATCGCCGGGATCGAAGCCTGCTGCCAGGATCCCACCCGGCCCGAATGCATCGTCACGCCACTGCCGGGCGACAAGTAAGCACCAGGGGCGGCGGGAGGACGGCTCCGGCCTTCCTCCTTCCCCCGTTCAGAAGTCGGAGCAGCGGCCCTTGAATTCCCAATCGCCGTAGCGGGTAGGTTCGGGGCCGTTGGGGCCGCCGATTTCGCCGGGCATCTGTTCCACAGGCTTGGGCGTGGCGGGGTCCGCGGCGGTGGTTTCCGTCGTTGCCGGCGACTCGGACGCGGTGGTGACCGCCGCCGGGCTGAGGGGCCGGGCAGCGGGGGACGGGGTTCCGTCGGCAGGGATGTCGGTGGTGCTCATGACCGGCAAGGATAGGCCCGCCGCGGGCGGGGGGCAAGGGAGCGGTTGCTTTCACTCTGGCCTGAACACCCAATCCCCCGGTTTCCAAAGGCCCCCGGCCTTTGGCGGATGCGGGCGGCGCCCGCGTGGGTTCCCTCACCTCAGATACGGCGTGCGCTGGGCCACGGCCCCGCGGTCGCGTGCAGTCACCCCAAAGCGGTCGAGCATGTCCGGCCACTGCCGCAGCCCGTGTTCAACCTCGTCACGCACCCGTCCGGCGGTCCCGGCCTCAAGCCCGAAGGCCGGAAAGACGGCGAACGCCGCGCCGGGATCGGGCAACGGGTCGGCACCGCGGGCGGGCCGGACCGCCAGATGCGGCGCCCGGTGGCACATCAGGTCGAAGGCCGGCGACAGACGCCAGCCGCCATCATGGAGGAAGGCGGTGTTGCGCAGGTGGTCATCGGTGTTGTGAAGGGCGCAATTGAACAGCAGCCGGCGAAAGATCTCCTCCTCGCACGGTGCGGCCCCCATGGCGCGGGCGGCGGCGGCGATGTCGGTGTAGGTGAAGCGGGTGGCGTAATCCGCCGGTGGCTGCCGCAGAATCGTCGCCGCGCTCAGATAGCCCAGCCGCCGGCCATCGCCGGTGCGGTCGAAGCGTTTGACCAGCAGCACGGAACGGCCCGCCACGGTCACCACCTCGTGCTCCGGCACGGCGATGCCGCACGCGCGGGCCAGGGACAGGCAGGCAGCCTCCACCCGCGGCTCGTCGAAGGCATCGCCGCGGGCGGAAAACTTGGCGATCCAGCCATGGCCGTCCCGGCGGATGCGGGCCTTGGGCCGAGCGCCACCCACATCGGCACTGGAACGGAACAGAAGCTCCAAATGGTGGCGGCGGGCGATGCCGGCCTCCACCGCCTCGGCGGCTTCGGTCAGATCCTCCAGGGTCTCGCTGCCGTCGGGCAGGCCGATGAGGGCATCGCCGGGCACCCACTGGCCGGGACCGGCGTCCGGGGTAGGACCGAAGCGAAGGTCGCCAGTACGGTCATCGCCGGCAGCGGCAAGGTATTCGGCCAGCCCGAACACCTGATTGGGAAAGGCCGCCGACAGAACGTCCTTGCCCCACCCGTCCGGCCCGGCATCGTAGAAGGCCAGAGCCGCTTCGTAAGGATCACTGACAGCCGGCTTGCGCCGCAGCGGCAAACCGATGGGGTCGATGGCACGGGCGTCGGGACGGGCCAGCCACGAGGCGGCGTATTGGAAACGGGACCGGCGCGCCGCCCGGCCGTCAAACTGCAGGGCGCCGACGGGGACCGGCACACCGCCGCAATCGGTGAACACCACCAGCCGCTCGATCCGGCCACCCCTAGAAATCGGCCACATCGGGTGTCCTTCCCGCGCGCTTGCGCCCGTGGATGTCGTCCAGATCCTCGCCGATGGGGTCGGTTTCCAGCAGGGACGCGATGCGGCCGGGATAGCCGAGGATGGCCAGAACCTTGACCAGCAGGCCGATGCCGGCGGTGGGGCGTCCGGCTTCCAATGCCTGATAGGTCTTACGGGTGACGCCAGCCCGGTCGGCGACGTCGGCCTGGGTCAGATTGCGGCGCAACCGCGCCAGCCGGAGCCGCCGCCCCAGCCGCTCCAGGCTGTCACTGTCGTCGGTAGTCAGGATCATCGGACACACCCCATGACCCATACAAGGGTCACAATCCGCTTGTTCGATCCATATAGAGGGCATGGATGCCGGTAATCAAGCCCCTTGCCCCGACCCGGCCCCCCCCCGGAAAACAGAAAAGGGGGCCGGTTTCCCGGCCCCCTTCCCTTCTCAACCCGAGGGCTGAAAAGGCTTAGTCCTGCTCGGCCTGCTTGCGCTTCAGAGCCGCACCCAGGATGTCGCCCAGCGAGGCGCCCGAGTCCGACGAGCCGTACTCGGCCATCGCCTGCTTCTCTTCTTCCATCTCGCGGGCCTTGATCGACAGGGAGATGCGGCGCGAACCGCGGTCGATCTGGGTGACCTTGGCGTCGATCTTTTCGCCGACGGCGAAACGCTCGGGCCGCTGCTCACCACGCTCGCGCGACAGGTCCGACTTGCGGATGAAGCCGGTGTAGCCTTCGCCCACCGCCACTTCGATGCCGCCGTCGGTGACCGCGGTCACGGTGCAGGTCACGACGTCGTTCTTCTTCAGGCCGGCGGTGGCGGCTTCGAACGGATCGTTCGAGAGCTGCTTGATGCCCAGGCTGATGCGCTCCTTGTCGATATCGACGTCGAGCACCTTCACCTTGACCCGGTCGCCCTTCTTGAACTCGGCGATGGCTTCTTCGCCCGACTTGTTCCAGTCCAGGTCGGACATGTGGACCATGCCGTCGATGTCGCCCGGCAGACCGACGAACAGACCGAATTCGGTGATGTTCTTGACCTCGCCTTCCAGCTCCGTGCCCGGGCCGAACTTGTCGAGGAAGGTCTCCCACGGGTTGTCCAGGCACTGCTTCAGGCCCAGGCTGATGCGGCGCTTCTGGGGATCGACGTCCAGGACCATGACTTCCACTTCCTGAGAGGTGGAAACGATCTTGCCCGGATGGACGTTCTTCTTGGTCCACGACATTTCGGAGACGTGAACCAGACCCTCGATGCCCGGCTCCAGCTCGACGAACGCGCCGTAGTCGGTGATGTTGGTGACGCGGCCCTTGAACTTGGCCCCGATCGGGTACTTGGCTTCCACGCCTTCCCACGGATCGGCTTCAAGCTGCTTCATGCCCAGGCTGATGCGCTGGGTTTCGGGGTTGAAGCGGATGACCTGCACGGTGACGGTCTGGCCGATCTGCAGGGCTTCCGAGGGATGGTTGATGCGGCGCCACGCGATGTCGGTGACGTGCAGCAGGCCGTCCACGCCGCCCAGATCCACGAACGCACCGTAATCGGTGATGTTCTTGACCACGCCCTGGAGAACCTGGCCTTCCTTGAGGTTGGCGACCAGTTCCGAACGGGCTTCGGCGCGGCTTTCTTCCAGCACCGCACGGCGCGACACCACGATGTTCCCGCGCGAGCGGTCCATCTTCAGGATCTGGAAGGGCTGCGGGGTGCCCAGCAGCGGGGAGATGTCGCGGACCGGGCGGATATCGACCTGGCTGCCGGGCAGGAAGGCCACGGCACCGTTCAGATCGACGGTGAAACCGCCCTTCACGCGGCCGAAGATCACGCCGGTGACGCGCTGCTGGTCGTTGAAGGCCTTTTCAAGCTGGGTCCACGCTTCTTCGCGCTTCGCCTTCTCACGGGACAGGACGGCTTCGCCGTTCTTGTCTTCCATGCGTTCCAGATACACCTCAACGGTGTCGCCCACCTTCAACTCGGCGGGCTGTCCGGGCACGGAAAATTCCTTGAGCGCGACGCGCCCTTCCGACTTCAGGCCGACGTCGATGGTGACCATGTCGTTCTCGACGGAGACGACGCGGCCCTTGACGACGGAGCCTTCCAGAGACTCGGCCGTGCCCAGCGACTCTTCCAGAAGCGCCGCGAAGCTTTCCTTACCCATAGCCTGTGCCATTGAAACTCCTAAGGTTGCGCAAAAACGGCCCGCATCCGGCCCGGCCACGGCAGCATGACCGGCGTCGATGCGAACCGCCGCGCCGGACCTCATGTCCGGCGTCTTGGTTCAAAATATTTTCTGGGAGGCGATCCGGCCCGGACGTTCACAGCGCTTACGCGCCGTGCACACCGGTCTTGGAACCGATAAACGCAATCGCCGCGGTAAACGCCTCATCGGCGTTCATCGCGGACGTATCAAGCAGATAAGCATCGTCGGCGGGGACCAGGGGGGCAATCGCCCTTTGGCTGTCGCGCGCGTCACGAGCCTTCATGTCTTCCAGAACGTCGGACGGTATAGCCGGAATCCCGCGCTCCTGCAACTCCTTGAGTCGCCGCTGGGCGCGGACCTCCACCGATGCGGTGACGAACAGCTTGGCGTTCGCATCCGGGCAGACCACCGTGCCGACGTCGCGCCCGTCCAGCACGGCGCCGGGAGCCCCGCCGGGGGGAGTGAAGGCGAAGCTGCGCTGGAAATCCAAGAGCGCGGCCCGCACCTCGGGCACCACGGCGACCTTGGACGCGGCCTGGGCCGCCTCGTCGGTGCGCAGGTCGGGGTCGTCCAGGATGGCCGAGTCGGGTTTCAGCGCACGGGCCACCTGGGCCGCCGCCACCGGGTCCGCCGGATCCTTGTCGGCCCGCAGGACCAGAACGCCGACGGCGCGGTACAGCGAGCCGGTGTCGAGATGGGCGAAGCCCAGCGCGCGCGCGACGCGGCGGGCCAGCGTGCCCTTGCCCGAAGCGGCGGGGCCGTCGATGGCGATGATGAGAGACGATGACATGAGGGATTGCGTGTCTGTGGCGATCACAAGCGGTAACCGTTCGGTGAGCCAGTTAGTCCCGTCTGCCCCGCATGGCAAGCGCGGCGTTCGGCCGACGGCCACGCCCTGCCATGCTTTTTCCTTCTACCACACCTGATCGTCCGGCCCCAGCGGGGCGTTGCCGCACCCGCCGGCGGTCCGCCGGGCGGCGCCTCACACGCCCGCGATCTTGGCGCCCAGACCGTTCATCAGCCCGACGAAACCGGGGAAGCTGGTGTCGATGAAGGCGCTGTCGTCCACCTGCACCGGCTCCACCGAGCCCATGCCCATCACCAGGAAGCTCATGGCGATGCGGTGGTCCATGGCGGTGGCGATCACCCCGCCGCCCTGGGGCGGACGGCCGGTGCCGTGAACGGTCAGGCTGTCGTCGGCCCCGACCTCCACCTTGACCCCGCAGCGGACCAGCCCCTCGGCCACCATGGCCAGACGGTCGCTTTCCTTCACCCGCAGTTCCTTCAGGCCCAGCATCACCGTGGTGCCCTCGGCGTAGGACGCGGCGACGGCCAGGATGGGGTATTCGTCGATCATCGACGGGGCACGGTCCGCCGGCACCACCACGCCCTTCAGCCGGCTGCCCCTGACGCGCAGGTCGGCCACCGGCTCGCCCGCCTGATCGCGGCGGTTCTCGAAGGCGATGTCGGCGCCCATCTCCACCAGCGTGTCGTAAAGGCCGGTGCGGCGCGGGTTCATGCCCACGTCGGTCAGCACCACCTCCGAGTCGGGACGCAGGAGGGCGGCGACGGCGGGGAAGGCAGCACTGCTGGGGTCGGCGGGCACGTGGATGGTGCGGCCCGTCAGTTCCGGCTGACCGGTGACCGACACCGCCAGCGCCCCATCCTCCAGCGTCTCCACCGACACGGTGGCGCCGAAATGGCGCAGCATCAGTTCGCTGTGGTCGCGGGTGGGTTCGGATTCGATGACGGTGGTGACCCCGGCGGTGTTCAGCCCGCACAGCAGCACCGCCGATTTCACCTGCGCCGACGGCACCGGCAGGCGATAGGTGATGGGAACCGTCTTGTCGCTGCCCAGCACCGCCATGGGCAGCCGCCCGCCGGCCCGGCTGACGAAGGAAGCGCCCATCTTTTCCAGCGGCCCGATGACGCGGGCCATGGGCCGCTTCACCAGCGAGCCGTCGCCGGTGAAGAAGGTGGTGATGGGGTGCGACGCCACCAGCCCCACCAGCAGCCGGGCGGCGGTGCCGCTGTTGCCCATATCCAGCACCTGCGCCGGTTCGGCCAGGCCCCCCAGCCCGACGCCGCGCACCCGCCACACACCATCGGTGCAGGCCGCCGCCGCCCCCAGCGCGCGCATGGCGGCGGCGGTGTTCAGCACGTCCTCGCCTTCCAGCAGGCCGTGAATGGTGGTCTCGCCCATGGCCACCGCGCCGAACATCAGGGCGCGGTGGGAGATCGACTTGTCGCCCGGCACCCGCAGCGTCCCCGTCAGCGCGCCGGAGACCGACGAGCGCAGGGGGCGGACCGCCGGGGTGGAATGAGCGTTGGTCATGGCTGGGCCTCGTCAGACTGGACAGAGTTGCAAACGAATCGATGCGATATGGGTTCGATACCACACCGGTCCCGCCCATGCGAGCGGTCAAAGATGTCCGCCCCCATCGCCGCCGGGTGCGGCGGCGGGGGCGGGGGCGGGGCGGTTTGACGCGTTCCGATGGAAATGCGCCGCCCCGATGCTCAGTTTGTTTTTGACAAGCGGCGCCGCCCATGGCAAACGGCGCGACTTGGACACTTTCCGATGTGACGGAAACGACGGAGGATTCTGCGTGGCGAAGCCGGAATGGGGCATCAAGCGCATCTGCCCGAACTGCGGCGCGCGCTATTACGATATGCGCAAAGACCCGCCGGTCTGCCCGGCGTGCAACACCCCCTTTGACCCCGAAGCGCTTCTGAAGTCGCGCCGCGCCCGGCCCGTGCCGGTGGACGACGTGAAGAAGATCCCGGTCCGGGCAGAGGATCCCGACCTGGAAAAGGACGAGGACGAAACCGCCGAACTGGACGAGGTGGTGGATGATGTCCCCGTCGATGATCTGGACGACGAGGCCGCCGACACCCCCGACGATGAGGACGATGTTCTGATCGAGGACACCTCCGAACTCGGCGAGGACGACATGGACGAAGTCGTCGATGTCGAAGGCGAGGACGAGGAAGAGCGCTAAGCCGCTTGCCCGCCGGACCCTCCGGCGGGCCGAGACGGAAAAAGGCCGCCCAACCCTGTTGGGCGGCCTTTTCGCGCGTGCTCTTACCGTTTCACGACGGTGGCGAGGTTGGATTTCACCGCCACGTTGGTGGCGTCCAGGTTCGGTTTGTCGGACACCGGCACCTGGAATTCCAGTTCCACCCCCGGCTGGAACACCAGGCAATGGGTGGAGCCGCCGAAATGGAACATGCCGATCTGGTCGCCGCGGCTGACCCGCTGGCCCGGCACCACGGTGATCTCGCAGCTCGACACCTCGGCCATGCCCACCGGCACCATGGCCATCAGGCCGATCGCGGGATCATCGGCGCGGATGAAGATCACCGCCCGCGCGGCAACCGAGGTGATGAAGGGCTGCGAGGCGTTGGGCGCCGACGGGTCGGGATCGTCGCTGTAGATGCCTTCCGACGGGCTTTCCAGGTAATAGGTGCCGTTGACCACGGTGGCCTTCTCGATCACCCCGTCCACCGGGCTGTGCCAGCGGTGGTAGCTGAGCGCGCTCAGGAACGCCTGATACACCGTGCCGCCGGCGAACTGGGCGGCCAGCGGGTCGCCGTTCAGCATGTCGTTCAGGGAATAGGGCTGCCCCTTCAGCCAGATGTTGGACGACAGCGCCACCCCGGTCTGGTACTGCAGCGGCGCCGACTCGCAGGCGTTGACCAGCACCGAGTCGCCGACGGGCCGCTGCCCGTCCTTGAACAGGCGGGTGAAGAAATTGTCCCACGAGGTGAAGCCCAGATAGGCCGGGTCGCCGGGGTCGGGCACGTCGAAGATGTCTTCGAAGGTCTGGCCGCGCGGCGGGTCGGCGAAGGGCTGCTGGGCGACGGCGACCATCTGCTTCTTGGCCGGCGCGCTCAGCCACGGGATGGATTGGGGATCGCTGGTGGCGTCCCCCTCGGCCAGCACGTAGCGTGACGGCTCGGTGCACAGGAACCGGCCCCAGTAATCCAGCACCGCCTTGAAATAGGCGTTGAAAGCGGTGTCGTTGAACGTCACCGTGCCGCCCACCGTCCCCATCGGCCAGTCGAGCAGGGCGTTGATGGGGAAGCCCACCAGCCCCTGCGCCTCCAGCGTGCCCTGGTCCACGATGAATTCGGGCGACGTGGCCATGATGGTGTTCAGCAGGCTCAGGAACTCGTCCCAACTGGTCACCGCCGGGGCGCCGGTGGGATCGTCCTTGGAATAGGCCAAAGCCTCGACGAACATGGATTGGGTGCTGGCATGCAGCACCGGGTTGTTCGCCACCATGGCCTGCAGCGCCTTGATGGGCGGGATATAGGTCGCCGGGTCGGTGCCCGCCGCCTTGGCCTTCAGCTTTTCGACCCATTTGCGGACAACCACATGGTCACGGCTCAGCCAGCCGCCGGGACGCCGCTTGTTCGGACGCGCCATAACGCTTTCTCCATAATCACAGTTATTATTCAGGAAGAGATGACTGCATACGATTGAATTATTAATGGCGTGCACCATCGAACCCATGATGCACAGGTAATTTTCCGAATCTGTCTTTATTTTTATCAAGTATTCGTCGGGGATAATATTTGAAATACCCGACGGGAGGGGGCGAAGACCGCCCCGCCCCTTACCAGTCGCTGACCACCCGGTCGGGGGGCAGGCGCAGGATCACCGTGGTGCCCACCCCCTCGTGGGAGCGGATTTCCAGCCGCCCGCCGTGCTTGTCCATCAGCGACTTGGCGATGGACAGCCCCAGCCCGATGCCTTCGTAATGGCGGGTCAGCAGAGATTCCCCCTGCACGAAGGGCAGCATGACCGATTCCATGCGGTCCTCGGGGATGCCGATGCCGGTGTCGAACACCTCGGCCACCAGCCCGCCGTCGGAATCGACCCGCGCGGCCAGCCCGATGCACCCGCCCGCGGGCGTGAACTTGATGGCGTTCGACAGCAGGTGCATCAAAACCTGCTTCAGCGCGCGGGGGTCGGCGTAGATGGGCGGCAGTTCGGCGGCGATGTCGGCCTGCACCTTCAGCTTGCCGCGTTCGGCCCGCTTGGCGACCAGACGCAGGCACGACACCACCGTGTCGCGGAAATCCATCAGCGTCTCGTCCAGGTCCAGTGTGCCGGCCTCGATGGACGCCACCTCCAGCAGGTCGTTGATGTTGGCGAGCAGCAGTTCGCCCGACCGCTTGATCTCGGCCATATAGGCCAGATACTGCGGATTCTCCAGCGCGCCCAGCATCTGCTGCTGCACCACGTCGGCAAAGCCCAGGATGCCGTTCAGCGGCGTGCGCAGCTCGTGGCTCATGTTCGACAGAAAGGCGGATTTGGCGCGGTTGGCCAGTTCCGCCGCCTCTTTCGCCTGAATCAGCGCGGCTTCGGCCTGACGGGCCTGGGACACGTCGCGGATGGTGCCGACGAAGACGTGGAAGCCGGGGCGCTTGATCTCGGTCAGCGCCAGCCAGCCGACGAACACGCTGCCGTCCTTGCGCTGCACCGGCACGTCACGCCCGATGCCGATCATCCGCCGTTCGCCGGTGGTGAGATAGCGGTTCATATAGCCGGCGTGGCGCCCCGCCTCGTCCTGCGGCATCAGGATGGCGACGTTGCGGCCCACCAGCTCGTCGGCGGTGTAGCCCAGCATGGATTCCACCGCCGGGTTCACTTCCAGGATCGTGCCGTCGGGGGTGACGGTCATGATGGCTTCGACGGCGGTTTCGATGATGGCGCGGTAGCGCTCCTCCGACCGTTCCAGCGCCTCTTCCCGGCGGCGCAGCACGGTGCGGTCGGTGACCATGGCCACCAGCCCGATGATCAGCCCCTCGTCGTCGCGCAGCAGCGACGGATGCACGCCCACATGCAGCACGCTGCCGTCGTCCAGGCGGTAACGCTTTTCCAGCACCCCCGGCGGGCGCTCTCCGCCGGCCAGCCGGTCCAGCACCTCCCGCTCCCATTCCCAATCCTCGGGCAGGGTCAGGCTTTCCAGCGTGCGCCCGACCATCTCCTCCGGCGTGCGCCCGAACAGGGCGGCATAGGCCGGGTTGGCGTGGGTCATGGTGTAGGTGAGATCGACGACGCTGATGCCCATCTCGCCATGGGCGAAAACCTCGTCGAACAGGCGCAGGCGCAGCGCGGCATCAAGCAGCGCGCCGGAGGTGGACGGTTTTTCGGAATTGCTGCACGACATGGCACGCCCAAGACTTTCGGCCCGCACCCGTGAAAGGCGAACCATCCGTTCCCTCCGCGACCTTGTACCCGAGGGGGAACCCGATGGCGACGGTAAAATTGACAATTATCATCCGCTTCTTATGAAAGCGAACACGAATGTCAGCGCCGGGGGGGGCGGGCGCGGCGGGCCGCCGCCGGATGGCGGGGGGCGGGGGCCTGTTCCAGCAGGGTCAGCAGGGCATCCACCGTGCCGGCGTCGAGGTCGGCGATGCGCTGGGCCAGCCGATTCGCCAGCTCGGTCGCCCGTGGCGACAGGCCGGCGGTGTCCACGGTGATGCGGGGGTGGGACAGGTCGGCCAGCCGCTCCATCTCCTCCGCCTCGTCCCAGAAGATGTCGAAATAGGCGCAGATCTGCCGCACGAACTGGACCGAGGGACGCCCGCGCTTGCCATGCTCCAGCGCCGACAGATAGGCGGAGGAGATGTGCAGGTCGGTGGCCATCTGCTTCAGCGTCACCCCGCGGGCATCGCGCAGGGCGCGGACCTTTTCCCCGAACGGCGTCACCGCGTCCCCCCCGTCCCCGGCCCCTTCCCGTCGCGGTCCTGCCGGCGGCGCTTGAGCAGCACATAGAGCGCACCGTCGCCGCCGTCGCGGGGCTGGGCCGGCTGCACCGCCAGCACCATGGGGCGCACGGGCGATTCCGACAGCCAGCGCGGCACCATGCGGCGCAGCACCCCGCCGTCGGGGTTGGTGGTGCCCTTGCCGGTGATGATGAGCACGCAGCGCCGCCCCTCGTGCCACGCCCGGTGGACGAAGCCCATCAGCGCCCCGTGGGCCTGTGTCTGGGTCATGCCGTGCAGATCGATGCGCCCGTCCAGTTCCAGCCGCCCGCGGCGCAGCCGCTCGGCGGTGCGGCGGTCCATGTCGGCGAACACCCCCACCTCCAGCGGGCGGGGGGCGCTGGGGCGCGGGGTCTTGGGCGGGCCGGCGGGGCGGTGGACGGCGGGGACCGCCGGTTCCTCCGGTGCGTCCTTGGGCACGCCGTCCATGGGGTCGGCCACCGGCACCACCGGCACCGTGCGCCCCGGCATGGGATCGGCATCGCGCACCACGAACTGCCAGAGGGAACGTTCCTCCTCCGTCACCGACCGGCGGCGGCGGGGCAGGACGATGCGGCCACGTCCGAACACCGGCTCAGGCCCCCTCGACCAGCAGGATGTGCAGCCGGCGCGGCCCGTGGGCGCCAAGCTGGATGGTCTGTTCGATGTCGCCGGTGCGCGACGGGCCGGTGACGAAATTGACCGTGCGCGGCAGCCCCCCTTCGGCCCGCAGCCGGTCCCACCCGTCCTCGTACGCCGCCACGACGCGCGAGCGGGGCAGCACCACGATGTGGGTGTCGGGCAGGAAGTTCAGCGTGGTGGGGTGGCCGGGACCGGAGGTCAGCATCAGCGTCCCGGTTTCCGCCACCCCGGCAAAGGCCCCGGTGACCGATACCGCATCGCCGTCGCGGGCCGGACCGGCGGAGATGGTCAGGGCCGTGCGGCTGGCCCACGGCAGCCCCGCCACGTCGGGCGCCACCCGCGCCTCCGCCGGCAGGTTGTGGGACGCCAGATAGGCGGCCACCGCACCGGGCACGGCGTCCAGATCCGCCACCCGCTCCACCGTCGCCGCCACCTCGGTGGCCATGGTGAGGAACAGGTCCGCCAGCTCGGCGGCGGGCACAGCGGTGCGGGCGGGGACGATGTTGCGGGCGTGGGCGGCGATGCGGGCCTCCGCCGTGCGGCGGGCCTCGGCGCGGTCACCGCCGCCCAGCGCGGCGCGGATCGCCCCCAGCACCTGCGAACGCGAATCGCTCATCGGCCCTCTCCCCGGCCGGCACCGCGGCGCTCGGCCCACAATTCCTGAAAGGTCCGCCCCTCGGGCCGGGGCAGGTCGCGGTGCCGGGTCCAGCCGGCGGCCAGCGGCCCCGGCGCCCCGAACCGGCGCAGCACCCGCGCCGCCAGCCGGGCGGCGGCGTGGTAGAGTGTCGGGCGGCGCACGAACCACCCCCACACGCCCAGGCCCCGGCGGACCGGCTGGGAGCCCAGCCCGGCTTCGAATTCCTTCTCCCGCCAGTGGCGCATCATCGTCGGCAAGGGGATGCGCACCGGGCACACCGCTTCGCACCGCCCGCAGAAGGTGGAGGCGTTGGGCAGATGCCCGGCCTCCTCGATGCCGATCAGCGCCGGGTCGATCACAGCACCGATGGGGCCGGGATAGACCCAGCCATAGGCGTGCCCGCCCACCGCCCCATAGACCGGGCAGTGATTCATGCAGGCGCCGCAGCGGATGCAGCGCAGCACCTCCTGAAACTCGGTGCCCAGCAGCTTGGAACGGCCATTGTCCAGCAGCACCACGTGGAATTCCGCCGGCCCGTCGGCATCCTCCCCCCGCCGCGGCCCGGCGGAGAAGGTGGTGTAGGCGGAAAACTCCTGCCCCGTGGCCGAGCGGGCCAGCAGGCGCAGCAGAGTGGCGGCGTCCTCCTGGGTCGGCACCACCTTGTCGATGCTGGCGATCACCACATGGACCCGCGGCAGGGTCTGGGTCAGGTCGCCGTTGCCCTCGTTCGTCACGATGACGGTGGCGCCGGTCTCGGCGATCAGGAAATTGGCGCCGGTGATGCCGACGTCGGCCTCCTGAAACCGGCGGCGCAGCATCAGCCGCGCCTCGGTGATCAGCTCGCGCGGCTCGTCCAGCGGACGGTCCGGGGGCAGGTCGGTGTGGGCGGCGCGGAAGGCTTCCGCCACCTGTTCCTTGCGGACGTGGAACGCCGGGGCGATGATGTGCGACGGCGGCTCCCGGCGAAGCTGGATGATGTATTCGCCCAGGTCCGTTTCGATGGGCACCAGCCCGGCGGCCTCCAGATGGTCGTTGATGCCGATCTCCTCGGCGATCATCGACTTGCCCTTGGTGACGGTCCTGGCACCGGCCGTGCGGCACAGGGCCAGGATGGTATCGCGGGCGTCCGCCGCGGTGGGGCACCAATGGACGTGGCCGCCGGCCTCGGTCACACGGGCCTCGAACGCCTCCAGGTACGCATCCAGGTGGGCCAGGGTGTGGTTCTTGATGGCGCGGCCCTGGTCGCGGAGGTCTTCGAACTCCGGCAGGCGGTTGGCGGCCATGCTGCGGCGAAGCTGGAAGCCGGTGGCCGACTTGCGCAGCATGTATTGCAGGTTCTCGTCCGTCAGCGCCCGGCGGGCGTTTTCGGGAAAGCTGTGGGCGGTGGAATGCATCGGCGGCGGCCCCTTCCCTCGTCAGCCCTTGGCCCCGATGGGCGGGGCGTCGGCGGTCATGTCCGCCAGCACCTCGGCCACATGGCGCACGGCGATGGGCGAGCCGCGGCGCGACAGCGTGCCGGCGATGTTCAGCAGGCATCCCATGTCGCCGGCCAGCACCATGCCGGCGCCGGTGGCGGCGATGTCGTCGGCCTTGTCGCCGGCCATGCGGGCCGACACGTCGGGGTATTTGACGCAGAAGGTGCCGCCGAATCCGCAACACACCTCCGCCCCCGGCAGTTCCGCCAGTTCCACGCCCTCCACCGAGGCCAGCAGCCGGCGCGGCTGCTCCTTCACCCCCAGCTCGCGCAGGCCCGAACAACTGTCGTGATAGGTGACCTTGGCCGGGCCTTTGCCGGTGGGGCAGCGGGCGGTGACCGCCCCCACCATCATCACGTCGGTCAGGAACGACACCAGTTCGAAGGCCCGCTGCGCCAGCGCGGCGGCGCGCGGCCCCCACACGGGATCGCCGGCCAGCAGGGCGGGATAGTGCTTGCGGATCATCCCGCCGCAGGATCCCGACGGGATCACCACGTAATCGAACCCGTCGAACAGCGCGATGGTGGCCCGCGCCAGATCGGCGGCGGTGGCCCGGTCGCCGGAATTATAGGCCGGCTGGCCGCAGCAGGTCTGGCCCGCCGGCACCTCCACGGTGCAGCCGGCCTGTTCCAGCAGGCGCACGGCGGCGAAACCGACGGTGGGGCGGTACAGGTCCACCAGACAGGTGACGAACAGACCGACACGGGGGCGGCCCGCGGGGGGCGATGAGGCGGTGACCATGGCGGCGGCGTGCGGTTCACGGGTGCAGGGTTGGTCCGATGGCGCGACAATAGGGCCTGCACCCGGTGCGGACAAGGCCGGGGCCGCGCAGGGCAGCCCCAAGCGGACGGTCCCGGCGCCTTGTTCCGCCCTTACGCTGCCGGGACGTGTGTCGGGGCGTGGCCCGGAAACCAGCGGTCACGCATGTGGCGGTGGGCCGCGGTGCTCAGCAGTCCGGCATAGCCGGGGTATTCCGGCCCGATCAGGGGCAGGCCGAAATCGGCGATGGTGGCGGCGATGCCGGCATCGTCCAGCGCCCGGCCCGCGGCCACGGCGTGGCGGGCGATTTCCAGCTCCTGCCCCCAGAAATAGACGGACGCGGCCCGAACGTTGGCCTGCATCCTCCGCACCTCCTCCACCCGGCCGTCGGAGACCGCCAGCGGCCAGATGTCGGGCATCAGCAGGTCCACCGGCTCCGCCGGGGTCCAATGATAGGCGTCCCCCTGCTCCACCCGGATCTTGGCCCGCGCCGCCGGGGGAAGCTGGCTGAAGATGCCGAGGCCGCGGTGAAGCGCCAGGATCTCCGGATCCCGCTCCACCACGGTCACCGCCGTCACTTCGCCGCGCAGGGCGCAGACCGCCGCCGCCCAGCCCATGCCCATCCCCATGATGACCACATGACCGCGCGACAGACGCACGCCGATTTCCTGGCTTTCCAGCTCGAACGGGGTCATGGACATCCAGGTATCGCCGTTCCGGACCAGCCCCGCCATGCCCTGGACCAGATAGGTCTTTCCCCAATAACCAGGACAGAACACCAGATCGGCGTGCTTCACTTCCCACCCGCCGGACTGACCGGGAGGATAGGTGGGAATGAACAGATCAAACTGGAAAAATGACGGTCCCTGATTTTCCAACACACAATCCTCTGCATGAAACGGCGGGCCCCTGCATGAAACGACCGGCCTCTGCATGAAACGGGCGACCGGACAGCCTGCAAGACAATGGCCGAAACCGTATCCAGATACGCGGCACAGGACCATGGAAAACCGAAACGCCGGCCGGTCCATGGCGTGGCATGGACCGGCCGGTGCTTGTCCAGGCTTGTGCTTACATGCGGCCCGCCCCGCCGGCCCCGGACAGGGCGTCCTGGTGGGACAGGCCGGCATCGATGGCCGACAGATAGGCATCCAGGTCAACGCCGGGGGCATAGCAGCCGGACACCGCGTCCAGCCCGGCTTCGACGGCGGGGGACAGGGGCCGGCGCACGCGCATCCTGCGCACCACGGCATCGTGGATTTTCTGAGCGGCCACCGCGTCGCCGCTCAGCGCGACGAAATCGAAGGATTGCCGCAGAGATACCATATGCTCCTCGGCCAAGCCGGAAGCGTTCCTCAACGAACCGCCCATCACGCGCAATTTCACGGCCACATCATCATAAGAAGACGGCGGCGTAATATTGATCGCCCGCACAAGCGATTCCCGCGTTTCAGCAGCAGCAGCCTTTCCGCTGGTGCCGGATCTGCCCGCAACGCGGATGACGGCCTCTTCCGCCCGGGCGAAGTCCATGCCCAGATCGGAAAGCAAAACGAGGCCATCATCAAGGCCGGGACTATGGGAGAAGGGCTTGCGCTCCTTTGGAATGGGGGTATGCTTGCTGTCAGTCTTCATCTGGCGCTCCAAAGCCAAGGGTTGAGGACTAGCCGCGATACACAAAACGTATCGTGGTTGAGCGCCCGGCTGCTGCAACAGCCGGGCGTTTATTCTTGAGCCAGCTCTCGCCGGCGCCTTCAAAATCAGGCTGCTGCCCGTAGATCCGCCTGGCAAGCAACCCACAGGAAGCATGCTTCTGCACGCCGCGTATCTCCGGGACGACGTGGAACTGCCGCCGTATAGTCAGACGGCAGCACGATACCTTCAGCGGCAAAGATTGCACGGGTATTTTCCCATGCGATTTCAAATTCCGGCGTGCCGTAAGCAAAAGGATCATGCACAACAAGAGAACCATTACCGAAAATTTCTTCACTGAAACGGTAGTGTCCGACCGTATCCAAAAGAAGAATGTGCAGGGCCTGATCGGCACCAACAGTCAGAGCGTACTTTTTATCTGGAAAACCTTCCATTGCACGAAATATTATTAAGAGATCATTCCAATATTTTTGACAATCTCCTTCACTAAAACCAAATCTCTCAACCATGGAAACTTTATAACGACCAAAATCATACTCAGAAACCTTGCTCATACAATCTCCATCAATGCTTGCGCCCTTTTCCAGGGCTGGTAATTGCCGCAATTTTTGTGACAAGATTAGCAATTCCTGCCAGATCATCTACGGCAAACCGTGACCGGCGCAGGGCGGATCGGACGCCACGCACCTGATTGTAAGTTGTCTTCTCGGCAACCCCGCGGGCTGCGGCGATGTCCGCCACGGACTGACCAGCCCCAATACCAGCAGCAACCTCAGCTTCTGCAGGCGTCATATTAAAGGCCTGCTGCAATGAACTGGCGATCGATGCACAATCCTCACCGAAACGAGAAACTACGAGCACAGCAGTGCCCGGCAGATCACCAGCACTTACAGCCACAATCAAAGGCGGCTGAGAACTACGACGGATCGGTATATAAGTTGCTGGCTGCAAACCTTCTGCAACATTGGCAACAGCTTGCTCAAGGACGAGATCATCACAAACATCTATAGCTTTGATATCGCCATCCTCCGTAAGCATGAAACCATCACAAGCGGCCAGCATTTCATTAAAACTTGCATTGCTGTTAAACAGCCTTCCAGATGCATCGACTAAACCAATAGCAATGGATAAACTATTGAGCGCTGACTGCATGTTATGCATATGCCTTTGAACACGTAAAGCCCACATCACACCCAGACCGATATCAGGATCACCAAAATATTTACAAATCCCAGTTGATTTCAGGCTAAGGCGAGCTTGAACACTAATTCCAGAATCAAGACGTAAGTGGGAAACAAGCATTCGCCCCCATGGATATATGTTAGTAAAATCTAAATTTGGGCTGGTCCGACGCGCAGCAATCGCACCCTCAAGCCACGCCGCGGGATCAGCCATTGCGGACCGTGTACCAATCATACCGGCGTTAAGCACTTTCCAGAAAAGACTCTTGTAGGTCTCATCTGCATAATCACTGCAGGGCATTAATGTGCGCTGCCCATCGCTCACCCAAACGATTCGGTCATCATTGTCATAAACGATAACCGCTGCCCCAGCACGATCTGCTTCGCGAACGAGGTCAAATGCTGAAGATGGCAATGCATCTAAGATAAACTCTCCACGCATCAGTAATCACCTTGGCCTGATATTTTTCAGCCTATCACATGAATTCTCTTTGTCATGTGGAAAATTCCACATGACAAAGAGAGATTTGCATACTATTGAATTCTATGAAAAAAATGAAAAGCCCTCAGACATGACAATAGAAGATTTTTATTCCCAATTTTCGGAAAAATTTAAGTGCGCAAAATAGAAAATTTTTTATTGCGCGGCGGCTTGTTGATTTAATAAAATTGAAATATATGGAAACCAAACTATAATGTAAAACAATAAAACAAAACCCATCAATGGAAGATCAATTACTCACGCGACACTGCATCTTCTTACAGAGAGGCTGAAACGCAATTTTAGCCGCCAGCAACCGCAGGCCAAACGAAAAACCCCCTGGCTCCGCGACGGGAACCAGGGGGTTTTCGATTGGTAGCAGCGGAGGGATTTGAACCCCCGACCAAGGGATTATGATTCCCCTGCTCTACCACTGAGCTACGCTGCCACAAGGGCCGCAGCGTGATTTGGATCACCGCGGCTCGGGGCCGGACGTGTACTATGCCGGGCGGGTGGCGTCAAGCGGTTTCATGCGTCTTCCAGAATTCCGGTGGGCAGGCCGTCGAAGCTGACGCTGTTCTTGTCCCGCCAATAGGCGCGGATGCCGTCATCCCCCTTCTTCGCCGCCCAGTCGGGCAGGGTCGGGCGCTGTTCCTCCATCGCCATCCGCGGCACACCGAAGCCGCAGGACGAGATGATGTCGTCCACCTCCACCACCACGATCTGGCGTTTGCCGGCATAGGCGGGGAACAGCCGGTCGAGATCCGCCCAATCGGCATCGCGGGCATGGACCGCGCGGGCCGTGCCGTACAGGCGCAGGATCAGCGGCTTGGCCGTGAAGGAGCAGAACATCACCGTGATCCGCGGGTTGAGGCGCAGATGGGCCGCCGTCTCGTTGCCGCTGCCGGTCAGGTTCAGAAAAGCCACGCGCCGCGGGTCCAGCACCGCGAAACTGCCGTCCAGCCCCTTGGGGCTGAGGTTCACGCGCCCCTCGTCGGCGGCGGTGGCGATGAAGAACATCGGCTGTGCGGCGATGAAATCCGCCAGATCCGGCGTGATGCTGTCGTGGTGCTTGGCCATGGGGGCGCGCTCCTTCCTTCCGGTTCGCGAACGGCGGCCATGGTAGGCGAGCCGTCCCCGTACGACCAAGGTGCGATTTCGCTACCGCCCGCGTTCCGGCCATATTATCCCTGACCTTGGAAGGCCGGCGGGGAAGCCGGCACGGGCATCGACGGGAAGGAATGAAGGCGATGAAGACGGGCCTGATGGCGATGATGGGAACCCTGGCGGCGGCCACCCTGGCCGCGTCCCCGGCGCTGGCGCTGGAGGTGAAGGAAGAGGTTGTCATCGACGCCCCGATCCAAAAGGTGTGGCAGCAGATCACCGAATTCTGCGCCGTCGCCAACTGGCACCCGGCGGTGGAAAAGTGCGAGCTGCGCGACGGCGCCGGCAAGAAGCAGGAGCGTGTGCTGACCCTGAAGGGCGGCGGCACCATCGAAGAACAGCTCCAGTCCGTCACCGCCAGCCGCCGCACGGTGCGCTACACCCTGCTGTCCGGGCCGCTGCCGGTGGCGAACTATTCCGCCTCCATCGCCCTGACCGCCGGCACCAAGACCAGCACCACCGTCATCTGGTCGTCCCATTTCGACGCCAAGGGCGCCAGCAACGACGAGGCGCGCAAGGCCATCTCCGGCGTCTACACCAGCGGCCTCCAGGGGCTGAAGGCCAAGCTGGAGCAGCGCTGATCCGCGCCCGGTCCGTGGCTCACCGCGCGGTGAGCCACGCCGCCGCCAGACCCAGCACCGCCACCGCCACCAGCAGCAGCGCCGGGCGGCGCCCGTGTTCGGCCCCGCCGAAACCGGCGGCATAGACACCCTTGGCCAGATTGTTGGTGGAGGTGGCGATCAGAATCGCCGCCGCCACCCCGTGGGGCGACAGGGACGGCACGCTGCCTTCGATCAGGCTCAGCACGAATGGGTCCACGTCGGCGATGCCCACCACCGCCGACAGCACGAAGATCCCGGTCTGGCCGAATTCCGCCTGCGCCCAGCGCGACACCACGGCCACCACGATGAACAGGGCGGCGAACACCACCGCCGCCGTCACCTGCAGCGGGTTTTCCACCGGCAGCGCCCGCCCTTCCCCCACCCGGCGGTGACGCCACAGCGGCGCCGTCAGCATCAGCGCCAGCCCGAACAGCGCCCCCATGGCGGGCGCGATGGCCAGCGCCACTTCGGTGTTGAAAAGGGCGATGATGAGCGTGATGCGCAGGTACATCATCGCCGTCGCCACCACGATGCCGGCCCCCAGCTCGGCCACCGGCGCCCCCGGCTCGGTCAGGCGGCGGGCCAGCACCACCGTCGTGGCGGTGGAGGAATAAAGCCCCCCCAGCACCGCCGACACGAACACCCCGTGGCGCAGCGGCGCGTACCGCTGAATGAGATAGCTGGCATAAGAGAAGGTGCAGACCGCCACCACCGCCATCCACGCCTGATACGGGGTGACGGGGACGTGGGGGATCACCGGCTCGTTGGGGACCAGCGGCAGGATGACGCCGATCAGCACCAGGAACTTGCCGGCGGTGAACACCTCCTCGCCGGGGATCAGGGTGACCAGCCCGTGCAGCCGCTCCCGCGCGCCCAGCAGCAGGGCGGATGCCACGGCCAGCCCCACCGCCGCCCACGGCGGCTGCGTCAGCGCCATCGGCCCCAGCAGAAAGGCCGACAGGCTCGATACCGGAACGATCAACGTGGGCCGCACCCCGTCGGGGGTGCGCATGGCGTCGTGCAGATAGACGGCGTGCCACGCCCCCAGCGCCACCAGCCCCACCGAAAAGGCCGAGGCATGGCCGGGTTCCAGCAGGTACAAGGCCCCGCCCGCCAGCGCCAGCAGGGGAAAGGTGCGCACCCCCCCCGGTGCCCGCCGGTCGGTGCGCTTGTATACATCCTCGAACGCCAGCCCCAGGAACACCCCCAGCACCAGCGCCAGCCCCAGCCGTTCGGCCAGCAGCATCGGCTCCATGCCGCCACTCCCCTTCACGTTGCCGAAGGGATCATGCCGCAAGCGGCAGCGGGGCGCCATGGGGAGGGAGGCCGCGCCGTCAGGCCAGCAGCTTACCGTGCCAAACCCGCAGGATCGTCACCTCACTGTCCCCCACCTCGTAAACGGATGATGTAGGGAGACGCGGCCAGAAGCTCACGCGAGCCAGGGATGCGCCCAACCCGGCCCCGCAGAGGGAAAACCGACAGGCTGTCGCCAAGGGAAATGAGGGTTTGTGCCAATTCACGGGCGGCAATCGGGTTTACCTCGGCCAGATAAGCGACATGCTGCTCCACATCGCGCACAGCCCGGATGGCCCAGACAACAGTCACGGCGAACTGCGCTTAGGATGAAAAGGGCTTGAACCGCCCCTGCGCCACATCCAACAGCCATGCCCGCACCTGTTCATGGGGAACGGTGCCCTGTGTACGGACGGAATGACGGGCATCGTCAACCGCACTGCGGAGCAGGGCGGTTTCCTGATCCTCATCATCAGCTTTGGACAACGGCTTGGTCATGGAAAAAGGATGGCATTCCCCCAGAACCCTGTCGAGGGGAAAGGCCCGCGGAATTCCGAAAAGGTGATTATCCCCCGCCCTGTCCCGCAATCTTGAGTATGGGCCGCCGCCCTGTCAAGCTGCCCACCGGACGTGGGGGGAGCGGGGATGCGCCAGGCTTTGCGGATCATGGCGGCGGTGCTGCTGGCGCTGGCCGCCGTCGGCACCGGCTGGGTGGTGCTGTACCGGGTGGTGCCGCCGCCGCTCACCGCCCTGATGGTGATCCGCACGTTCGACGGCGCGGGCATCAACCGGGACTGGGTGCCGCTGGACGCCATCGCCCCGGCGCTGGTCACCGCGGTCATCGCGGCGGAGGACACCAAGTTCTGCACCCATAACGGGTTCGACTGGGCCGCCATCGGCGATGCGCTGGACGGCAACGAGGACGGCGGGCCGATGCGCGGCGGCAGCACCATCAGCCAGCAGACGGCCAAGAACGCCTTTCTCTGGCCGGACCGCACCTGGGTGCGCAAGGGGATGGAGGCTGGATTCACCGCGCTGATGGAGGCCCTGTGGCCCAAGCGGCGGGTGATGGAGGTCTATCTCAACATCATCGAATGGGGTGACGGCCTCTATGGGGCGGAGGCCGCGGCGCGGGCGTGGTTCCACAAGCCGGCCTCGGCCCTGACCCGGCGGGAGGCGGCGCTGATGGCGGTGGTGCTGCCCAACCCGCGGCGGTGGTCGCCGGCGGCCCCCACCCCCTTTATCGCCCGGCGGGCAGCGGTCATCGAGACGCGCATGGGTGTGGTGCGCCGCGACGGGCTGGACGGGTGCGTCACGGGCAGCCGGGGCGGTTGACCGCAGCGTCCCCCTGACATTAGGGTCCGCAAGTCCGATGATTCTTTTACACGAAGGCGTTTTCACCATGATCCCGGAACAGGAACTGGCGTTGCAGGCAAAGGCGTGGCCGTTCGAGGAGGCGCGCAAACTGGTGGCGCGCTTCGCCAAAGCCCCGCCGGCCAAAGGCTACGTCCTGTTCGAGACGGGATACGGCCCGTCGGGCCTGCCCCACATCGGCACCTTCGGCGAGGTGGCGCGCACCACCATGGTGCGGCAGGCGTTCCAGCGCATGTCGGACCTGCCCACCCGCCTGTTCGCCTTTTCCGACGACATGGACGGGCTGCGCAAGGTGCCGGACAACATCCCCAACCGGGACATGGTGGCCCAGCATCTGGGCAAGCCGCTGACACAGGTGCCCGACCCGTTCGGCACCCACGACAGCTTCGGCGCCCACAACAACGCCCGCCTGCGCACGTTCCTCGATTCGTTCGGCTTCGAGTACGAGTTCCAGTCCTCCACCGACTGGTACAAATCAGGCCGGTTCGACGAGGCGCTGCTGAAGGTTCTGCAGCACTATGATGAGATCATGGCGGTGATGCTGCCGACCCTGGGGGCCGAGCGTCAGCAGAGCTACAGCCCGTTCCTGCCGGTGTCCCCCACCACCGGGCGGGTGCTGCAGGTGCCGGTGCTGGAGCGCAACACCGATGCCGGCACCATCGTGTTCGAGGACGAGGACGGCACGAAGGTCGAGGTTCCCGTCACCGGCGGCCATGTGAAGCTGCAGTGGAAGCCCGACTGGGGCATGCGCTGGTACGCGCTGGGCGTCGATTACGAAATGGCCGGCAAGGATCTGATCCCGTCGGTGGAGCTGGCCGGCAAGATCGCCCGCATCCTGGGCGGCACCCCGCCGGAGGGGTTCAATTACGAACTCTTCCTCGACGACAAGGGGCAGAAGATCTCCAAGTCCAAGGGCAACGGCCTGACGCTGGAGGAATGGCTGGCCTATGCCCCGCCGGAAAGCCTGGCGCTCTACATGTGGCAGAAGCCGCGGGCGGCCAAGCGGCTGTTCTTCGACGTGATCCCGCGCGCGGTGGACGAATACATCACCTTCACCTCCAAGTTCGCCAAGGAGGAACCGGCCAAGCAGCTTGAGAACCCGGCGTGGAGCATCCACAACGGTGCGCCGCCGGCGGTGCGCGCGGATCTCAGCTTCGGCCTGCTGCTCAATCTGGCCGGTGCCGCGAATGCCGAGAGCACCGAGGTGATGTGGGGCTTCATCAGCCGTTACGCCCCCGAAGCGACCCCGGAAAACAGCCCGTTCCTGGACCGTCTGGCCGGTTACGCCGTGCGGTACTATCAGGACCGGGTGAAGCCGGAAAAGACCTACCGCGCCCCCACCGACGCCGAGCGCGCGGCCCTGACCGACCTGCTGGCCGCCCTGGACGCGCTGCCAGCCGGGTCCAAGGCCGACGTGATCCAGAACGAGGTGTTCGAGGTGGGCAAGCGCCACGGCTTCACCGAGCTGCGCGCGTGGTTCCAGGCCCTGTACGAAGTCCTGCTGGGCCAGACCACCGGCCCCCGCATGGGGTCGTTCATCGAACTGTACGGCATCGAAGAAACCAAGGCGCTGATCCGCGAGAAGCTGGCGGCGTAAATGCCCCGTCCTCTCCCCGGTGGGGCGAGGGGAGAAAAGCGGGTTCCAAGGGCCATCCGGCCCTTGGCCGGGGAAGCGTGAAGGGGCGGGCAGCCCCTTCACCCTCACCCTCCGGTGATGATCTTCACCCCCCGCCCCGGCTCCAGAGCCGTTCCCGGCGGGATATCGTTGATGATCCGAAACAACTCCTCCGCATAAGGCTGGCGCGGCATCTGCGCCACCAGCCCCTCCACCGTGTCGCCGGCACGGACGGTGACGGCCCGCACGCGGGCGGGCTGCAGCGACGCGGCCTCGGCCTGGGTCAGGGGACGCAGGCTGGCCGCGGTCTGGCGGAACAGCCCGTCCGCCGCCCCCAGCCGCCCGGCGGGGGCCAGGAAGGTGAAGCGGTAGACGGTGCGGGCGTCCCAGCGCACGGCGACCAGCCGGATGTCGGCGGCCCCGGCGTCGGTCTGGCCGCGGGTGATGCCGGTGGCGGCGGGACGCCCGGCGATGGTCAGGGGTTCCACCGCCTGAAGCGGCGTGTCGCCGGCCCAGCCGCGCACCAGATAATCCACCGGGTCGCCGATGCCGCCCTGGACGGGGCCGCCGTCGAAGGACACGGCCAGCCCGTCCGGCCCCTTGCCCACCACCGCGTCGGCACCGTTCAGCAGGCTGAAGCCGCGGGGCACCTCGAACCGCAGCCCCAGCACCGGGTGGGCAAAGACGGTTGCGCGCACGAAACCATTGTCCGGGCTGTCGCCCCAGATCATGCCGTCGATGGCCTGGAGATAAGGTGCAACGGGCCGCTGCCCGCCGGGCGGATAACGGCGGGCCTGCCGGGCGGCGGTCTCCACCCGCTCGGCGGTCGGGGGATGGGTGGCGAAAAGGTCGAAGCCGCCGCTGTTGTTCCCGGTGCGCAACGACGTGTATTGCTCGTACCGGCGCAGGGTTTCCAGGAATGTGGCCTGGGCGAAGGGGTCGTAGCCGGCCCGCGCCAGGGTCTCCACCCCCAGCGCGTCGGCCTCCAACTCCTGTTCGCGGGAATAGCTGGCGAGCATGGCCCCCGATCCCAGGGTCAGCAGTTGCGCCACCGTGTCGTTGCCCAGCGCCATGCCCACCCCGGCGGCCAGCAGGTCGGTGAGGGTGGAGCGGGTGGCGCGGGCCACGGAATGGCGGGCGGTGACGTGGCCGATCTCGTGGGCCAGCACGCCGGCCACCTCCGCCTCGTCCTTGGCGAGCGTCAGCAGGCCGCGGGTGACATAGACATAGCCGCCGGGAAGGGCGAAGGCGTTCACCACGTCGCTGTCCAGCACGGTGAAATGCCACTCGAAGCCGGGTTGGGCCGAGGCGGCGGCCAGACGGCGCCCGAGATCCTCCACCCAGCGGGTCAGGCGGGCGTCCTTGACCGCACCGCCGAACTGGGCGACCACCTTGGGGTGCTGCTCGGCGCCCATGGCGGCGTCCTGATTGAGCGGGATCAGGTCGATCAGCCCGGCCTGCGCCCCGCCCGTCTGGCACCCGGCCATCAGGGACGCGGCCAGAAGCGCGGCGGCGGCGCGTTTCATCAGGGGGCGGAACACAGGCATGGGACGGCCCTGGCAGGGATGGACTATGGTCACCTGATGAACCCCCGCACGGCCCGTCTTGTTCCCGTTTTCTGTCTTGCCGCGCTGGTGCTGGCCGCACTGCCGGCGTGGGCGGAGACCGTGCGGGCCACGGCGGTGCTGGATGGGGAAACCCTGCGGCTGGACGACGGGCGGGAATTGCGGCTGTCGGGCATCGACGCCCCGCGCCCGCCCGCCGGGGCCGATCCCGCGCGCCGCTGGCCGCTGGCCGACGGGGCGGTGGCACTGCTGACGGAGTTGACCGCCGGCCAGCCGCTCACCCTCGCGGTGGAGGTGGCGGAGGATCGTTACGGACGCGTTCTGGCCCAGGTGACGCGCGGCGACGGGGTGTGGATACAAGGCGAGATGCTGCGCCGCGGGCTGGCCCGCGTGCAGACCCGCCCCGACGCCCACGCCCGCGCGCCCGAGATGCTGGCGGTGGAGGCCGACGCCCGCGCCGCCCGCCGCGGCCTGTGGCGCACCCGCGTCTATGGCGTGCGCCGCGCCGCCGACACCGCCCGCCTGCTGCGCGACCGCGACAGTTTTCAGGTGATCGAGGGCACGGTGGTGGCGACGGCCAAGGTCAAAGACCTGACTTACCTGAACTTCGGCGACAACTGGCGCGACGACACCACGGTCACGCTCACCCGTGCGGCGGCCAAGGCGTGCGAAAAAGCCGGGCTGGACCCGCTGGCGCTGACGGGACAAACGGTGCGGGTGCGCGGCTGGGTGACCGAGCGCAACGGCCCGATGATCGACGTCACCCACCCCGAACAGATCGAACGGATCTCCGCCCCCACCGAAATCGTTGCGGAGGGGGAATAATCCCTGTGGCTCAGTGCTTTTCTTTGCGGAAGGGGCGGGACAGCAACGCGGTGATGGTGTCGTCCAGCCCGGCCCCGTGGTTGAGGATGGCGTCCACCGCGGTGCAGATGGGCATGTCCACCCCCAGCCGCCCGGCCAACGCCACCACCGCACGGGCGGTGTAGACGCCCTCGGCCACCGACCGGCGCTCGCCCAGCACCTCGTCCAGCGTGCGCCCGGCGCCCAGCGCCGCCCCCAGCGACATGTTGCGCGACTGCATGCTGGAGCAGGTGAGCGTCAGATCCCCCAGACCCGACAGCCCCATCAACGTTTCCGCCCGCCCGCCCAGCGCCAGCGCCAGCCGGGTGATTTCCGCCAGACCGCGGGTGATCAGCGCCGCACGGGCGTTGTCGCCCAGCTTCCGGCCCTCCACCACGCCGCAGGCGATGGCCAGCACGTTCTTGACCGCACCGCCCACCTGCGCGCCCACCAGATCGCCGGACAGGTAGGGGCGGAACGTGCGGCTGCCCAGCGCCTCCACCAGTTGCCCGCCCAGGGCGAGGTCGTCACAGGCCAGGGTGACGGCGGTGGGCAGGCCGCGCGCCACCTCGGCGGCGAAGGTCGGGCCGGACAGGATGGCGATGGGCGTGCCGGGGGGCAGGGCTGCGGCCACCGCCTCGCTCATCAGCGATTGGGTGGCGATCTCGATGCCCTTGGCGCAGATGACCGCCGGGGCGCCGGGGGTCCAGTGGGGGGCCAGCCGTTCGCAGACCGCGCGCAGGTGCTGGGCCGGGGCCACCAGCATCACCGCGTCGGTTCCGGCCACCGCCGCCGCGTCCGCCGTGGCGGTGAGGTCGTGGGGCAGCGGCACGCCCGGCAGATAGTCGCGGTTCTCGTGATCGTGGTTGATGGCGTCCACCACCGCCGGCTCCCGCGCCCACAGCACGGTGTCGCGACCGGCGCGCAAGGATGCCAGCGCCACCGCCGTGCCCCAGGCGCCGCCGCCGACCACGCCGATCCGGCTGAACTCACCCATGCCCCTGCCCTCTCTCGTCAAAAATCATGCCTTGCGCCCGGCGCCCACCCCGTCGCGCCCGATGGCCGGTCGGGCGGTGGGGTCCAGCGGCCAGCGCGGGCGGGGGGCGAAGTCCAGCGCGTCGCTGTCCCCCAGCCGCAGCCGTTCGATGCCGGCCCAGGCGATCATGGCGGCGTTGTCGGTGCACAGGCCCAAGGGCGGGGCGACGAAGCGCAGCCCCTCCCGCGCGGCCAGCGCCGACAGGCGTGCGCGCAGCGTCTTGTTGGCCGCCACGCCGCCGGCCACCACCAGCGCCGTGCCGTCCGGGTGGTCGGCGCGGAAGGCGCGGATGGCCCGCTTGCAGCGGTCGGCCATCACCTCCGCCACCGTGGCCTGAAAGGCAGCGGCCAGATCGTTGCGGTCGGCCTCGCTCAACGGCTGGGGCAACTCCTCCACCAGCCGGCGCACCGCGGCCTTGAGGCCGGAGAAGGAGAAATCGCAGCCCGGACGGCCCAGCATGGGCCGCGGCAGCTCGAACCGGCCCGGATCGGTGGCCTTGGCCGCCGCGCGCTCCACCTGCGGCCCGCCGGGATAGCCCAGCCCCAGCAGCTTGGCGGTCTTGTCGAACGCCTCCCCCACCGCGTCGTCGATGGTGGTGCCCAGGCGGCGGTAACGGCCCACACCTTCGACCGCCAGCAACTGGCAATGGCCGCCCGACACCAGCAGCAGCAGATAGGGGAAATCCACCCCATCGGTCAGCCGGGCGGTCAGGGCGTGCCCCTCCAGATGGTTCACCGCGACGAAGGGCAGGCCGGAGGCCGCGGCCATGGCCTTGGCGGTCATGACGCCGACGATCACCCCGCCGATCAGGCCGGGGCCGCCGGTGGCGGCGATGGCGTCGAGATCGGAAAGCCGCAGGCCGGCGGTGTCCAGCGCCTGCCGGATCAGCCCGTCGAGGTATTCCAGATGCGCACGCGCGGCGATTTCCGGCACCACGCCGCCATAGGGCGTGTGTTCGTCCAATTGCGACAGGACCACGTTGGCCCGGATCTCGCGGGCATCGGTGACGACGGCGGCGGCGGTTTCATCGCAACTCGTCTCGATCCCCAGAACAATCACGGGAGGCTGTCCTTAGCTGTTGCGAGAATGGGCTGTTGCGTGCGAATCGGGAAATGGGGTCAGGCGGCGGCCGCCGTCTCCTCCACCCGGTTTTTCAGGGCAGCGTTCATCGCCTCGAACCCCTGGCGGATGCGGGCGTAGGCCGAGGCCGGGACCAGCGCCGCCGCCACGCCCGTAAACCGCTCCTCATGGTGCAGGCGCACGCCGCCGGGCACGGGTTCCAGACGGAAGCTGTGCTCCCCGTCGAACAGGCCGGGGACCAGCACCCGTCCCTTCCACCGCAATTGCCGTTCCGGCTCCGCAATCAGCACGCGGGGGCGGAAGGACGAAACCCCGCCGCCGGGCGTGCGGATCTGCACCCGCAGCCGCGTGCCCACCGCCGGCGTCCCTTCGATTGTGGTGATGAAGGGATTCCACGCCGGGTAATCGGCAAACGCCGTCAGCGTCCGCCAGACGCGGGCGGGGTTGGCGCGGATGTCGATGATGGTGGCGATCAATTGCATAGTGGTCTTATATCCTGTCGCCGCCCGCCCCGCTACGTTGCTGGAACGGTCACGGCCACGAAACGGCACCGATGAATGCACAGGTTCCCCGAGCCGGCCATGAAACGCCCATGAACCCCAATGTGCCCGATAGCGACGGCGCCATCCGCTATTACGACGGCGATTACCCGTCCCTGGAACTGGATCCGCCGCGGGCCGGGGCGGTGCAACGGCTGGCCGCCATCGGGCTGCTGGGGGATGTGGCGTTTTACCGCACCCTGGCGGAACAGGCCGGCGGCCCGGTGCTGGAGATCGGGTGCGGCACCGGGCGGCTGACCATTCCCATGGCGCGGGCCGGCGCGGTGGTGCGCGGGGTGGATTCATCCGCCGCCATGCTGGACCGGCTGACCCGGCGGCTGGACCGGGAACCGGCGGCGGTGCGGGGGCGGGTCACGCTCACCCACGGCAACGCCATCGGCCTGGATCCGGGGGCCTTCCCCCTGGTGCTGCTGCCCTTCAACCTGCTGATGCTCCAGCACGGCGCCGGCACGGCGGAACGGCTGCTGGCCGCGGTGGTGGCGGCTCTGCCCCCCGGCGGACGGCTGGCGCTGGACGTGATGAACCCGCTGACCCTGTCCGCCGCGGCGGAGCGCAGCGGCATCCCCTCCTCCCCCCTGATCGACCCGTGGACGGGGGCGTCCTATCTCAAGATCACCCTGGCCGGGCCGGTGGACGCCGACGGCGAACAGCTCGTCCACGGCTGGTACGAGGCGCTGGAGGACGGCGAGCGGGCCATCCTGACCGATTTCGCCTTCCGCTGGCGCATGATCCCCCGCCCGCGGCTGGAACGGCTGCTGAGCGATGCCGGCCTGTCCATCGAAGAAACGGCCGGCGATTTCGACGGCGCCCCCTGGCAGCCGGACAGCCGGCGCACGGTGGTGGTGGCGCGCCGCACCGGTTAGCGTGTGATCGGTTCAAACGGAATCGTTTGAAGCGTGGATCACACGGAAAACCAAAAGCCGAGCCCCCTTCAGGGAGCTTCAATACGCACCTGAAGGGGTCTAGCAGGGCGCGGAAAAACAGACCGATGCGGTGGCATTGTCTCCGCTGAAGCTTGGAAATGGTGTTTTCGTGGCCTGTTTTGGTCTGGATGGCGCCTTTTTCCGCGCCCTCAGGCTCCTGGAGTCGCCATTCAGGCGGACTCCGGGATGATTATGCCGTTGTCAGCAGCTTGGGCAGACGGATCAGGTTATAGGCGGCGGCAGTCAGCGTGAACATCCAACCGACGCGGGCGGTGCCGCGGTGACGGGTCTTGCGCAGCCCCGCCCCCTTGATCCAGCCGAAGACCTCCTCGATCCGCTTGCGGATGCGCAAGGACACGGCATAGCCGGGGTGACGGGTGGTCCGGCCATCAATGGCTGAGCGGCGGTTGCTGGTGTTCTGGGCAACGTGCGGGGTGGCGCCCAGGCGGCGCATGTTCGCCACGAAATCCTTGGTGTCGTAAGCCTTGTCGGCGCCCAGCGTGATGCGGTGGCAGCCGGAGATGGCCTCGACCATCGACACCGCCGCCTCGCGTTCGGCCAAGCCCGTAGCCGCCGTCAGCCGGACATCCACCACCAGAGCATGGCGGTTCTCCATCAGCGCGTGGCCCATGAAGGCCAGCTTCGCCGGCTGCCCGTTGCCCTTGCGGTAGAGACGCGCCTCGGGATCGGTTGTGGAGGCATGCGTTTCGTTGGACCGTTTCTCACCGTGAAAGTCGCGCTCGCCGTTGCGGCCCGGCCCCGGCGGCTCACCGCTGCCATCTTTGGGCCGGAAGCTCTTCACGCTGGCCCACGCCTCGATCAGCGTGCCGTCCACCGAGAAGTGCTCGTCCGACAGCAGCGCCTTGACCCGCGGCTGATCCAGCACGGTGGCCAGGAACGTGGCCGCCACATCCCCCGCCAGCAAACGCTCACGGTTCTTGGTGAAGACCGTCACGTCCCACACCGGGGCGTCCATCGACAGCCCGACGAACCAGCGGAACAGCAGGTTGTAATCAAGCTGCTCCATCAACTGGCGTTCCGAGCGCACCGAGTAGAAGGCCTGGAGCAGCAGCGCCCGCAGCAGCTTCTCCGGTGCGATCGACGGCCGCCCGATCTTCGAGTACAGACCCTCGAAGGCTGGCGACATCACCTCCAGCGCTTCATCCACGATGGCCCGGATCGCCCGCAACGGGTGGTTGGCCGGAACCCGAGCCTCACAGCTCACGTAGCTGAACAGACCCTCGCTGCGTTCGTCCGAACCCCGCATCGCCCCCTCGCCGGCCTCATTCTCTACGAAATGAGAGAATCACGACCGGCCAGCCGGGCATAGCCTTTTTCCGCGCCCTGCTAGGAGGCCGATTCCCCCACCCACGGCGCCGTGGCGCGGGCCAGCAGGGTGACGGTGACGCACAGAACGGCGATCATGGCAAAGGCGGCGGCGATGGACAGCCAGCCGGCCACATAGCCGAACAGCGCCGGCCCCACCAGCACCCCCACATAGCCCAGGGTGGCGACGGTGGCGATGGCCCGCGGCGCTTCCGCCGGGCCGCGGCGCCCGGCAGCGCTCAGCAGCACCGGCACCACGTTGGACAGCCCCAGCCCGGCGATGGCGAAGGCCGCCGCCGCCGGCACCGGGTGCGGCATCAGCAGCGCCAGCCCCAGCCCCGCCGCCGCCAGCAGCCCGCCGGCCCGCAGCAGGGTCAGCCCGCCGTAGCGCCGCCGCAGCCCGTCGCCCAGAAACCGCCCCAGCGCCATGGTGCCGCAGAACGCCGCAAAGCCCAGCCCGGCCAAGCCGGCCATCCCGCCCAACTCGTCGCGCAGGTAGATGGCGCTCCAGTCCAGCACCGCCCCCTCGCTCATGAAGGCCAGCATGGTCAGCACGCCCAGCAGCACCGTGCCCGGCCCCGGGCGCCACGGTCCCCCGGTGTCCCGTGCCGCGGGGGTGGAGCGCACCGGCAGCAGCCACGCCTGCGCCACCAGCAGCACGGCCAGCAGAAACCCGGCCATCACCGTCACCTGCGCCAGCGGCGGCAGCACCGTCAGCAGCGCCCCCCCGGCCCCGGCTCCGGCCAGCCCGCCCAGGCTCCACATGCCGTGCAGCGACGACATGATGGGGCGGCCGAGCGCGCTTTCCACCTGCGCGCCGTGGGTGTTCATGGCGACATCCATCACCCCGCCCGCGGCCCCCAGCAGGAACAGCGCGGCCACCAGCGTGCCCAGCCCCGGCACCAGCGCCGGCAGCGGCAGGAACAGGCAGAACAGCACGCCGCTGATCCGCACCAGCGTGGCGCTGCCCACCCGGTGGCTCAGCGCCCCGGCCCCGGTCATGGCCGCCAGCGCGCCGATGGCCAGACACAGCAACGCCGTCCCCAGCACCTCCGGCGACAGGCCCAGGCGGTCCTTGACCAACGGAATCTGCGCGGCCCAGGTGCCGAAGACACCGCCATGGATGAAGAACAGGGCGGTCACCGCCCAGCGCGCCCGCCCGGCCACCGCCGGGGCAAACGTCTGGAGCGCAGAGGAAGAGGCTGTCATGATCCCAACACCCGTACCAACGAAAGAGCTACCCCCGCCGGACCGCGGCACCGGCAGCGGCGGCGTGCCATATGGGCAGCATACGTGACCCATGGGATAAGAACAGCCACGATGCCGGGAACGGAAGGACAGAGCAGACAATGATTCCGTGCAGAGCCGCCGCCACCCTGTCCGCCCTGATTCTGGGGACGTTTCCGGCCCACGCCGCCGAGCCGCCGCCGCGGGCCGAGGACACCGCCGCCGCCATCGGCTTCGTCTATGAAAACGACATCTTCGCCAACGCCGACCGCCACTACACCAACGGGGTGCAGGCGTTCTATTCCCCGCCGGAAAGCAGCACGCCGGGCTGGATCACCGATGCGGCGGAAGCCTTCCCCCTGCTCGACCCGGCGGGACACAAGCGGGTGGTCTTCTCCCTGGGGCAAAAGATGTACACCCCCGCCGACATCAGCCGCCCGGTGCCCGATCCCCGCGACCAGCCCTATGCCGGGTTTCTCTATACCGACATCGGCGTGCTGTCGGAAACGGCGGACCGGCTGGACCGGCTGAACCTGACGCTGGGGGTGGTGGGGCCGTGGGCCTTTGCCAGGCAGACGCAGATCTTCGTCCACCACCAGACCCACTCCACCATCCCCAAGGGCTGGAGCCATCAGCTCCGCAACGAACCGGCGGTGATGCTGAGCTATGAGCGGGCGTGGCGCCGGCTGTACGAGGCATCGCCCTTCGGGCTGGGGTTCGACGTGACGCCGCGGCTGGGGGCCAGTGTCGGCAACGTCGCCACCCTGGCCGCCGCCGGGGTGACGGTGCGGCTGGGCGTCGATCTTCCACAAGACTACGGGCCGCCGCGCATCAGCCCGGCCATCCAGGGCACCAGCGCCTTCGTTCCCGGACGGGATTTCGGCTGGTACCTGTTCGCCGGGGCCGAGGGGCGGGCGGTGGCGCGCAACATCTTCCTGGACGGCAACAGCTTCCGCGGCGGGCCGTCGGTCAGCCGCCGCCCCTGGGTGGGCGACCTTCAGGCCGGGCTGGCGGTGACGGTGGGCGGGGTGCGGCTGGCCTACACCCACATCTTCCGCACGAAACAGTTCGACGGCCAGCCGCGGGCGGACCAGTTCGGGTCGCTGTCGCTCTCCACACGCTTTTAAAGCGGGCCGATACCGCATACACTTGCGTGTTTTCCGGCGTGATGGGGTCTTGGCGGTGGTTGCGCGCGTCAACACGGTGGCGTTCCAGGGGATCGAGGTTCTGGACATCAACGTCCAGGTGCAGATGTCGGCGGGCATCGTCGCCTTCACCCTGGTGGGGCTGCCCGACAAGGCGGTGGCGGAAAGCCGGGAGCGGGTGCGCGCCGCCCTCCACGCGCTGGGGCTGTCGCTGCCGGCCAAGCGCATCACCGTCAACCTCGCCCCCGCCGACGTGCTGAAGGAAGGGTCGCATTTCGACCTGCCCATCGCCTTGGGCCTGCTGACCGTCATGGGGGTGCTGCCGGATCTGGAGATCGCGCGCTATTGCGCGCTGGGCGAACTGGCGCTGGACGGGGCCTTGACGCCCGTGGCCGGCGTGCTGCCGGCGGCGATCAACGCGCTGGCCCGCGACCGCGGCCTGATCTGCCCCGAGCCGTGCGGGGGAGAGGCGGCGTGGGCCGGTGACGGGCTGGAGGTGCTGGCCCCCGCCTCGCTCCTGGCGCTCATCAACCATTTCAAGGGCACGCAGGTGCTGAGCCCCCCGCGCCCGAAGCTGCAGGAGGAGCCGGCGGCGCCGCCCGACCTGCGCGACATCAAGGGGCAGGAAAGCGCCAAGCGCGTGCTGGAGATCGCCGCTGCAGGCGCCCATAACCTGCTGATGATGGGGCCGCCGGGATCGGGCAAATCCATGCTGGCCGCCCGCCTGCCCGGCCTGCTGCCGCCCCTGTCACCGGCGGAGGCGCTGGAGGTGTCGATGATCCACAGCGTCGCCGGGCTGCTGGAGGATGGCCGGCTGCTGCGCCGTCGCCCCTTCCGGGCACCCCACCATTCCGCCAGCCTGCCGTCGCTGGTGGGCGGGGGCACGCGGGCCAAGCCGGGGGAAATCTCGCTCGCCCACATGGGCGTGCTGTTTCTGGACGAATTGCCGGAATTTCCCCGCGCCACGCTGGAATCCCTGCGCCAGCCCATCGAGACGGGCCGGGTGATGGTGTCGCGGGCCAACGCACACGTGACATATCCCGCCCGCGCCCAGGTGGTGGCGGCCATGAACCCCTGCCGCTGCGGCCATCTGGACGACCCGGCGCTGGCCTGTTCCCGCGCGCCCAAATGCGCCGCGGACTATCAGTCGAAGATCAGCGGGCCGCTGTTCGACCGCATCGACCTGCACATCGACGTACCGGCGGTCAGCCCCGCCGACCTCAGCCTGGCCCCGCCCGCGGAAGGATCGGCGGAGGTGGCGGCGCGGGTGCTGCGCGCCCGCATGATCCAGACCGACCGTTACGCATCCGTCCCGGATCAGGACGGGCGGCCCGTGCGCACCAACGCCGACGCCGACGGCGAAGTGCTGGAGCGCGTGGCATCCCCCGACACGGCGGGCCGCACCCTGCTGACCGAGGCGGCGGAGCGGCTGAAGCTGTCGGCGCGCGGCTATCACCGCATGATGCGGGTGGCCCGCACCCTGGCCGATCTGGACGGCGGCGGCCCCGTGCGCCGCGTGCATGTGGCCGAGGCGCTGAGCTACCGCCGCATGGCGCCGGGACGGTGAGCGGCGGGCTGCCGCCCACACCCTCCGCTTTTTTATTGATCGAGTGCGGGGAAGGCCCCTTACGCCCGCAGGATGAGTTCTTCCACCACCGCCCGCAGCGGGGCGGGGGACACGGGCTTGATCATCAGGCGGAAGCCGGCGCTGGCCGCTTCGCTCACCCGTTCGGGGGCGCCGTCGCCGGTCAGCAGGATGGCGGGGATGTGGGCGCCGCTGTGGGCACGCACGCGGGCCAGCACGTCGGCCCCGGTGCGCCCGCCGGGCAGGAAATGATCGGTGATGAGCAGGGACGGGGCCGTCTCCAGCCCGGTCAGCGCGGTTTCCAGCGCCTCCATCGACAGGGCGCGGACGACGCTGTACCCCCAGGCGCCAAGGACCATGCCCAGCCCTTCGACGATGAAGGGGTCGTCGTCAACGATGATGATAGGGCCAACGGCGGATACGGACATAGGGTCGAGCCTCCCTAAAACGGAAAGCCGCCGGGGGAAACACCCCCGGCGGTCCCGACCTTAGAATTAGACCACCCGCCGAAAGTCACAAGACACAATAAAGCACATGCGGTTTTTCCGCTGGGGGGTGCGTCCTAAGCACGCAGGCTGCCGCCCGTCGCCTTCACCACCGCGGCGACGATCTTCTGCCCGATGGCGTCGATCTCCGGCTCGGTCAGGGTGGCGGCGGTGGGCTGAAGCGTGACGTTGATGCCCACCGACTTGCGGCCCTCGCCCACCCCGGTGCCTTCGTAGATGTCGAAGACGCCGACGCCGGTGATCAGCGCCTTGTCGGCCCCCTTCACCGCGCGGACGATGCGGTCGGCCTCAACCCCGCGGTCCACCACGAAGGCGAAGTCGCGTTCCACCGGCTGGAAGGCCGAGAGGGTGAGCAGCGGTTTGGCCGTCCCGCCCTTCTTCTTGGGCGCCGGCACCTTGTCGAGGAAGACCTCGAAGGCCACCACCGGCCCCTTGACCTTCAGCGACTCCAGAATCGACGGGTGGACCTCGCCGAACCAGCCCAGAACCGTGGGGCCGAGGCGCAGGGTGCCCGACCGGCCCGGATGGTACCAGCCCGGCGCGTCGGTGGTGATCTGCAGGTTGCCGGCGGGCGCCCCCGCCGCCTCCAACACCGCCAGAGCGTCGGCCTTGGCATCGTAGGCATCGACGGCGCGCTCTTTTTCCGCCCAGTGGCGCGGTACCGCCTTGCCGGCGCGGACACCGCCGGCGATCTGGTCCTGCCCGTCCGGTTCCGGCGTGCGGTAGGCCGGGCCGACCTCGAACAGGCCGACGTCGGCAAAGCCGCGGTCGGAATTGCGGCCCGCCGCCTGGATCAGGTTGGGCAGCACCGACGGGCGCATGACCGTCAGATCGCTGGAGATGGGGTTGACCAGCACCAGCCCGTCATGGGCGGCCCCGAACAGCCCCGCCACCTCGGTGGACAGGAACGACCACGTGACCGCTTCCGACAGACCGCGGGCGGCCAGCGCCCGGCGGGCGGTGACGGTGCGGCGCTGGCGCGCGTCCACCGCCGGCTTGGTCACCGTGCCGGCCCGGTCCATGGGCGTGGTGGGGATGGCATCGTAGCCGTGGACGCGCAGGATCTCTTCCACCAGATCCGCTTCGCCATGGATGTCGGCGCGCCACGACGGCGGCACCACGGCGAAGGTGCCGTCGGCGCTCTCGGTCAGGGTGCAGCCCAGGTCCGACAGGATGCGCACCTGATCGGCCACGGGCAGGTCGATGCCGCCCAGCGCCTTCAGGCGGGTGGGACGCAGGGTGATGGTGCGCCGCCATTCCGGCACCGCCCCGGCGAACACCAGCTCCGACGCCTCGCCGCCGCACAGCTCCAGGATCAGGCGGGACGCCATCTCGATGCCCGCGACCACCGCTTCGGGATCGACCCCGCGTTCCAGACGGTAGCGCGCATCCGAATCGATGCCCAGCCGCCGCCCGGTGGAGGCGACGCGCAGCGGGTCGAACAGCGCCGCTTCCAGGAACACCGCGGTGGTCTCCTCGGTGCAGCCCGACGGCTCGCCGCCGATGATGCCGCCCAGCGCTTCCGGCCCGGCGCCGTCGGCGATCACCACCATGGTGTCGTCGATGGCGTATTCCTTGCCGTTCAGCGCCTTCAGCGATTCGCCCTCACGGCCCATGCGGACCACGATGTTGCCGGTCACCTTGCCGGCGTCGAAGGCGTGCAGCGGGCGGGCCACGTCGAAGGTCACCAGATTGGTGATGTCCACCAGCGCCGAGATGGGGCGCAGGCCGATGGCGCGCAGCTTGTCCTGCAGCCACTTCGGGCTCGGGCCGTTCGTCACGCCGCGGAAGCTGCGCCCGACATAGTACGGGCAGCCCGGCGTTTCGGTGGTGACGGTGATCGGCGACGGGAAGGTGCCCGGCACCGGATCGGCGGCCAGCGGCTTCAGCGTGCCCAGCCCGGCGGCGGCCAGATCGCGGGCCACACCACGCACCCCGGCGCAATCGGCGCGGTCGGGGGTCAGCGCGATGTCGATCACCGGGTCGCCCAGCCCCATGTAGTCGGCGAAGGAGGCGCCGACCGGCGCGTCCTCGGGCAGTTCGATGATGCCGTTGTGCTCGTCGGACAGCTCAAGCTCGCGCTCGGAGCACATCATGCCGTTGGATTCGACGCCGCGGATGACGCCCTTCTTCAGCACCATGCCCGAAGCCGGCACGGTGGTGCCCACGGGGGCGAAGCACACCTTGATGCCGGCCCGCGCGTTGGGGGCGCCGCACACCACCTGCAACGGCGCACCACCGTCGCCGGTGTCCACCATGCAGACGCGCAGCTTGTCGGCGTCGGGGTGCTTTTCCGCCGACACCACATGGGCGATGCGGAAGGGGGCCAGCGCCTTCGCCCGGTCCTCGATCCCTTCCACCTCCAGCCCCAGCATGGTCAGGCGGCGGGAAATCTCGTCCAGCGGCGCATCGGTTTCCAGATGCTCTTTCAGCCAGGACAGCGTGAACTTCATGGGTCCGGTCCTTCCTTACCGCGTCAGGCCATGGGCCAGCGAGGGCACGTCGAGCGGCACGAAGCCGTAATGCTTGAGCCAGCGCAGATCCGCTTCGAAGAAGGTGCGCAGGTCGGGGATGCCGTACTTCAGCATGGCGATGCGCTCGATCCCCATGCCGAAGGCGAAGCCCTGGTACCGGGTCGAATCGACGCCGCAGGCTTCCAGCACGTTCGGGTGGACCATGCCGCAGCCAAGGATCTCCAGCCAGTCGCCGAAGTTGCCCAGCTTCAGCTCGCCGCCCTTGCGCGAGCAGCCGATGTCCACCTCCGCCGACGGTTCGGTGAAGGGGAAGAAGCTGGGGCGGAAGCGCAGCGGCAGATCGTCCACGTCGAAGAACGCGCGGCAGAAGTCGATCAGGCAGCCCTTCAGGTGGCCCATGTTGGTGGTCTCGTCGAT
This sequence comes from Azospirillum fermentarium, assembly GCF_025961205.1. NCBI lineage: Bacteria > Pseudomonadati > Pseudomonadota > Alphaproteobacteria > Rhodospirillales > Azospirillaceae > Azospirillum > Azospirillum fermentarium. The sequence goes on from NZ_JAOQNH010000001.1 coordinate 493,323, forward strand.
GACCAGCCCCTCCACCTGATGGAACATCGGCGTGTGGGTCATGTCATAGTCGGAGCGGAAGGTCCGGCCGGGAATGATGACGCGGATCGGCGGCTTCTTCTTCAGCATGGTGCGGACCTGCACCGGGCTGGTGTGGGTGCGCAGCAGCATCTTCCGCCCGTCCGCCGCGTCGGGCAGATAGAAGGTGTCGTGCATGTCGCGCGCCGGATGGCCCACGGGGAAGTTCAGCGCCGTGAAATTGTGGAAATCGTCCTCGATGTCCGGGCCGTCGGCCACCGTGAAGCCCATCTCGGCGAAGATGGCGACGATCTCGTCGATGGTCTGGCTGATGGGGTGGATGCGGCCCTCGGTCTGGGGGCGCACCGGCAGCGTCACGTCGATGCGCTCGGCTTCCAGCTTCTTGGCCAGATATGCGGCGGCCAGATCGGCCTTGCGGGCGTCGAGTGCGGCGGCGATCTCGTCTTTGAGCGCGTTCAGCGCCTGGCCGCGGGCCTTCTTCTCCTCTGCGGAGAGGGCGCCCAGTTCCTTCATCAGGCCGGTGATGCGGCCCTTCTTGCCCAGAGCGGTGACGCGGATCTCGTCCAGCGCCGCCAGATCGGCGGCGGATGCCACCTGGGACAACAGTTCTTCTTTCAGCGCGTCCATTTTTTTCGCTCCGCGGGCCAGGGGCGTCAGCCCCTGGACCCCATCAGGAAAAATAAAAAGGGAGCCGGTCCCGTGCAGGACCGGCTCCCTTTTCTTGTCTGGCGCTTGAACCCGAAGGGGGATCAGGCGGCCTTGTTGGCGAGCGCGGCCTGGACCTTGTCGACCAGGGCCTTAAACGCCTCCGGCTCACGGGCGGCCAGATCCGACAGCACCTTGCGGTCCACGTCGATGCCGGCGATCTTCACGCCGTTCATGAAACGGGAGTAGGTCAGGCCGTACTGACGCACACCGGCGTTGATGCGCTGGATCCACAGGCCGCGGAACGCGCGCTTCTTGTTGCGGCGGTCGCGGTAGGCGTACCGAAGGGCCTTTTCGACCTTTTCGATCGCGATGCGGAAGTTCTTGGAGTTGCGGCCCCGGTAGCCCTTGGCGAGCTTCAGGATCTTGCGGTGACGGGCGTGGGTGGTGACGCCGCGCTTAACACGAGCCATGGTTCTGTTCCCTCAATACCAGTAAAGGCGCGCGCCGGATCAGGCGTTGCGCAGCCAGTTCTTCAGCACGATGCGCGCGTCGGCATCGCACAGGGTCATCATGCCGCGGGCGGACCGCTTCATGTCGGGGGACTTGTGCTCCAGGCAGTGGCGCTTGTTGGCCGCACCAGCGCGCACCTTGCCGCCGGCGGTGACCTTGAAGCGCTTCTTGGCGCCGCTCTTCGTCTTCAACTTGGGCATTTTCGGTCCTCAAGTCAGGGGTCTGTACGGGGCGGTTGGGCATGCCCCGGGCATTCGGCCCGGCCTCGCCGCCCGTGGAGCGCGGTTTATACGCGGTGGTTGCGATTTTCGCAAGGGCTTGTGGTTTTCGCACAGCGCCGATCAGGCAGACCGGACGCGCCGGGGTTCCGGCACCGGCAGGCCCTCGGCCTTGGGCGCGTCGGGGGTGGCGTGCGGCTTGGGCGGCTCGCCGACGATTGAGCGCAGGCTTTCGATGAAGCCGCGGCCCTTGTCGGTCAGCGTCACCACCTTGCGGCGGCGCTCGCGGGGGTCTTCCTGGGCCTGCACCAGATCGAACCCGGCCTTGCCGAACGAATGCCAGCGGCTGAGAGCCGCGACGTTGCGGGAGGCCGAGGATTGCGCAATGCCGAGACGTTCCGCCAGCTCGCCGATGGACATCCCTTCGTTCTGCGCGATCGTGATGAACGACAGCGCGTATTGGATGGGCAGATCGGGGTCGAGGGTGCGGAACGCCTCAAGCACGCGTGCAACGGTCAGCACCGCATCAGGGCGGGCGCGGGCCGGCATCAGAAAGCCCTCCGGGGACAAGCCGCGGCGGCGGCGCCCAACGGGCCGGCGTGTGAATGATGTTCAGGCGTCCGATCCATACGACGAACTCCCCGTTCTCCCGCCGGACGGCGACCGTGGTCCCACCCGGGCGTGCCCAACGGGCGTATTCAGCAAACAGACGATGACCGAACAGGTTCACATAGACACTCATAACACCCTCTCCCATACGACGATTCACCGGAACAGCCCGCGGTCTGGGGCGGGGCAAGGCGCCAATCGGCGGCCGGGCGTACCGCCGGCATGGCGGCTCGGTGGTTTCGGGTGGCGAAAGTGTGTTTCATGGTCTCGTCTCCTTGGATGAACAGGCCGGGCGGGGTGGCGGAAGGCCGCCGTCCGGTGGTTTTTCAGGTATCGCCCGTCAGCGGAACGCGGGCAAGCGGCAATAGACGCGGACGTCCGCCGGCACCCGGTTCTGCGGTGAATCGGCGGCGGGCGTTGCACCGAAGACATGATGGGCACCGGCACCATCCCCCATGCCGATATCCCGGCACAGATAGGGGCTCAGGCTTTCCACCGGGGCCACGGACCGGGGGGGCGGGCGCCCGTCCAGCCACCGCGCCTTCCACGCGGACCAGAACGACATGACACGACTCCTTGGACAAAAATACCGGGGGACAAAAATACTGGGTCCGCAATATATCCGATATCGGGATGTTTTCGTCAACGGCGAAGGCCGGCATAATGACACGGGCCAGCAACAGACGAATTGTGTTCGGGAATGGAATTGGGTATACAGGCCCTCTGTCGCGTGCGGGCGTGGCGGAATTGGTAGACGCAGCGGACTCAAAATCCGCCGTCCTCACGGATATGTCGGTTCGAGTCCGACCGCCCGCACCACCGCTTCCGGCGCACCGCCGATGACACAGCGTCTCTTTCCAGATCCTCCCCACACCGCCCCGGGCCTGAACGGGCCGTGGGACTATTGGCGCCCGGCGGACAGCCGCATCGTCGAATTGGGGACGGTGCGCGGCCTGGACGTGGCCCTGCCGGTTCATTTCCACGACGAGGACCAGGTGACGTTCGTCCTGTCGGGGCGGCGGCGCTTCGTCATCGGCGGCGAGCGGGCCGATGCCGGCCCCGGCCAGGGCGTGGTCATCCCGGCGCGCACCCCTCACCGCTCGCTGGCGGACACGGCGGAGGTGGTGTGCATCAACATGTACCTGCCGCCGGGGGGCTATGGCGCAGCGGAGGTGATTGCCGCCCTGGCCCGTCATTGGCGCCGCACGGGGGGCGTCGGCTGGGCCGATCTCATGCTCATCGCCGAAGATCACCGCTGCGTCACCGGGACCATCATGGAGCCGCCCCGCGGCGATCCAGGGGGTGAGCCGTGGGAAACGGTGGACCTCATGGCCCGGCGCGCCGGCATGACCCGCGAAGGCTTCACCCGCCGGTTCACGCGGCAGCACGGCGTGCCGCCGCATGCGTTCTCCCTGTTGGGAAGGCTGAACGAGGCCCGCCGGCTGCTGCGGGCGGGCGAACCCATCGCCGGGGTGGCCGCCGACACCGGCTTTACCGACCAGAGCCATCTGGGCCGCTGCTTCCGCCGCGCGTTCGGGGTGACGCCGGGGCGGTATCGGGCACGGTAGGTCACATCCGTACCAGACCGCCGCCGCCCCCGCCTGTTATCCCCTCCCCCACACACGCACCGTCCTGTGAGGGAGTTTTTCATCATGACAGCCGCCTTGTCCGTCCTTTCCTATCTGCTGGTGGTGGGGGCCGGGGCCAGCGTCGCCTTGCAGCAGGTGCTGAACGCCAACCTGCGCACCGCCCTGGGATCACCGTGGTGGGCGGGGTTCGTCAGCTATTTCGTCGGCATGCTGGCGATGCTGGCCGTCGCCCTGGCCGCCCCCGGCCCCCGCCTGTCGGAGGCGTTCGCCGGACCGGCGCCGTGGATGTCGTGGAGCGGCGGGCTGTTCGGCGCCCTGTTCATCGGCACCGCCATTTTGATGGTGCCGCGCCTGGGGGCGGCGACGGTGCTGGCCCTGATCGTGGTGGGACAGATGCTGGGGTCGCTGGCCTTCGACCATTTCGGCCTGTTCGGGCTGGTGCAGCAGCCGGTCAGCCTGCCCCGGCTGGCGGGGGCCGCATCCTTGATCCTGGGCGTGGTCCTGATCCGCCTGTAGCCGCGGGGAAGGGCCGGTCCCGGACCAGGCAAACGGCCCCAAAACAAAGTATCAGAGCCCCGTTCCGCAATGTTGCAGCGCGGGAAAGAAATGGATAACCTTTCGCAACGGCTCAAAATCAGCCGCCGCCGGGCCGGGGACTCAACCGTCCCTGATTTTCGTACCAGCGCCGTCTTGCGCGCCCGGACGGCCTCTTATCCCCCGTTTTACCGTCGTCCGGCCAAGACTGCGACATAAAGCCGCAGTCTCAGGTCATACGCCCCTGGCCCGATCATAATCCTTTGGAATCAATTCGAAACTTTAAAAGACAATTCGTCAGTATGCCCCGCCTTATGTTGCACTGTCTCAAAATGTTCGCACGAGCGATGCTGCGGCGCAGTTGGCGGGACCGGGTACCCTGTAATATGGTGGTGCTTGCCGCGGCGGGTGATCCACAGGGGAATCGGAAGAACGGCGCGGTGGTGACAAAGCCCTGCTTTTGACGGGGGTTTTCATCCGACGATCAACCGTGGGCATTTTTCCTGAAGAATTGCCTTTGTAGAGTGGAGCGACAGTGATGTCTCAGAAGATCGCGCTTGTCACCGGTGCCATGGGCGGCCTCGGCACCGCCATTTGCCAAGCGCTTGCCAAGGACGGTTTCGTCGTGGCGGCCAACTGCCTGCCCGGCTTCGAACCCGCCGCGGCGTGGCTGGGCCAGCAGGAAGCCGCCGGCTTCAAGTTCTACGCGGCCGAGGGCGACGTGTCGGACTACGAGAGCTGCAAGGCGATGGTGGCCAAGATCGAAGCCGACCTGGGCCCCGTGGACGTCCTGGTCAACAACGCCGGCATCACCCGCGACAAGTTCTTCCCCAAGATGGAAAAGGGCCAGTGGGACGCGGTGATCAACACCAACCTGACCAGCCTGTTCAACGTCACCCATCAGGTGTCGGCGAAGATGGCTGAGCGTGGCTGGGGCCGCATCATCAACATCTCCTCGGTCAACGGCGTGAAGGGCCAGGGCGGCCAGACCAACTATTCCGCCGCCAAGGCCGGCGTGATCGGCTTCACCAAGGCGCTGGCCGCCGAACTGGCGACCAAGGGCGTGACCGTCAACGCCATCGCCCCCGGCTACATCGGCACCGACATGGTGATGGCCATCCGTGACGACATCCGTCAGGGCATCATCGACACCGTTCCGATGAAGCGTCTGGGCAAGCCGGAAGAAATCGGCGGTGCCGTGTCGTACCTGGCGTCCGAGATCGCGGGCTACGTCACCGGCGCCACGCTGAACATCAACGGCGGCCTGTACTACCAGTAATCCGGTTCCCCGTTCCCGCAGCCGGGCAGGCCCCGGCGGCGGGAACGGTTTTCTACTCCCGCAGCCGGTGCAGCAGGGCCACCAAAAGCCCCACCACCGCCAGCGCCCCCGCCTGATGGGCGGCTGCGACGGGAATCCACACCACGCTCAGCAGCGTGGCGATGCCCAGCCCCACCTGGACCACAACGGCGATGCCCAGCGCCAGCGCCACCCGCCCGGTGGTCCGCCCCGGCAGTTCGGCCCGCCACACCCGCACCGCCAGCGCCACCACCACCGCCGCCGACGTCAGAGCCAGGGTGCGGTGGATCAACTGCACCGCCGCGGTGTTTTCCAGCGGGTTGAGCCACCACGGCGTCAGGTTTCCCACCTCCGGCGGGATCCAATGCCCGGCCATGGTGGGAAAGGTGTTGTAGGCCAGCCCGGCATCCAGCCCGGCGACGAAGGCCCCCCACACGATGGTCAGCCCCACCACCGCCAGCGCCCAGCGCCCATGCCGGCGCAAAGCCCCCGCCTGCGGATGCCAGCCCGACAGCGGCAACGGGTCGCTGATGCCCAGCGCCAGCCGCAGCGTCAGGCCGTAGATGACGATGGCGGTGCCCAGATGCAGCGCCAGCCGGTAATGGCTGACCTCGGGCCGGTCCACCAGCCCGCTCATCACCATGTACCAGCCGATCAGCCCCTGCAGCCCGCCCAGCAGGAACAGCCCGCCCAGCCGCAGCGCCAGCGCCCCCGTCAGCCGCCCCTGGACCAGAAACGCCAGGAACGGCAGCAGGAAGGCGAAGCCGATCGCCTGCCCCCACAGCCGGTGGAACCATTCCCACCAGAAGATCCGGCGGAACCCGTCCAGATCCATGGCGCTGTTGTAGATGCGGAATTCCGGCGTCGCCTGATAAAGCGCGAAGACGCGGTGCCATTCGGCGTCGGACAGCGGCGGCAGGATGCCGATCAGCGGCTTCCATTCCGCCATGGACAATCCCGATTCGGTCAGCCGGGTGACCGCCCCGATCACCGCCATGGCCACGATCATGGCGCAGCAGGCATACAGCCACACGGCCACCGGCCGCACGGACGGACGTCCCTCTTCCCCCGCAAGCACGGTCACGGCAGTCACAGCCACCCCTCCCCCCAAGACGCGCCGACCGTCCTGACATGGGTGCCCCCGATGCCGAGGTCAAACCGAATGGGATGCAAGGGCCCCGCCCTTGCCGGGGGAGCCCGAGGGGAAGCTCCCCTCGGCCTTTTTCTAGAACGACGGCGCCGCCATCCGCGCACCGTCGAGGATGGCGTCGTCCATGGTGGTGCCGGTGCGGTTGCAGCCGGTCAGGTCGGCCATGGTCAGGTCGCAACTGTTGAAGTTGGCCTCGGCCAGCGAGGCGCCGGCCAGCCGGGCGCGCACCAGCGACGCCCGCATCACCTGATGGGACGAAGCGATCTGCAGCGACGAGACGTTGGCCCCGTCCAGCCGGGCGTCGATCAGGATGGCGCGGTTCATCACCGCCCCGCGCAGGTCGGCGCCGCGCAGGTCGGCGGAGCGGAAATCGGCCCCTTCCAGCCGGGCGGCCTGAAACTGGACGCCGCGCAGGGTGGCGTTGCGCAGCTTCACCTTGTCGGCGAGCGCCAGGGTCAGGACGGCGCCGGCCAGATTGGCGCCTTCCAGGTTGCGTCCGCTGATGTCGAGCTGCCGCCCCAGCTTGCCCCCCGATCCCAGCCACAGCATGTGCAGCCGCATCAGCTCTTCCAGCGGCTCGGGCGGGGGTTCGGGGTCGCCCGCCGGCTCTTCCTCCACCGGCAGGGGGGGCAGGTTCTTGATGGCGGCGGCCTCGGAATCGGTCCGGGCCGTGTCCATCAGGTCCAGCTCGTTCATGAAGGCGCCGTCGAGATTGGCGCCGCGCAGGTCCGCCCCCGCCAGTGCCGCCCCGTGCAGGTCGGCGCCGATGAAGTTGCAGTCGCGCAGGTCCGACCGCTCCAGCCGCGCCCCGTTCAGGGTGGTGTTGGTGAAATCCACCTGCCGGGCGAAGCTGCCGGTCATCTTGGCCCGCGCCATGTCGGCGTTGTTGATGCGGGCGGTGGACAGGTCGGCGGGGCCGGGCTGGAACCCCACCACCTTCTTCTCGCCGGGGCTGCTGCGGTTGACCAGGGCGCCGTCGCGCAGGTCCACCTCCACCAGGGCGGCGTTCTCAAGGTTGGCGCCGCGGATGTTGGCGCCGCGCAGGTCGGTGCGGTAGAGGCGCGCCTTGCGCAGGTCGGCGCCGCGCAGGTCGGCGCCGTAGAGGTCGGCGTAATCGAGGATGCTGCCGCGCAGGGACACCTCGCGCAGGATGGCGCCCGACAGGAAGGCACCGGTCAGGTTGCGGCCGGTCAGGTCCAGCCCGGTCAGGTCATAAAACGGCAGGTTGGCACGCGCACCGCCGTTGCGCCCCTCGGCGAAACGCTGGTGGCGTTCGCACACCCGGTCCAACTGTTCCTGGGTGAGCTTGACGCGTGTTTTCAGGGTGCCGTCGTATGCCATGTCTCAATCACGCGAACAGCTTGTCGATGTCGTCCTGCGAAATCGGCTCCCCCGCGCTCGCCGGGGCCGCAGGCGGGGGCGGAGGCGGTGGAGGACGGGACGGTGGAGGCGGCGGTGGAGGCGGCGGTGGAGGTGGAGGCGGCGGTGGCGCCGCACCCCCGAAATTGAGCGCTCCCGGATTGGAACTGGCCATCTGGTCGAACAGGGCGTCGATGTCCTGCTGGCTCACCCCCTGCCCGTCCAACTGCGGCCCGTTCAGCAGATGGGCGTCGGGCCGGTCGTCGTTCATCTTGCGGTGTGCCGCCGACATATCGACGCTGGGCATCACCCCGGCGGCCCGCTCCACGCCCCAGATCTCGATCATGGTGTTCACGCGCTCCTCGATGTAGCGGAGCGTGTTGATGACCTTGGTGGTGCGCTGGCCGGTGATGTCCTGGAACGAGCAGGCGGTCATCACCTCGATGCACTGCGCTTCCACCCCGTCGGCCAGTTCGGCCCAGTCGGGATCGTCGCGGGGGATGAGGGCGGTGTATTCCTGGATCTTTTCCACCGCGTTCAGGATCTCGGTGGTCGCCTGCTCGGTGGCGTTGACGATGGCGTCCAGCTCGGCGGTGGCGGCCATGATGCGGTTGGCGCCGGTGTCGGCGGGGCGGAGTGCGGCGATGTCCCGGTGCGCCTCCTGCACGAACTGGCCGATGGAGTTCAGTTCCTGCTGGATGCGCGACAGATAGGGGTCGCCGCCGGCCATGGCCGCGGCAGCCCCGCCGCCGCCGGCCATGGGCATGGGCGCAAAGCCGTCGATGGACGCCAGCCGCTGCACCTGGGCGCTCAGGCTGGCGGCCACGGCGCTGAATTCATCGACGGCGACCACGCGGGCACGGCGGTCGCGCATCCGCAGGAACGCGCGGCCGCGCGCCGTCTGCGACAGCGCTTCTTCCATCTTCTGATAGTCCTGCTCGCTCAATTCGAGCAGTGGCGTATCATTCATTCCCGGCTCCGGCCCGGCACTTCCGTTCTTCGATAAGAGACGAAATGATATTTAACCGCGCAAAGCAACGGCGTAAAGCCATGCGGGGTGCCCCTTCTCCATAAGCCATATGTGGCGGCAGCACCCGGACGGCCAGGATTTTGTCATGACATCACCCCCGCCCCCCGTTCATCTGCCCGTTCCCGTGCCCCAGCCGGCGGAAAGCCCGGCGGTGGAGCCGGTGCGTTGGCGGTTTCGGCCCCGCTGGCCGGCGGTGGCTCTGCTGGTCCTGTGGGCGGCGGCGGCGGTTTCCATCCCCGCAATGCGACAACAGGACGCGCGGGCGGTGGCCGCCGCGCGGGCCGAAGGCGTGGCGGCGGAGGCCGCCGCCCGCCTGGACGCGGTGGTGTCCGTCATCCGCGCGGCGGCGGGGGAGAACCGCGGGGCCGGCGCCGTCCCCGCCGTGGCGGCCGCGCTGTCGGTCCTGGCACCGGACGGCTGGCTGGGGATCGTGCGCACCGACGCCTATGGCGCCATCGCCGAATCGCGGGGAACGGTGCGGCCCGCCCCGGCGGTCCTGCGCGGGGCGGTCATCGCCGCCCGCCCCCTGGTGACGGTGGACGTTATCCGCGGCAGCGGCGGGCGTGACGGCACCGGCTCCCAGCCGGTGGTGGTGGTGGCCGTGCCGGCGCCGGCCCCCGCCGCAGGCACGGGAACGGCCATGACCGAAAGCGTGATCGCCGTGGTGCTGGCCGCCCATGTCTGGCGTCTGGAGGGGGAGGAGGACGCCGCCCTGCTGGCCCCCGGCTGCACCCTGCTGGCCGCCCGCCCCGCCGGGGTGGGGGTGACCGACGCCGGGCGCTGCCGGCAGCGGCTCGACACCCCCGGCGGCTCTGCCGGGCTGGGACGGCTCGGGGAGGAGCCGGAATGGGGGGAGGTCGCCCTGCGCCCGGCCGCTCCCCGGACCGCCGCGCCCCCCCAGACCGGCGCGGCGGACGGCGGCGGGGCCTCGGCCCCCTGGGCCGTGCTGGTGCCGGTGCCGCGGGATACGCCCGCCCCCCTGCTGCTTCTGTGGGCGCTGGGGCCGGCGGGGGTGCTGCTGTTGGGGATGCCCGCCGGGCTGCCGGGGGCGCTGCGGCGGCGCTGGATGCGGCGGCGGACGGCGGGACGGGCTTGAAAGCACAGAGGCTTTTGCCCAATTCTGCCGGTCGTGATGCACGCCGGACGATCATCGCCGGATGACCGGGGCGAAGGGGGAGAGAGGGGCTATGAACGTGAAACGGATCGCCGCCCTGGCGGCGCTGGCCATCGGCCTGGGCACCGGAGTGGAAATGGCGGGCGGGGCCTCGGCGGCCCTGCCGGCGGCGGTGATGGGGGCCGGCACCATCGCCCCCATGCTGGAAGCCGTCACCCCGGCTGTGGTCAACATCGCCGTTCTGTCCAAGGCGCCGCAGGTGGAAAACCCGCTGCTGCGCGACCCGTTCTTCCGCCATTTCTTCAACATCCCCGACATGCCGCAGCAGCGCCCGCGGGCCAGCGCCGGGTCGGGCGTGATCGTGGACGCGCACAAGGGCTATGTGGTCACCAACAACCACGTGGTGGAGAACGCGCAGGAAATCGTCGTCACGCTGAAGGACCGCCGCCGGTTCACCGCCACGCTGGTGGGCCGCGACGCCGCCACCGACATCGCGGTGCTGAAGATCGGCGCCGACCGGCTGACGGCGCTGCCCATGGGCGATTCCGACCGGCTGAAGGTGGGGGATTTCGCGGTCGCCATCGGCAATCCCTTCGGCCTGGGCCAGACGGTGACGTCGGGCATCATCTCGGCGCTGGGCCGCAGCGGGCTGAAGGTGGAAGGGTACGAGGACTTCATCCAGACCGACGCCAGCATCAATCCCGGCAATTCCGGCGGCGCGCTGGTCAATTTCCAGGGCGAGCTGATCGGCATCAACACCGCCATCATCGGCCCGGCGGGCGGCAGCGTGGGCATCGGCTTTGCCGTTCCCACCTCCATCGTGCGCACGGTGATGGACCAGATCGTCGAATATGGGCAGGTGCGCCGCGGGCGCCTGGGCGTCGCCATCCAGGATCTCACCCCGGAACTGGCGGAAAGCCTGAACGTGGAGGGCGACCAGGGCGCCGTGATCGCCAAGGTGGAGAGCGGATCGGCGGCGGACCGCGCCGGCCTGCGCAGCGGCGACGTGGTGACCTCGGTCGATGGGCGCCCGGTCCACAGCGCCGCCGACCTGCGCAACCGTGTCGGCCTGGTGCGCGTGGGCACGCCGGTGCAGTTGCAGGTGGTCCGCCGCGGCAAAGAACAGACGCTGACGGTCCAAACCCAGCGGTGATGCGTTATTCCTGACGGACCACCGTTCTTTTCCGCCGATTCCCGAAGACCCCATCCCCCGAAGACCGAGGACATGCCGCCGCTCCGCCCGCCCCGGCCCCCCGCCGCCCCGCCCAACCCGGCCGTGCTTCAGCGCGAAGCGGCACGCCTGATGCTGCGCCTGGACGAGTTGTGGAAGAAATCCCAGACCCTGGCCGAGACGGCGCGCAGCCGGGTCAGCATCGGCGGCCTGACCCGCTACCGCCGCTTCACCCGCAAGGTGCGCGATTTCTTCTCCCTCGCCGCCACGGTGGAGGAGCGGCTGGACGCCCTGCCCCCCGATCTGGCCGACCAGATGCTGCTGGCGCTGGACCGCATGCACGCGCGCATGGTGCTGCTGTTCGTGGAAACCAGCGCCGCGTTCTTTTCCGTGTTCGCCCGGGCGCGCTATCTGCCGCTGGGCACCTATGAGATCTGCGGGCTGGAGCTGCGTGGGCTGATGGCCATCCGCGCCTTTCTCGACGATCCCCGCTACGACGGGGAGCGGGGGCAGGCGCTGCGGGACGAGACCGACCGCATCGCCCAGCTCATGCGCACCACCATGGAGCGCATGCCCCCCCTGCCCGATTTCGGCGATCAGCCCAGCGTCGGGCCGCGCGGGGCGGTCAACAAGCCGCTGAAGGCCCCGCGCCCGGCGCCACCCGCCGCACCGGCCGGCGACTCCGTGCCGGGGGTGCGGCAGATGTCACCCGACGATTTCCGCGAGTAAGCCCACTTAGGCGGAAAAGGGTCAGCGCCCACCCGACAGCGCCCCCACCGCCGCACCGCCGGCACCGCCGATCAGGCCGCCCACCCACGGGCTGCCGCCGGTGACGGAGCCGATGACGGCACCGCCCGCCGCCCCGATTCCGGCGCCCATCAGCGCCCGGTTTTCCCGATGCGACAGGTTGGAACAGCCCGCCAGCAGAGCGGCGGCCATGGCGGCGGCGGCAAATTTCCTCGTCAGCATTCCCTGGGCTCCTCTGTTGCTCCTGTACGGGAGTATGTGAACACGAACACACGAGGCCGAGGTTTCATTCCCGGCGGCGATCCATAGTGTCGCAGGCAGCCCCAGTCCCGGCGGTGACGGCAGGATCGGTCAGATGCTCTGCCGTATCCGGGCGGTAACAATCATTGACGCAACCGTTACCATACCGCCCGCACCGGAGACGGGGAGCCGTATCCGGCCAAGCCACCCGGCACCCGCAACGCCATCGGCCCCACGGTGGCAGGAGGTTTATAACCATATGAAAAACAATGACTTGCCTTATTTCACCCCGCGGTTGTCACACCTCTTCCAGGGGAACGCAGCGGCTGGGAAAAGGTTCCCTTCATATCTGAAAGATTTAAGACGGTTTTTGATCCATTTACTTTGGTGTTACCAACACCGAGGCATTCAATAAAATTCTAGACAATCCTTTGGCGATTACAGTCCCCGCCCTTCCGCATCTGACGATAATTTCTATTTACAAGGCGTTTTTTTTGGGTAGGTTCAGTGTCGTAACAAACATCTTCTGATCTCTTGAAAAGAGCCGCGGCCATGTCCAATGCCCTGCACACACCCGCTTTGTCTTTCGCGCCCGCCGAGCATCCGGGGGAACGGCGCCAGCGGCACACCATGCCGGTTGCAGCGGTGGGAACGGCATCACCGGTTCCGGCGTCTCTCAGCGACACCCTCCACGCGGGCAGCACGGCCACCCGCAGCGCCCGCCCGCTGGGCCGCGTGATCCATCTGGCCTCCGTGGGGGTGTGGACGGTGACGCTGGGCGGATGCCTGGCCGAGATCGGCGGCGTCATCTGCTGGCCCGACCGTGAATCCCTTACCCTGGCGGCGGCCCAGGCCGGCATGGAGCTGTCGGATCTCGTCACCCGCACGGGCCAGGGGGGCTGAAGCCCCGCTCCCGCTTTCGCCAGCCATCGGCCACGGGGTGTCGGGCCGCCCCCGGCAGGGGGCAGAAACGCCGGACAAAAAAGCCGGGCCGCGCCATCCAGAGGAACGGCGCGGCCCGGCGTGTGTCCGGCCAAGCGTCTATTCGCTGTCGCCTATGACGATCATCGGGAAGGTCAGCAGTGACCGGCGCTGCCGGCCATCAGGGCGTGAAGCTGCGCGGCATGGGCGTCATGGGCCAGGGCCGCTTCTTCGGCAGCCAGAGCCGCCAAGCTGATAAAACGCGCCAGATCCCCCAATTCGCTGCGTTCGGCATCATTTTGCAGGCTGTCGAGGCAGGATTTGATGGCCAAGGCCACGTCGCGCCGGTCTTCCCTCATGATCGCATCCCCAGATTCTGGCAGTCGCCCGTAACACCGGCGCGAATGACACCGGCATCTCCTACATAAGAAATGCCTATATCACAGCAATCATGACTCCAAGAGAAAAAAATCTTTCCTGCTCCAGTAACGGCAACGGCTTGTTCGCAACTCACTCTTATGTTGGCGCTTCTTTTTCCTTAATCAACAGTTAACATGTTCATCTTTTCTAGCGTATCACGGGAAGATCACTTCGACCCATGCGGGTGGGGAGGGGATGCAAGTGAATACCCGGGTATATCAAGGACATATACTTGTATGTTTCCCTGTTTTTCTGCCATCACGGCGGGACCGCGTGCCACACGGTGGGGACTGGAGGAATCTGCGCCGTTTTGCCACAATCTCTGCCCGATTGATGCGGGAGGGCGTTGCAGGCTTTGGCCGACCTGCCTATATCTGCCGCGAACCGTCGCACACGCGCCGACCGAACCGTTCAACGACCGCAGGGGACCGCAGGCGGTGCCGACCCGAACAGACCAGGGCCGCCGCGATCTGCCGAACAACAGAGGTTAGACATGAGCAAAGTGATTGGCATCGACCTTGGCACCACCAACTCGTGCGTTGCCGTGATGGAAGGCTCCTCCGCCAAGGTGATCGAGAACGCCGAGGGCGCCCGGACCACCCCGTCGATGGTGGCCTTTGCCCAGAACGGTGAACGTCTGGTGGGCCAGCCCGCCAAGCGTCAGGCGGTGACCAACCCCGAAAACACCTTCTTCGCGATCAAGCGCCTGATCGGCCGCCGCTACGAAGACCCGCTGACCAAGAAGGATCAGGGTCTGGTGCCCTATTCCATCGTGTCGGGCGACAACGGCGACGCGTGGGTGCAGTCCTTCGACAAGAAGTTCAGCCCCAGCCAGATTTCCGCCTTCATCCTGACCAAGATGAAGGAAACCGCCGAGAACTACCTGGGCGAAAAGGTGACGCAGGCCGTGATCACCGTGCCCGCGTACTTCAACGACGCCCAGCGTCAGGCCACCAAGGACGCCGGCAAGATCGCCGGCCTGGAAGTGCTGCGCATCATCAACGAGCCGACCGCCGCCGCTCTGGCCTATGGCATGGAGAAGAAGGGTGCGGGCGTCGTCGCGGTGTACGACCTGGGCGGCGGCACCTTCGACGTGTCGGTGCTGGAGATCGGCGACGGCGTGTTCGAGGTGAAGTCCACCAACGGCGACACCTTCCTGGGCGGTGAAGACTTCGACGCGCGGATCATCGAGTACCTCGCCGACGAGTTCAAGAAGGAGCAGGGCATCGACCTGCGCAAGGACCGTCTGGCGCTCCAGCGTCTGAAGGAAGCGGCGGAAAAGGCGAAGATCGAGCTGTCCTCGGCCATGCAGACCGAGGTCAACCTGCCCTTCATCACCGCCGACCAGTCCGGCCCGAAGCACCTGAACATCAAGCTGACCCGCGCCAAGCTGGAAGCCCTGGTGGACGACCTGATCCAGCGCACCATCGAGCCGTGCAAGGCGGCCCTGAAGGACGCCGGGCTGAAGGCCAGCGAGATCGACGAGGTGATCCTGGTCGGCGGCATGACCCGCATGCCCAAGGTCATCGAGGCGGTGAAGCAGTTCTTCGGCCGTGAGCCGCACCGCGGCGTGAACCCGGACGAAGTGGTCGCCATCGGTGCGGCCATCCAGGGCGGCGTGCTGAAGGGCGAGGTGAAGGACGTCCTGCTGCTCGACGTGACCCCGCTGTCGCTGGGCATCGAGACGCTGGGCGGCGTGTTCACCCGCCTGATCGACCGCAACACCACCATCCCGACCAAGAAGAGCCAGGTCTTCTCCACCGCCGACGACAACCAGACCGCGGTCACCATCCGGGTGTTCCAGGGTGAGCGCGAGATGGCCGCCGACAACAAGATCCTGGGCCAGTTCGATCTGGTCGGCATCCCGCCGGCCCCCCGCGGCGTGCCGCAGGTGGAGGTGACCTTCGACATCGACGCCAACGGCATCGTCAGCGTCACCGCCAAGGACAAGGCCACCGGCAAGGAGCACCAGATCCGCATCCAGGCCTCGGGCGGCCTGTCGGACACCGACATCCAGAAGATGGTGAAGGACGCCGAGGCCCACGCCGCCGAGGACAAGAAGCGCCGCGAACTGGTGGACGCCCGCAACCAGGCCGACGCCCTGATCCACACCACCGAACGCACCATCAAGGACGGCGGCGACAAGATCCCGGCGGCCGACAAGGCGGCGGCGGAAAAGGCCGTGGCCGACCTAAAGGCGGTGCTGGAGACCAGCGATCTGGCCGACCTGAAGGCCAAGACCGATGCCCTGGCCCAGGCCTCCATGAAGCTGGGCGAGGCCATGTACAAGGCCGGTGAAGCGGGCGAAGGGGCTGCCGACGGCGGCGCCAAGGCCCAGGCCGAACCGGGTGTGGTGGACGCCGACTTCGAGGAAGTGGACGACAGCAAGAAGAAGCCGTCGTAAGTCACGCCCGAACGGCCACAACCATGGTATAGCGTCTGTTCCGCCGGCCCCGTCACGGGGGCCGGCGGAGCGGTACGATTGAGAGGCGCTCGGGACACATGGCCAAACAGGATTATTATGAACTGCTGGGTGTCGCGAAGACCGCCAGCGCCGACGAGTTGAAGAAGGCCTACCGCAAGCTTGCCATGCAGTACCACCCGGACCGCAATCCGGGCGATGCTGAGGCGGAGCACAAGTTCAAGGAAATCAGCGAAGCCTACGACGTCCTGAAGGACGAGCAGAAGCGTGCGGCCTATGACCGTTTCGGGCACGGAGCCTTCGAGAACGGCCGTGGTCCGGGCGGGGCCGGCGGCGGATTCGGCGGTTTCGATTTCGGCGGCGGCGGCGGCGGATTCGCCGACATCTTCGACGAGATGTTCGGGGAATTCATGGGCGGCGGACGCCGGGGCGGCGGGGCCGCATCGGGCCGTGGCCAGGATCTCCGCTTCAACCTGGAAATCTCGCTGGAAGACGCCTTCAAGGGCACGCAATCGACCATCAAGGTTCCCACCTCGGTGGCGTGCGACACCTGCAACGGCAGCGGTGCCGCGGCGGGAACCCAGCCCATCACCTGCCCCACCTGCGCCGGCCACGGCAAGGTGCGCAGCCAGCAGGGCTTCTTCACCATCGAACGCACCTGCCCCGCCTGCCACGGCGCCG
>NZ_JAOQNH010000002.1:0-20000 GCF_025961205.1 Azospirillum fermentarium
CGATCGTGGTCTACAACATCCCCTACCGCACCGGCGTGAACATGAGCAACGATACGCTGCTGCGGCTGGCCGAGCATCCGCGGATCGTGGGTGTGAAGGATTGCTGCGCCGATCTGGGGCAATCGCTGGCACTGCTGCGGGACCGGCCCGCGGGGTTTTCGGTGATGACGGGGGAGGATGCGCTGTTCTTCACCCTGCTGGCCCATGGGGGCGACGGCGGGATCATGGCCTCGGCCCATGTGCGCACGGCGGATTTCGCGCTGGTGCGGCGGCTGGTGACCGCGGGGGATCTGGTGGCGGCGCGGGCGGTGTGGGACCGGCTGGTGACGGTGCCGCAGGCGCTGTTCGCGGAGCCGAGTCCGTCGCCGATCAAGCATTGGCTGTGGCGGGCCGGGCTGATCGACAGCGCGGAGGTGCGGTTGCCAATGACGCCCATCAGCGAGGCTTTGGCGGCCCGGCTGGATGGGATGATGGGGTAATCGGGGTGCAGGGGCCGTTTGGCCCCTGCCGGGGAGTGCCGAGGGGTAGAACCCCTCGGCTTTTCCCTTTACTCCGCCGCCCAGCGCAGGACGGGCTTCCGCGCCGCCGCCGTTTCATCCAGCCGGCGCCGCGGGGTGAAGCGCGGGGCCGCCTGGAAGTGGGCCACGTCGCCGGCCTTGGCGCGTTCGGCCAGCCCGGTCAGGGTGGCGATGAACTGGTCCAGGTTGGCTTTCGGCTCGGTTTCGGTCGGCTCGATCAGCAGGGCGCCATGGACCACCAGGGGGAAGTACATGGTCATGGGGTGGAAGCCCTCGTCGATCAGGGCCTTGGCGATGTCGAGGGTGGTGACGCCGGTGCCCTTCAGGAAGCGGTCGTCGAACAGGCATTCGTGCATGCACGGCCCATCGAACGAGGGCGTCATCACCGACGACAGGCGGGCCATGACGTAGTTGGCGTTGAGCACCGCGTCGCCCGCCGCCTGCCACAGCCCGTCGGCGCCGTGACTGAGCATGTAGGCGAGAGCGCGGACGAACATGCCCATCTGGCCGTGGAACGCCTTCATGCGGCCATAGCTGCCGGTGCCGTCGGTGTGCTCCACCAGACGCAGGGCGCCGTTCTCCACCACCACGTAGGGCACCGGCGCGAAGGGGGCGAGTGCTTCGGAGAAGACCACCGGACCCGACCCCGGACCGCCGCCGCCGTGGGGGGTGGAGAAGGTCTTGTGCAGGTTGATGTGCATGGCATCGACGCCCAGGTCGGCGGGGCGGACCCGGCCGACGATGGCGTTGAAGTTGGCACCGTCGCAGTAGAAATACCCCCCGGCCCCGTGCACCGCGTCGGCGATGGCGCGGATGTCGCGTTCGAACAGGCCGCAGGTGTTGGGGTTGGTCAGCATGATGCCGGCCACGTCGGGGCCGAGCTTGGCCGTCAATGCTGCCAGATCCACGCGCCCGTCGGCGGTGGCGGGGATGGGATCGACGGTGAAGCCCAGGGCCGCGGCGGTGGCGGGGTTGGTGCCGTGGGCGCTTTCGGGCACCAGCACGCGGGTGCGGGCGGCTTCGCCCCGGTGTTCCAGCGCGGCGCGGATGGCCATCATCCCGGCCATTTCACCATGGGCCCCGGCGGCGGGCGCCAGCGTCACGCCGGCCATGCCGGTCAGCGTGGTCAGCCAATGGGCCAGGGTGTGCATCAACTCCAGCGCGCCCTGCACCGTGCTTTCGGGCTGGAGCGGGTGGACGTCGGCGAAGCCCGGCAGGCGGGCCATCTTCTCGTTCAGCCGCGGGTTGTGCTTCATGGTGCACGACCCCAGCGGGTAGAAGCCGGTGTCGATGGAATAGTTCTTCTGCGACAGGCGGGTGTAGTGGCGGACCACGGTGGGTTCCGCCAGACCCGGCAGGCCCACCCGCTCCCGCGGGGCGATGCCGCCCAGACGAAAGGCCACGTCGGGCACGTCGGGCAGATCGACGCCGCACTGGCCCACGCTGTCCTGTTCGAAGATCAGCGCCTCTTCGATCTGCAGGCCGCGGTTGCCGGAGATGGTGGCGCCGGAGTCCACGGGGGCGTCCGCCGGGGTTTCCGCCGCCGGGGTGGTCGGCCGTCCTTGGTTATTCATGTCACAGAACCTCCGCCAGGGCGGCAGCGAGCGCGTCGATGTCGGACGCGGTGGTGGTTTCGGTGGCGGCGACCAGCAGCAGGTCGGGGTGTTCACCGGCGAACAGGCGCGACACCGGCACACCGGCCAGGATGCCGCGGGCGGCCAACTGTTCCACCACATCCGCCGCCGGGCGGGACAGGCGGACGGTGAATTCGTTGAAGAAGCCGCTGTTCAGCACCTCCACCCCCTTCACCGCGGCCAGCTTGTCCGCCAGTTGCACGGCGGTGGCGTGGTTCAGGCGCGCCAGCTTGGTGAAGCCCGCCTCGCCCAGCAGCGACAGGTGGATGGAGAAGGCCAGCGCGCACAGGCCGGCGTTGGTGCAGATGTTCGACGTGGCCTTTTCGCGGCGGATGTGCTGCTCGCGGGTGGACAGCGTCAGCACGAAGCCGCGCTTGCCGTCGGCGTCCACGGTCTGGCCGCACAGGCGGCCCGGCATCTGGCGGACGTACTTGTCCTTCACCGCGAACAGGCCGACGTAGGGGCCGCCGAAGGTCAGCGGGTTGCCCAGCGACTGGCCTTCCGCCACCACCACGTCGGCACCCATGGCGCCGGGGGCGGGCAGCAGGCCGAGCGACACCACCTCGGTCACCACCACGATCAGCAGCGCACCCTTGGCCTTGCAGGCGGCGGACAGGGCGGACAGGTCGCGGACGTGACCGAAGACGCTGGGGTTCTGCACCACCACGCAGGCGGTGTCGGAATCCACCAGCGCTTCCAGATCCTCGGTGCCCAGCGGATCGGCGGGCTGGACCGCGGTGTCGAAACCGATGAAATGGGCGTCGGTGGTGGTGGTGTCGCGGTAATGGGGGTGCAGGCCACCGGACAGGATGGCCTTCTTCCGCCGGGTGACGCGGTTGGCCATCATCACCGCCTCGGCGCAGGCGGTCGCCCCGTCGTACATGGAGGCGTTGGCCACGTCCATGCCGGTCAGCAGCGCCACCTGGCTCTGGAACTCGAACAGAACCTGCAGCGTGCCCTGGCTCACCTCGGGCTGATAGGGGGTGTAGGCGGTGAGGAACTCACCGCGCTGCACCATGTAATCCACCGTCGCCGGCACATGGTGACGGTAGGCGCCGGCGCCCAGGAAGAAGGGCACCGAGCCGGCGGCCACGTTCTTCGCCGCCATGGCGGCCAGCGTGCGCTCGACCGCCAGTTCGCCCATGTGGTTGGGCAGCCCCTGAATGGGGCCGGAAAGGTGCGCCGCATCGGGCACGTCGCGGAACAGCGCGTCCACCGACGGCGCGCCGATGACGGACAGCATCTCCGCGCGGTCGGCCTCGGTCAGGGGCAGGTAACGCATCAGGCCAGCCCTTCCACATACGCCTTGTACGCGTCCTCATCCATCAGCCCGTCAAGCTGCGACGGGTCGGCGATGGTGATCTGATAGAACCAGCCGCCGGTCTGGGCGGCGGAGTTCACCAGGGCCGGTTCGTCCACCAGCGCCTCGTTGGCGGCGGTGACGGTACCGGCGACGGGGGCATAGACCTCCGACGCGGCCTTGACCGATTCGACCACGGCGGATTCGCCGCCCTGGGTCAGTTCGCGGCCCACCTCGGGCAGTTCCACGAACACCACGTCGCCAAGCTGGCTCTGGGCGTAGTCGCTGATGCCGACGGTGCCGGTGGTGCCGTCCACCTTAATCCACTCGTGGTCCTTGGTGTACTTCACGGTCATGGGGGGTATCCTTGACAAAAAATGGGAGGAAAAGAGGCTCAGCCCCGGTAATAGCGCTGGGGCACGAAGGGGGTGGGCGCCACGCGGGCCGGCAGCGGCTTGCCGCGCACGTTCAGCGTCAGGGCGGTGCCGGGGGCGGCGTGGGCGATGTCCACATAGCCCATGGCGACGGGGCCGTTGGCCGTGGGGCCGAAGCCGCCGCTGGTGATCTCGCCGATGGTGGTGCCGGCGGCGTCCTGGATCCCGGTGTGTTCACGGGCGGGCTGACGGCCGTCGGGGCGCAGGCCGACGCGGCGGCGGGTGGCCCCCTCGGCCAGCTGCTTCAGGATGATGCCCGCACCGGGGAAGCCGCCCTCGGCACGGCGGCGCTTCGGAAGAGTCCATTCCAGCGCCGCTTCCACCGGGGTGGTGGTGGTGGTGATGTCGTGGCCGTACAGGCACAGACCGGCTTCCAGCCGCAGGGAATCGCGGGCACCCAGGCCGATGGCCTCCACCCCGTCCTCGGCCAGCAGGGCGCGGGCGATGGCCTCGGCGTCGGCCGAGGCGCAGGAGATCTCGTACCCGTCCTCACCCGTGTAGCCGGAGCGGGTGATGAGCACGGGGATGCCCTTGAAGGTGGCCGGCAGCAGGCTCATGAATTTCATAGTGGCGGCTTCGGGGATGAAGCGGGCCAGCACGGCGGCGGCCTCCGGCCCCTGGAGCGCCATCAGGGCCGCGTCGGGCAGCGGCTCCACATCCACCTTGCCCTTCAGGGCGTTGGTCAGGTGGGCGATGTCCTGCTCCTTGCAGGCGGCGTTGACCACGAGGAACAGATGATCGCCGGCGTTGGTGACCATCAGGTCGTCGAGAATGCCGCCCTGGTCGTTGGTGAACAGGGTGTAGCGCATGCGGCCCTGTCCCAGGCCGCGGATGTCGCCGGGCACCAGGGTTTCCAGCGCCGCCGCCGGGTCATCGCCCACCAGCCGCACCTGCCCCATGTGGGACACGTCGAACAGCCCGGCGCGGGCGCGGGTGTGCAGATGTTCCTTCAGGATGCCGGCGGGGTACTGCACCGGCATGTCATAGCCGGCAAAGGGCACCATGCGGGCCTTCAACTCCACATGGAGCGCGTGAAGGGGGGTGCTTTTAAGCGGGGTGGCGGGGTCGTGATCGGCCACGGGCGGTCCTCCGGCAAAGGGTCACCTCCCACGCGGGGATATCCCGGTGGGATTGGGTGCCCCTCTGTCTTGGACCTGAGAGATTCACCGGAAACTCCGTGCGGGGCACGGGCGCGTCCGGCTTACTCCTTCGGTGGGAAACGCCCTTATGAGGACGCGTCCGCTTTCCAGAGTGCCTTTCCCTGCGGTCCTTTTGCCTGAGAGTTTCCGGGGCGGTTGCTCCTTCGGCGCCGCCCCGGCCATGTCTGGCTGGACGGTCTCTCCCGCGAGGGGTCGTCGGCTGTGCCCCTACCCTAAGCCCGGCGGGGGCAAAGTCAACGGCAATCGGCCGGGCGGCTTCGCATCACCACCGGGGCGGGTGGACAGGGGCCGGCTGGTCGCGTGCATCATACTTATGAATTCGTGCAGGCAGTACCATGGCCGCCGGCACCGCGAGGCTGAGGAAACCATGATGATGCTGGCTCAGATCCGGGAACTCATGGCACGAATCGACGCAAAACTGGACGAGCCGTACCTGCGCTCACCCCACGGGTTCCAGCCCGACTGATTCCGCGCCGGGCCGGGCCGTCAGCCCCGCACTCTCCCGCACGGCACTGCGCGACAGCACGGTGGTCAGGGTGCCGCCCTGCAGCACGGTCAGATCCCACACGCGGGTTTTCATCCCCGCCCCGGCCAGATGCACGATGCCCAGCGGGGTGTACGGGGCGTTGGGTTCCACCAGCACCCGCCGTTCGGCGTCCCACCACGGCGCGCCCTTGCCGCAGAACCAGTTGGCCAGCGCCGGCAGGAAGGTAGTGGGCAGGCGGCCGCCGTACACCACCTTGTTCAGCGCCGTCTGTTCCGACAGGCACATATAGAAATTCTGCGGGCCGGAGGGGCGGCGCCACCACGAGCGGCGGTTCAGCGCCTCGTCGTGCGCCTTGGCCCAGGCGTCCCAATGGGGGGCGCCGGCCCGCAGCGCCCAGGCACCGCCGTTCAGGATCGGGTTGCGGCCCAGGCGGTAGCCGGCGCGCACGCCATAGCTCCAGGCGAACGCCTTCTGGTTCTGGCCCCACAGCTTGGGCGGCTTGCGCACGGTCCAATAGCTGCGGTCCAGTTCCGGCACGATGGCAAGGTTGCCGCGGCGGGCGGCGTCCACATACCAGCGCAGCACCGCCTGATCCTGGACCCACAGGTCGGAATCCAGCCACAGATAGATGTCGTAACCGGGGAAATGCCGCGGCACATGGGGCCGCGACGCCAGGGAGCGGTAATGGCTGGGCATCCGATCCCGGCCGGGAAAATCCACGTCCCAGCCGGGGATGACCAGCGTGCAGCCGCGCGCCTCCAGCCAGCCGCGCTGGTCGGGCGTCAGCCCCACGTCGAAGATGCCCAGGGGAAGCCCGGCGCCGTCCAGGCTGTCCATCAGGTCGCGCAACAGCCCGAAATAGCCGGCGTCCGCCGCCGTCACGGCCAGAACGCCGTCGAAATCCCCCACGGGCATTCCGTTCCCCGTCCTTACTTGCTGCGCACCAGGGCGGCGCGGTTGAAGGCCAGTTCCTCGTTGCTGAGCTGGAAGCCGATGTAGATCCGCCAGTCCTTGGCGTTGGCGTCCTTGGGCAGGGGGATGGTCTGGGACAGTTCCTCGCGGTTGCCGGCGCGGGTCTGGCCGGACGCGAAATCGACGGTGGTGTCGAATTCCCGCTTGCTGCCGCCGGTCGGCTCCGCCCCCGGCGGGACCACGGCGACGAAATAGCGGTATTTGGCCTGCGATCCGGCCAGGGCGGGGCCGCGTTCGGCCAGCAGGGTCACGGCGACGTTCACCGTCACGCCGTCGTCCCGGTATTCGCAATTGCCGTTGTAATCGCTGAGCACGCCATGGGACACGACGTCGCCCGGCTCCCGCCCCTTGCCGGGGCGGAACTGCACCACCTCGGACAATTCGCGTACGATGCCGACGCGGGGGCAGGCAAAGGCGGCGTCCTTGGCCTTTTCCTCCGCTGTCTTGCCGCTGAAGAACCCGCCGCCGCCGCACCCGGCCAGGGCCAGCAGCGCCGTCCCCATCAGAGCTTTGCGGGCAAGGGAAGCTGTATTACCGTCCAGGCGAGGCATCGGCGAACCATCCGGTCTGTTGGGTGTCGTCAGTGTGTCGGTATCGTCACGGGCGGACTGTAGAGAACCGCCACGCTTCAGACAAGCACGAGGGGTCTGCCCACAGGATGCGGCAAGCGCACCGGCGGGACAACCCGGACCCTTGGAATAGAACGCTCTCGGGAACAGAACAGCCATGCACCACACCCCCGCCAAACCGCCCCTGACCATCCTGCTGGCCGCACCCCGCGGATTCTGCGCCGGGGTGGACCGGGCCATCCAGATCGTGGAGGCGGCGCTGGACCGTTTCGGCCCCCCCGTCTATGTGCGGCACGAGATCGTTCACAACCGCTTCGTGGTCCAGAGCCTGGAGGCCAAGGGCGCGGTGTTCGTCGATGAGCTGGATCAGGTGCCCGACGGGGTGCCGGTGATCTTTTCCGCCCACGGGGTGCCGAAATCGGTGCCGGCGGCGGCCACCGCACGCGGGCTGTTCTATCTGGACGCCACCTGTCCGCTGGTCAGCAAGGTCCACCGCGAAACCGAACGCCACCACGCCGAGGGGCGGCAGGTGATCCTGATCGGCCACGCCGGCCACCCGGAGGTGATCGGCACCATGGGCCAATTGCCCGACGGGGCCGTGCTGCTGGTGGAAACGGTAGAGGACGTGGCCCGGCTGGCCGTGGACGACCCCGCCAACCTGGCCTATGCCACCCAGACCACCTTGTCAGTGGACGAGACGGCGGGCATCCTGGCCGCCCTCCAGCAGCGCTTTCCTGCCATCGCCGGGCCGCGGCGGGAGGACATCTGCTACGCCACCACCAACCGGCAGCTGGCGGTGAAGGCCATCGCCCCCCAAGTGGAGGCGCTGCTGGTGCTCGGCGCGCCCAACTCCTCCAACTCCAAGCGGCTGGTGGAGGTGGCGAAAGGGGCCGGGTGCACGCGGGCGCAACTGGTGCAGCGCGCCGCCGACATCGACTGGGCGGATCTGGCCGGTGTGGCGCGGCTGGGCATCACCGCCGGGGCCTCCGCACCCGAGGTGCTGGTGGAGGAGGTGATCGCCGCCGCCGCCAGCCGCTACACCGTGACGGTGGACGAGGTGCGCACCGCCCACGAGGACATCGTGTTCAAGCTGCCCCCCGCGCTCACCGACGCCAAACCGACGGAGGCTTCCGCGTCATGAAGGATCATATCCAGATGCTGGCCCGCTACAACCGATGGGCCAACCGCCGCCTCTATGAGTGCGTGGCGGCGGCGGGGGAGGAGGCGTTCACCCGGCCCATGGGCGCCTTCTTCGGGTCGCTGTGCGGCACGCTCAACCACATCCTCGTGGCCGATTGCATCTGGCTGCGGCGGATCACGGGCGAGGGGCCGAACCCCACGGCCCTGAACACCATCCTGCACGGCACCCTTGACGCCCTGCGCGCGGCGCGGGAGGCGGCGGACGAACGCATCCTCGCCACCGTGGCCGGGCTTGACGCCACGGCCCTGGCCGGCACGCTGGACTACCGCACCACCGCCGGGATTCCGCAAAGCAACACCCTGTCCCACGTGCTGCTCCACGTCTTCAACCACCAGACCCACCACCGGGCGCAGGCCCACACGCTGCTGAGCCAACTGGGGCGCGAGGCCCCGGTGCTGGACCTGCTTTATTTCCTGCGGGACAATCCGGCGGCGGCGTGACGGGTCACCCCCGCACCTCTTCCACCAGCGCGCGCAGCCGGGCGAGGTCGTGGACCACCATCTCGCCGCTGCGCCGTTCCAGGAATCCGTCGCGGGCCATGTCGCCCAGAATGCGGGCCACGGTTTCCCGCGTGGTGCCGACGCGGGCGGCCAGATCGGCGTGAACCGGGATGGGGCGGATCACCGCGGTGTTGCCCCGCTCCCCGCCCTGGGCCAGCGCCAGCCGCAGGATTTCGCTCTGCACCCGGTTGGCCGCCCCCAGCGTGCTGAGATCGACGATGCGTTCGGTGCAGCGGCGGACCATGCTGGCCAGCCGCCGCATCAGCGCCAGCGCCAGTTGCGGATGCCCGGTGGTCAAAGACAGGAAGGCGCTGCCCGACAGAAAGCCGATCAGGGTGCCCGTCTCCAGCGCCTCGACCGATGCGGAGCGCGGCTGCCCGTCGATGGCGGCCATTTCCCCGACCACGCCCCCGGCGGGCACATCGTCGAACGACACCTCGCGCCCGGAATAGGAATAGCTGACCACCCGCACGGCCCCCTGGACGACGAAGCACACGTCGCAGCCGTCGCCGTCCTGGTCCAGAACGGTTTCACCGGCACGGAACCGTTGCCAGCGGCACAGCGCCGCCACCCGGTCACGCTCCTCCCACGTCAGGGATTCCAGCATGTCGATCCCGTCCAGGGAGGGCGGCTCGGCCGCAGCGGCACCGTCGAAGGGACTTCCCAAGGACACGAGGCGGCGATCTCCCCCGTTAAGAAACTGCATCGGCATCACGGAAAGCGGGCTTCACGGCGGTAACGGTGGTAACGGCGGTATAGGAGGGCATGGCCGGACCCCTACGGAGGGACGGTCCCGGCGGCATTGCTGCCGCCAGAATACCTGATTGATACGCGGCGGCAACAAGGCACGTCGCTTAAGTATCCGCAACCGAAAGCCACACCCTCGGGTGCATGCGGGGAAGGGGCTGTGACCAAAAGGGGATGCTAACCCCCCGTTAACCGGCGGCGGCGACAACGGTCCTCACGGACGGCGCCCCATGCCGGCACCGCGACGCGACGGAAGGACACCGACGGCCATGCTCACCGCCCTGCGCCAAGCCCGCATTCCCGACGCCATCCGCATCGACGGGCAGCGCCTGCTGTCGATGCTGGGCATTCCGCTGGCCGCCGGGCTGGCCATGGCCGCGGCGGTCGCCGTCACCGGCCCGGACCGGATGGAACAGGCCGGCGGGGCCGTGCCCTTCGTTCTGGACTTCGTGCGCTTCTGTTATCTGGCGGTGGGATCGGCCCATCTGGCGGCGGCCGCGGCCGAACGGGTCAACGGCGGGCAGGACGCGGGCATCTGGCTGAACGGCGGCGACGACGCCACGGCGGCGGGCGGGCATGCCTTCTGGACGCTGTTTCCCAACCACATCGACGCGGCGGCGGCGGCCTTCGCCATGACCCTCGCCACGCTGTGGATCGGGTAAGGCCGGCCATCACGGTTGAGCCGGGGGCGGTTCTGGGCCACACTGCGGCGGATCGTCCCGGCGACGGGGCGTGACGCCGGCCCCCATTTCCGCAAAAGCCCCCCGTGACCACGACCGCCCCCGACGCCCCCACGCCGCCCGCCCCGCCGCCCCACCCGCGCGCCGGACGGGGCATCGGCCTGCTGGGACGGCTGCGCGCCTATTTCCTGGCGGGCGTGCTGGTCACCGCCCCCATCGCCACCACCATCTATATCGCGTGGTGGTTCATCTCCTACATCGACGGGTCGATCCGCCCGCTGATCCCGGCACGCTACAACCCGGAAAACTACCTGCCCTTCTCCATTCCCGGCATCGGGCTTCTGGTGGTGTTCCTGGTCCTGACGCTGATCGGCGCCTTCACCGCCGGCTATGTCGGCCGGCTGGTGGTGCGGCTGGGCGAAGGGGTGGTGGCGCGGATGCCGGTGGTGCGCGGCCTGTACGGCGCCACCAAGCAGATCGTGGAAACCGTGCTGGCGAAGAAGTCCGCCGCCTTCCGCGAGGTGGTGGCGGTGGAATACCCCCGCCGCGGCGTATGGTCGCTGGGCTTCATCACCGGACCCGTCCATCCCCAGGTGCAGCACCTGTGCCCGGAGGAGGAGATGGTCAACGTCTTCATTCCCTGCGCCCCCCCCACCGCCGGCTATCTGCTGATGCTTCCCCGGTCGGAGGTGCGCCACCTGGACATGCCGCCGGAAGAGGGGCTGAAGCTGGTGGTGTCGGGCGGCATCGTCGCCAACCCCGCCACCCGCCCCCCCGCCAGGGACACCGACATGGAACAGCCCCCTTTTCAAGGGACCGGCGGCACGCCATCCTAGAAGGGCACATAACAACCCGCCAGCAGGGGACGAACTCCGTTGCTTCCCACCCTTTGCGCCCGCACCGGCACCGATTCCGTCCCCTTGACCCCGCTGACCAAGGCGGGGCTGGAGGAGTGGCTGTCCACCCAGCCCGCCGCCACCGCCGCGTGGCTGAAGGCCACCGGCTTCGACGCCGCCCCCGGCACCACCGCCCTGATCCCCGGCCCCGGCGGCGGGCTGGCGCGGGTTGTGGCCGGGGTTTCGACGCTGAACGATGTGTGGGGGCTGGGCGGCCTGCCGGGCAGGCTGCCCGCCGGCCTCTACCGCCTCGACCCCGAACCGAAGCCGGAGGAGTCCACGGCGCTGGCCCTGGGCTGGGCCCTGGGCAGCTACCGCTACACCCGCTACAAAGAGGCCAAGTCGCCGCTGCCGCTGCTGGTGTGGCCGGAAAACGCCGACCGCACGGCGGTGGAATCGGCGGGCACCGCCACCAATCTGGTGCGCGATCTGGTCAACACCCCCGCCGCCGACATGGGGCCGGCGGAACTGACCACCGCCGCCGAACAGCTGGCCGCCGAATTCGACGGGCGCGTCAGCGTGATCACCGGCGACGCGCTGCTGCCCAACAACTACCCCGCCGTCCATGCCGTGGGCCGGGGCAGCGCCCGCCCGCCGCGGCTGATCGACCTGACCTGGGGCAACAAGACCGACCCCAAGGTCACGCTGGTGGGCAAGGGGGTGTGCTTCGATTCCGGCGGCTACGACATCAAGCCGTCCAGCGGCATGATGCTGATGAAGAAGGACATGGGCGGGGCCGCCCATGCCCTGGGCGTGGCGCGCATGGTGATGACCGCCGGGCTGCCGGTGCGGCTGCGCGTGCTGATCCCGGCGGTGGAGAACATGGTGTCAGGCGACGCCATGCGCCCGCTGGACGTGCTGCACACCCGCAAGGGGCTGACGGTGGAGGTGGGCAACACCGACGCCGAGGGGCGGCTGATCCTGTGCGACGCGCTGGCGGAGGCCGATTCGGACAAGCCGGCCCTGCTGATCGACTTCGCCACCCTGACCGGGGCGGCGCGGGTGGCGCTGGGGCCGGATCTGCCGGCGCTGTTTTCCAACGACGACTCCCTGGCCGCCGACCTGCTGGCGGCGGGGGAGGCGGCGTCGGATCCGCTGTGGCGCCTGCCCCTGTGGCAGGGCTACCGCAAGGGACTGGACAGCAAGGTGGCCGACCTGAACAACGCGCCGGCAGGCGGGTTCGCCGGGGCCATCACCGCGGCGCTGTTCCTGGAATCCTTTGTGTCCAGGGACACGGTGTGGGCGCACATCGACACCTATGCCTGGAACGGCTCCGCCCGCCCCGGCCGGCCCGAGGGGGGAGAGGCGCTGGGGATGCGCGCGGTCTATGCCGTGATCGCCCGGCGTTTCGGCACCCCATCCCACCACCCCTGATCCCGGAACTCCCCCCGCGGCGTCCGGTGCCACGGGGGGAGGATTCGATCCGGCTGCGTAATGCTTGCCCGCCGGCCTTGGCTTGGGCACACTCCCCATCCGCTGGCGGTTGTGGCCGGCGGCACCGGCGGGGCACCCGGTGCCGGCTCCTGCCTTCCCACCCGGGGGGCGGAGCTTTGGTGAGGGCCGGTGGGGGAGCGGGATGGCGCGTAATCTGAAGGCGTTGGGGCTGTGGCGCACGGCACTGATCGCCAGCGTGCGGCAGGCGGGGCCGGATTTGTCGGCACGCCAGATGGCGATCATGCTGCAGGTCTATCTGACCGATCCGCCGCACACGGTGCGCGGGCTGGCCTGCATCCTGTCCATTTCAAAACCCGCCGTGACCCGCGCGCTCGACCGGCTGTCGGTGCTGGGCTTCGTCAAGCGCAAGCGCGACACGGACGACAAGCGCAACGTCCTGGTCCAGCGCACGGTGCGCGGGTCGGTGTTCCTGTCCGACTTCGCCGAACTGGTGATCCGCGCCGGGGCGGTGGCCCCCGACGACATGGCCGTGGTCCAGGCGGAGGAGGAGATGGCCGCCGCCGCCAAGGCCCGGCTGGAGGCCGAGCTGAAGGCCCAGCGGACCGTTCCCGATATGGGGGCCGAGACCGGTTCCGCGGCATGACGGCATCCCCCGATCCCCGCCGCACCCCCTGGCGCCCCGACCTCGCCGCCGCCCATCTGCGGGGTGCGGTGGAATCCGCCCGTTTCGTGCCCGGCACGCCCCACCATGTCACCGCCGGCACCGTCACCCTGCGCGGAGCCCCGGACGAGACCGCCCGCCAGACCTCCGAGCTTTTGTATGGGGAGGGGTTCACCGTCTACGACCGTCAGGCCGGCTGGGCCTGGGGCCAGGGAGCACGCGACGGCTATGTGGGCTGGACGCGGGACTCCGCCCTGACCCCCGGTGCGCCCGCCGCCGCCACCCATGTGGTCACCGCGCTGCGCAGCTTCCTCTTTCCCCTTCCCGACCTGAAGGCGCCGGTCACCGATGCCCTGCCCCTGGGGGCCGAGGTGACGGTGGTGGAGGAATCGGGCGCGTACCGCCGGCTGGCCGACGGCGGCTGGGTCTTCGCCCGCCACCTCGCCCCCGTCGGCAGCACCGAGCCGGACCCGGTGGCGGTGGCCGAACGTCTGCTGGGCGTTCCCTATCTGTGGGGCGGGCGCACGCCGCTGGGCATCGACTGTTCCGGGCTGGTCCAGCTTGGCCTGCACCGCGCCGGCCTTCCCTGCCCCCGCGACAGCGACATGCAGCGGGGGGAGGTGGGGACGTGGCTGTCCGCCGACGGCGCCGGGGTCGATTACCGCCGCGGCGACATTCTGTTCTTTCCCGGCCATGTGGGCTTCATGCTGGACGGGACGGCCCTGCTGCACGCCACCGCCCACACCATGACCGTCACCGTGGAACCGCTGGCCGACGTGGCCGCGCGGGCCGGCGGCATCACCGGCGTGCGCCGGCTGGGGTGACCGGGCTCATCCGCGCTTTTCCCGCCTGGGATTTCCAACTGGAAAACCACGGCCCCGAAAGCGTGCATTAACCCGGCCCCGTTACGCTCCCCGCCGTTTGGGCATTCCCCTTGTGGATATCCGGGTATTCCCCCACCCGGAATGCCCTGCTTTGGTGTGGCTGGGAGGGCCGAACAATGAGCCGGGTGATTCTCGTCAACAAACCCTATGGCGTTTTGCCCCAGTTCACCGACCGGGAACAGGGGCGCGCCACCCTGGCCGATCTGGTGCCGGTGCCGGGCGTCTATCCCGCCGGGCGGCTGGACCGCGACAGCGAAGGGCTGATGGTGCTGACCGACGACGGCGCCCTGACCGCCCGCATCGCCGATCCCCGCTACAAGCGGCCCAAGACCTATTGGGTGCAAGTGGAGGGTATCCCCGATGCCGAGGCTTTGGCCCGGCTGTCGGCGGGGGTGGTGCTGAACGACGGCCCCACCCTGCCCGCCCGCGCCGTGCCCATGGGCGAACCGGAAGGGCTGTGGCCCCGCGACCCGCCGGTGCGCCACCGGCTGAGCGTCCCCACATCATGGATCGCGCTGACCCTGACCGAAGGGCGCAACCGGCAGGTCCGCCGCATGACCGCCGCCGTCGGTTTCCCCACCCTGCGCCTGATCCGCTGGTCGGTGGGCGACTGGACATTGGAGGGGCTGGCCCCCGGCCAATGGCGGGAAATCAGCGTTCCCAGCCCCGATCGCCCGGCCGTCCGGCGCGTGCCCTCCCCCGCCCCGTCATCCCCGGCGCCCAAGCGTTCCGGCCCCCGCCGCCGGGGTGGTCCTGCCCGCCCCCGATAAAGATGGCATTTGTTTCAAACAACCATTGCATCCACAAGATCATCAGCGTATACCGCGGCTGCAAACAGAATAAATTGTTACCAAGTGTTTACCTGATTATGTCATGACGTGGTTAACAAAGGTAAATCAGAATGGCTTAATCAATCAACCCCACCAAATTCTTTGAGCCTCTTTCATAATTTACTTACTGAATGAGAAGATTTTTCAGATTATGATCCGGCAAGACCCGATCATGACTTGACCTAATCGGCAGGACGCGCCGCGTGAGCGGTCCCGGCCCGGCGAAAGATCCTTTCATCCTCGCGCCGTTCCCCTTCTCCTTCCGTGGCCTCGAGCGCACGCAGCATCAGGATCGTCACTGCTATGGACAGCCTCTCCTCCCCCCGCCGCCGGTCGCTTCAGCGTCAGTTCATGGCTCTGGTGGCCGTGGGCATCGTGTTTCTTTCCTGCGGCGCCGTCGGGGCCATCGGCTGGCTCCAGCAGTCGCAGATGATGCACAACATCGAGGCTTTCTCCCGCAACGAACTGGGCTCCCTCCACGCCCTGATCGTCAGCGTGATGGCCAAACGGGTGGAGGATCCCGAGGATGTGGGAATCTCCGTCTTCAACAACTGGTTCAAGCAGCGCAACAGCGACTATCCCGGCGAATTGTGGAGCACGTGGTCGCCGGCGGTGACCCGCTACATGCACGACAGCGCTCCCGGCACACCGCCCAAGCGCCCCCAAGACGCCATCGACGAGGAGGCGCTGCGCACCGGCACCGTGGTCGGCCGGGTCGAAGGGGACAGCTACCGCATGGCCCTGCCCATCGTTCTGGGCGTGACGCCCGGCGCGGACCAGGAGGTGTGCTTCTCCTGCCATGGCGCCATGGGGCTGCAAAAGGGCGACGTGATCGCCGTGCTGTCCAGCCGCCTGACCCTGAGCGCGGAGCGGGACCGGCTGTTCGCCATCCTGGC
Organism: Azospirillum fermentarium; assembly: GCF_025961205.1. Classification (NCBI taxonomy): domain Bacteria; kingdom Pseudomonadati; phylum Pseudomonadota; class Alphaproteobacteria; order Rhodospirillales; family Azospirillaceae; genus Azospirillum; species Azospirillum fermentarium. The sequence goes on from NZ_JAOQNH010000002.1 coordinate 15,765, forward strand.
GGCCCTGGTGGGCGGCGGTGTGGGGCTGACCGTTCTGGGAATGCTGGCGGTGCGGCTGCTGCTGGCCCGTCTGGTGACCGGACCGGTGTCGGCCATGACCCGCAGCATGGACCGTCTGGCCGCGGGTGATCTGGATTGCCCGGTGGAGGGCACCGGACGCGGTGACGAGATCGGCGCCATGGCCCGCGCGCTGACCGTGTTCCGCGCCAACGCCCTGGAAAAGCATCGTCTGGAAGGCGAACAGGCCCGCGAGGCGGCGGCCCGCAACGAACGCATGACCCGCATCGAGGGGCTGGTCCGCCGGTTCGAGGAAACCGTGGCCCAGGTGCTGGCGACGCTGGCCACCTCCACCCAGCGGCTGCACGGCACGGCGCGCAGCATGACCGAGACCGCCGATGTGGCGAGCGAACGGTCCGACCGCACGGCGGAGGCCGCGACCACCGCCAGCGGCAGCGTGCAGGCGGTGTTCGCCGCCGCCGACCAGTTGGCGTCCTCCATCCGCTGCATCGGGGATGAGGTCACCCGCTCCGCCCAGGTGTCGAAAGAGGCGGTGGCCGGCGCCAGCCGTTCCGCCGAACGGGTCCGCGCGCTGGAAGACGCCGCCCGGCAGGTGGGCAGCATCGTCGATCTGATCAACGGCATCGCCGAGCAGACCAACCTCCTGGCGCTGAACGCCACCATCGAGGCCGCCCGCGCCGGGGAAGCCGGCAAGGGGTTCGCCGTGGTGGCGGGCGAGGTGAAGCAGCTCGCCTCCCAGACCATGGCCGCCACCCGCGACATCATGGACCGGGTGAACGCCATCGGCACCGAAACCGCCCATGCGGTGGATGCGGTGAACGACATCGCCTCCACCATCCAGACCATCGACGGGGCGCTGGCCTCCATCGCCTCGTCGGTCGAGCAGCAGGATTCCGCCACCCGCGACATCGCCGCCAGCAGCCAGCGCGCCGCCGCGGGCACCATCGCGGTCAGCGACAACATCCGCGTGGTCGTCTCCTCCATCCACAAGGTGGACGAGGTTGGGCACGCCCTGACCGGCGTGATCGAGGATCTGGCCACCCAGGCCCAGACCCTGCGGCAGGAGGTTGACCGCTTCCTGTCCGGCATCCGCACGGCCTGACCCCGCTCCGGCCCCTTTCACACACGCCGGCGTCCTTCTTCCGCCCCGTCCGCCCACGCCCTCATCGTCTGGAAACCATCCGCCATGGCCGCGTTGCTCAACCGTCTCCGCCTTGCCACCCGCGTCACGCTCACCACGGTCATCAGCCTGCTGGCCCTGTCGGCGCTGATCTCCGTTCTGGTGTCGGCCACCCTGTCCAGCCATCTGTCGCAGCAGGCGGTGGAGCGGCTGGACCAGAACATCCGTGCGCTGCGGGAAATGACACTGGCCCGCGGCGGCACGTTCCGCGTCGAGGACGGGGCGCTGTGGCTGGGGGACACCCGGCTGAACGACGACAACGCGCCGCTGGAACGCTTCACCGCCGCCGTGGGCGGGGTGGCGACCATCTTCCAGGGGGACACCCGCATCGCCACCACCATCATCAACAACGGCAAGCGCGCGGTGGGCACCAAGCTGGCCGCCGGGCCGGTCCATGACGCCGTTCTGGGCGCCGGCACCTCCTACCGCGGCGAGACGGCGATCCTGGGCAAGCAGTACCTGACCGCCTATGACCCCATCCGCGACGACAGCGGGCGGGTGGTCGGCATCTTCTTCGTCGGCATCGAAAAGGACCAGTTCATGACCGTGGTGGGGGCGCTGGAGCAGCGGATCGTCATCGCCGCCGGGGCCGCCACCGCCGTTATCGCCGTGCTGGTCCTGCTGGTTATGACGCTGACCTTCCGTCCCTTCGCCGCCCTGCGCGCGGTGATGCTGCGCATTTCCGACGGCGACGCCCACGCCGACGTGCCGTGCCTGACCCGCGGTGACGAGCTGGGCGACATGGCCCGCACGGTGGCGGTGTTCCGCGACAACCTGCGCCGTTTCGATGCCATGCGCGCCGAACAGGAAGAGCACGAACGCCGCGCCATCCAGGACCGCAAGCGCGCCATGCTGGCCATGGCCGACACCATGGAAGCGCGGGTGAAGGGCATGATCTCCACCATCGGGCGGCAGATCGAGAACCTGCACATGGCTTCGGGTTCCCTGTCGTCGGAGGCGGAGCAGACCAGCGTGCAGAGCACCACCGCCGCCAGCACCACCGAACAAACCTCGTCCAACGTGCAGACCGTGGCCGCGGCGACCGAGGAACTCAACGCCGCCTCCCACGAGATCGGGCGGCAGGTGGAACGCTCCACCGACGTGGCCCGCACGGCGGCCGAACAGGTGGCCAACACCGACACCGTCATCCAGGGGCTGGCCAACGCCGCCGGCCGCATCGGCGAGGTGGTGGACCTGATCCGCGACATCGCCACCCAGACCAACCTGCTGGCGCTGAACGCCACCATCGAGGCGGCCCGTGCGGGCGAGGCCGGCAAGGGATTCGCCGTCGTCGCCCACGAGGTGAAAACCCTGTCGGGCCAGACCGCCAAATCCACCGATGAAATCGCCGCCCAGATCGGCGTGGTGCAGGCGGAAACCGAAAAGGCCATCCGCACCATCCAAAGCATCACCTCCACCGTGCAGCAGGTCCACCACTCCTCCTCCTCCATCGCCGCGGCGATCCACGAACAGCACGCCGCCATTTCCGAGATCAGCCGCAACGTGCAGCAGGCCGCCGGCGGCACCGAAGAGATCCGCCGCCACATCGCCGACGTGTCGGTGGGCGCCCAGGGCACGCTGCAGGCCGCCACCATCGTGTCCGGCGCCGCCGACGAGCTGGTCCGCCAGTCCGAAGCCCTGGAGCACGAGGTCGAGCATTTCCTCGACGACATCCGCCGGACGAACCGTTTGGATGCCGCGTGATGCTGCCGGTGACGCCCGCCCCCAATGAGCGTATCATCAGCGCCGCCCGCTCGATGAAAGCCGGACGTCACTAAGGGGGTGAGTGGTGCTCGACCGCGACCGTTTCATCGCCTTTGCCTTCGCAACGGCTCATTTGTTGCTGGAAACCGACAACGGTGGGCGAATCACCTTTGCCGCCGGAGCGCGGTGCGGGCTTGCCGAACGGACCACCGAGGATCTGGTGGGCAAAACCCTGTTCGACCTGATCCCTGAGGAAGAACACACCTATTTCCGGCTGCTGATGAACCGGCTGATGGAACGGGGCAAGCTGGACCCCACGCACGTGGTGTTCCGCACCGCCGCCGGACAGCGGTTCTCGTCGCTGATCGGCGGGTGCCGGCTGCCCAGCTATGTGGACCGTTGTTTCTTCGGCCTGTCCATCGCCACCCGGTCGCCCGACCGGCCGGCGGGGCACTGCCTGACCGATCTCGCCGCCTTTACCGCATCGCTGGCCGGGCGCCTGACCGCCAGCGACGCGGTGGAGCGCAACCAGGCCCTATCGATGATTCTGATCGAAGGGCTGGCCCCGTGGACCCTGAACGATCCCACGCTGCGCGAGGGGTTGGAAGCCTATCTGCTGTCGGTGTCGTCCGACGGCGATGCGGCGGTGCGGGTGGATGACGAACGCTACGCCGTCCTTCACCCCGAAGACCTGACATTGGAGGAGATCCGCGGCGACATCGGCCGGCTGCTGACCGACCGCGGCGCCCACGCTCTGAAGGACGCTTTGCAGGTGTGGCAGGTGCCGGCCTCCGCGCCTGAAAGCGCCGGGACGAACCCGCGCGACAAGGCGCCGGTGACCGATATCGCCCGCGCGCTGGCCCACACGCTCCAGGCGTTCACCGGGGCGGCGCCGGAGGATCTGGACGCCGCCGGGCCGCAACTGATCCACACCCTCAACACCACCATCGCACGGGTGCAGCAGGCGCGCGCGGTCATCGAGGCCCGCGATTTCGAACTGGTGTTTCAGCCGGTCATCAACCTGATCACCCGCCGTCCCCAGATCGCCGAAGCGCTGTTGAGGGTGAGCAACACCCCCAGCCCCCGCCCCTTCCTGTCCTTCGCCGAAGAGGTCGGGCTGATCGTCGATCTCGACCGTCTGGTCTGCCGTGCCGCCCTGGACGCCCTGGCCGACGCGCAGCGCCAGGGGCAGAGCGCCCTGGACGTATCGGTCAATCTGTCGCCCATCTCGCTGAACAACCCGCGCTTTCTGGAACAGCTGGAGGCGATCCTGCTCTCCTATGGTCCCCTGGCCCGCAAGCTGATGATCGAGGTGACGGAATCCGCCGCCCTGG
>NZ_JAOQNH010000002.1:390000-450000 GCF_025961205.1 Azospirillum fermentarium
GACCGCAGTCTGGATGCGCCCGCCAGCCCTTTGCAGCCCCCACAGAGTCCGCAGCCGCGTGACAATCTCATCACGATGCACCGGGCCTTCGGCGGCAACCACCCCGACGACCAGATCCGTCATCAGACCCAGTGGCACATCGTGCAACTCATAGGTCTGCGACGGAACGGAGAGGGACGCTTCCTGATAAGGGCGGGCGCCGCCGGCGTCGGGGGCAAGGCCGACCTCCGTCACGTCGTGGCGGTCGATGGTGACGATTTCGATCGGCACTGCACGGGCGTGGCGGGCGGCGCTTCCTTCGATCCGAGCATCCAGCTCCGCTTTCGCCGCATCGATGGCGGCGACCAGCTTGCGAAGCTGTTCCTGCGGTCGCTGAAACCAATCGGTGCTCCAGATGCGATGGATAATCCAGCCATGATCCTCCAGCACCGCCTGCCGCAACCGATCGCGATCACGGGCCGAGCGCGAGCTGTGGTAGGACGCGCCATCGCATTCGATGCCCAACACGAATCGACCCGGTCGTTCCGGATCGGCGATGGCGAGATCGATGAAGAAACCGGCCAACCCGACCTGTGGATGCACGTCGTGCCCGAGCGCCTGCAACGCCTTGGCGACCTGCTCCTCGAACACGCTGTCATGCTCGCGGTCGGTCGCGACAGCCATGTTCAGACGACCGGTTCGGGCGAAATGCAGGAACAGCTTGAAGGCGAACACGCCCTTGCCCTTGCCGCGCTCGGTGTCGATGTCCTCGTCGGTGATGGACGCGAACACCTCGCAACGCCGTTTGGCACGGCTGATCAGCACATTCAGGCGACGTTCGCCGCCCTCCGAACTCAACGGACCAAAACGCATGGCCATGGAACCCTGGGCGTTGCGGCCGTAACCGACGGAAATCAGGATGACGTCGCGCTCGTCACCCTGAATGTTCTCCAGGCTTTTGACGAAGAATGGTTCATCCGGGCGGGCGGTGAAGAAGGGTTCGGTGTCGGGGTTCAGGCGGCGCAGCCGTTCCACCTCGTCCAGGATGGCGCGACGTTGCTTGATGGAGAAGGTTGCCACTCCCAGCGACAAGCCGGGCTGTTCCTTGGCATGGCGGATGATCGCCTCGGCGACGGCTTTGGCTTCCACCGCGTTGGTGCCGGTGTTGCCGCTGTCGTAGACGCCGTGGGGAAGGTGATGGAGGCGCAACCCCATTCCAGCCTCGACCGAATAGGGGCTGGGCACGATGAACAGGCGGTTCTCATAGAACTGGCTGTTGGATACGGCGATCAGCGATTGGTGCCGGCTGCGGTAATGCCAGCGCAGCATACGCTGCGGCAATCCCCGCGCGTGGCACAGGCCGAGGATGCTTTCCATATCGGCGACCGAGGCGCCGCCATCCTCCTCCTCGCCACTGTCGCCAGCGATCATGCGGGAGAAGAAGCGGGTCGGCGGCAACTGCCGTTCGTCGCCCACCACCACCATCTGCCGGCAGCGGGCGATGGCGCCCAAGGAATCGACGGGCTGGATTTGCGATGCCTCGTCGATCACCAGCAGATCGAAGGTCACGGCCCCCGGTGCCAGGAACTGGGCGACCGAGAGCGGACTCATCATCAGCACCGGCTTCAGCGCCTGAACCGCCGGCCCGGCTTTCAGCATCAACTGCCGGATCGGCATATGGCCGCGCCGCCGCGCCATTTCACCCCGCAACACACCAAGCGGACCGGCCGCTCCACCGCCCTTGGGCAGGCGCTGGTGGTGAGCGACCACGACCTCCAACCGGGCCAGTTCGATCCTCTTGAGGTCGAGATCGGCGAATTCCTGAACCAGCCGCGCCTGAGCGTCGCCGTCGAAACGGGCCAATTCCGGGTCATGTCGGACCATATCGGCCAACAGCGCCTCAAAGTAAGCCATCTCGAAGACGGAAACCGCGTCGTCACCGGCGATGCGCCCGTCCGCCATCCGCGCGACGAGATCGCCCAGACCGGAGGCGTGTGCAAGCGCCGCGCGGTCGCGATAGGCCATCCAGCGGCTGATCTGCTCCGCGTGGTCCCGCCACCCGATCAAATGCTCCAGCAAGGCCGGCAGAGTGATTTCCGAAGGGGAGTCGGCCGGAAACACCGTGGTGGGCTTGAAGGTCAGGTCGCGCCATAGGGCGGCAATGGCGCCGGTCAGCGCATCGCACTCCCGCGCCGCCGCGTCGGAGCATGGCGAAAGATCCGACCGATCGGGAAGCCGCGCGGCGAGAGCGCGCAGAGCCTCGTTGCGGCACATCCAGTCGAGGGCCGCCGCCAGACGATCCCAGTCGGAACCGGCAGCCTGCCATGCCGACCCGAACGCCTGCGATGCCAGCGCGTCGGCCTCGTGAAGTCCCGCAATCAACCTCTGCCCCTCGGCCAGCCGCTCCAGCAGCGCCGTGCGCTCGCCGAGCGTGGCGGGCGGTGTCGGCATCGCGTCGCGGCACAGCCGGTCGGCCTGCGCCCACGCCGTCAGCCAGGGCATCAACTGGGCAAGCGGGACGCGGTCGGCCACCGCCGCTTCGCCAAAGGGGGCGGCGTTTCCGGCGGCGAGCCGGTCGAACAGCGTCGTCAAATCCGTTTGCACGTCGGCCAGCAGCGCCGCCGAGCGCCGGGCGAATTCCCCCACCAACGGACGGTCGGCGACCCGCGCCGCGATCAGGCGGACTTCCATTCCCAGCGGGCGCAAGCTGCGCATCCAGGCGATGCCGGTGTCGAGAAGGGCGACGTCGGAGCGATCCCGCCGCCACGCCGCGCCGAAGGCTTCCCGGCCCAGCGCATCGCGGTCGGCCAGCGTGGCGAGCGCCTTGCGCGCCGCCAGCAACGCGTCCAACCGGGCCAGCAGTTGCGGTAACGGTGGCGGTTCGGGCGCCGTCAGCAGCGAGCGCACCAGCCGGTCGGCGCGTCGCCAGTCGCCGTTGAAGCGGCGGAAGAAGCCGGTGCCGTGTGCCGCCAGTGTCTGGCGCGCCGCCGCGACGTCGGTGTCCCAGGCCGTGTCGTTGAAGGCGCCGCCATGCTCGGCCCGGATCGCCTGGACCGCGCGCACGGCGTCCACCAGATCGGCGACGTCGTCGATCCCGCGTTCCCAAACCGCGGCAACCACGGAATCCGCCTCCAGGTCCGGCAACTCCGCGCTGCGTTCGGCCATGGCGATCAGGCGCCCGAGACCGGACAGCGTGCCGTCGTCGGGGACGCCGAGCAGGGTGCGCAACTGGGCGCGATCCGCCGTCAGGCGGTTCAGCTTGCCGCCGAGCGCGGCGATCAGCGCCATGGCATCATCCCCGAAATCGGCGGGAAGAGCGGCCAGGTTGGCGCGGGCGGAGTCCAGATCCATGCCCCAGGCGGTGTCGCTGAACGACGCCGCGATGTCCCCGCGCAGCCGCTGGAGGGCGAAGCCGGTGTCGATCACGGCGGCGATGGCGGATTGGCCGTTCGACCAGATGTCGGCGGTCATCGCCGCGACGGACAGGTCGGGTGCGGCGGCGATGCTGCGTGCGCGCTCCAGCAGGGGATCGAGGTCGCCCAACGTGTCGGGACAGCCGCTTTCCAGCGCGTCGGACAGGCTCCGCCGTTCCGCCGCGTGGGCGGCGATGCGGTCGGCGAGCGCGGCGATCCGTTCGGTGAGCCGTTCCAACTCGGTCGGCAGGATCGCCGGCAAACCAACGCCACGCCACGGATGCTGGGCTGGCAACCCCATGGCATCGATGCGGCGGACGAGGTCGCGCAGACGCTCTTCCCGTTCGGTCTTGTCGTCGCGGCTCCAGCGTTCCGGCCCATCCAGACGGACATCGACCGGGCCTTGCCCGGCTTGGCGCAGGCGGACCAGATGGCCGATGACCTGATAGGGGCTAAGTCCCGCCGCCTCGTGCCGGCGATGCAGGCGGGCGGCGTGGGCGTTCAGCGTGTCGCGGCAGCTTTCCAGGCGGCGCAGCAGGGCAGGGTCCGAATCGCCGCGCGGGTGGCCCAGTTCCCAGGTGCGCTTGAGCTCCTCCAGCACAAGGCGCTTGTTGGCCTTGTTGCTGTGCAGCTCCAGGCAGATGTCGCCGATGCCCACGGTGTCGAGGCGGCGTTTGACCACGTCGAGCGCGGCCATCTTCTCGGCGACGAACAGCACCGTCTTTCCATCGGCGACCGCCGAGGCGATGATATTGGCGATGGTCTGCGATTTGCCGGTGCCGGGCGGTCCCTGGATGACCAGATTGCGCCCCCGCCGCACCTCGTGGATCGCCAGGGTCTGCGAACTGTCGGCATCGACGACGTGCAGCATCTCCACCGGGCCGACGAGCGGATCCACCGCCGTGTCGTCGGGCAGCAGGCCGGCCTCCTCGAAGCCGTCGCCGAGCAAGGATTTCACCAGCGGCTGGTCGGTGAAACACGCGCTTGCCGGCCATGTCTCGGGGTCGAGGTCGCGGTACATCATGAATTTGGCGAAGGAGAAGAAGCCCAGCACCATGTCGTCCGGGCGGACTGACCAGCCGGGCTTTCCGGCGACGCAGGCGGCGACCTCGGCGAAATAGGCGGCTGGATCGATGTCGTCGCCCTCGCCGGGGTCAGGCAGCGTCAAGCCGTGCACGCGGTCCAGGAACGCCTCCAGCGACAGGTTGCCGGCGACATCCTCCTGGGTCCAGCGCAGACGGAACTTTTCGGCGGCGGTTCCGCGTTCCAGGTTGACGGGAACCAGCAGCAGCGGTGCATGACGCTCGACCTCCGCCGTTGGCGTTTCCCGCCATGTCAGCATGCCGAGCGCCAGATAGAGGATGTTGACCCCCTGTTCCTCCTGCAAGGTTCGGGCATCGACGTGCAGATCCAGCAGCCGGCGCTGCAACCCCTCGGAGGTCAGCCGGGTTTGCAGCCGCGTGTCGCTATGGCGTTGGGCAATGCCGCGCTCGTCGAGCGGATCATCGTCGGGCTGGGCCAGCAGGGGGAATTCGTCGCCGGGCGCGTCGTCGTCGGATTCAGTGGCGGATTCAGTGGCGGATTCGGCGTCCTTTGCCTCGCCGGGGGCGGCGCGACCGGGAACGAAGGTGAAGCTGCGGTTCTCGCGCACCAGCAGGCGGAACACTTCGGTGGAGAGTTCGTCGGCGATGTCGATGGCGCGCGTTGCCTTCGACCGGCGGGGAACGTTGAGCAGGCGGTTGCGCGTGGAGAGATCCAGCAACTCCATACGTGCACGGTTGAGCTTCTCCTGGGCGGGAAGCGTCTCGTCGAACGCGGATTTGGTGCGGATATCCTCAAACGAATCAACTGACATGCCTTGAATCCCATAGTGCTACTACGCTAAGGTTATATAGTGTTCATGTTTTTGCAAACTTAAAAGGCAGAAGGTATGTCTCTAAGGTTGGGTGACAAAGATATGCACGCATAGATAATGATTGCTATGTTAAAAATCCTCACAGTGCTTATGATGCAAAATATTCAGAATAATTTAGCGTAAATCTACGCATTGATTGGAGGCGATTTATGTCTGTTAATGAAGTAAAGAAGACAGCGATTCTCCATTTATTGAATGCTGTGTCTTATGGTGGGTAGCGGATTACACAATTGGAGAGTCGGATAATAATCCTGAGAATGGAGAATTCTGGGGTGATAACAGAAAGTTAATGGATAATTTAGTTAGGGAGGTATGCTTAGGAAGACACAAGCAAGCCTCGCTTGATGCAAGAAGGGTGTGTGTAAAAGGTTCCAGTTCTTTTTGAAAATTGTTATTTTGGTTCTCCTATTAAATTCGTACAGGCAAGAACTAAGACAATTGATTCTAACGGTAGTTTTATGAAATATGGCATGAATGGCGACGGCTTGCATGCCGATGGCGATGTTTATATTCAAAACATAATAAGCTGCGGGGCAATCGAATTTCCAGGAAGCCGGGTGGGTGGGAGAATGAATTTTAATGGTGCAGACATATTTTCTCCTAGAAGCAACGAGAAACTAGAGAGTGGAGAAAGTGTGATACCAGACGGTGACCTTGCTCCCGTGCAACGCCTCCCATAGCCGGGTAACATCGGCGACGAACAGGAGGCGAAATGGTGAAGGCGACACGGGGGCAAGATCATTTTGCTGTCCTCGCTCCGCTCTTGACCCCACGCCGAGTAATCCCCGTGCGTTCAATCCGCCACCGGCGGACCAGATACCCGCGGCAGAGCGACGCTGATCGTGGTTCCGCTACCGAGACGGGATTGCGCCGTGACCGGGTGGGCGAGGCGGTCCGCCAGCGCCTTCACGATGAACAGCCCCAAGCCCAGGCCGTCGATGCCGTCTCGGGTTTCAACACGATAGAACTCTTCGAAGACGTCGCCCAGGGCGCTGGCCGGAATGCCTCGGCCGGTGTCGCAGACGTCGATCCACAGCCTGTCGCCGGCAGGGCGGCACACAACCCGGACGTCTCCCCGGTCGGTATACTTGATGGCGTTGTCGAGGAGATTGTGGAGGATGCGCGACGCAAGCAGACGGTCCGTGCGCACCGTTACGCCGCTGCCGGCCCCATCCAGGTGCCAGCGCAGCCCCTTGGCTTCGGCGGACAGACGGAATGTCGCCTCGGCATGCGTCGTCAGATCATCCAACGGGACGTCTTCGAGCCGGACGGCGATCGCGCCGTTGTCCATCCGTACCAGATCCTGCACGCCTTCCAGCAGAGACGTCATAACGCCCAGGCAATGCTTCATCGTCGTCACGTAAGCCGCCTCGCGGGCGGTCACCCGCGACGAAAGGGCGTCGGTGGCGAGGGTCAGGGCATGAACCGGCTGGCGCAGATCGTGGTTCAGCGCCGCCAGGAGCCGGGTGCGCGCCGTGTTGGCACGCACCACCTCCATGGCCTGGGTCTGTGCGGCTTCGGCCGCCTTCTGCAATGATTCCAGGAGGCGGACGTTGGACAGCGCCAGGGCCGCCGAACGGGCGACGGCCCCCAGCAGGGCGACGGTATTCGTGTTCGGCGTGTGCCGTGCCGCCCAATAGGCGCCGATGGCGGCGACGGGGGCGGGCGCGCCGACCGGAACCATGACGAGGCTCTGCACGAAGGTGGGGCGGTAGGCCTCGTGCGGGATGCGCGGATCGGCGTAGATGTCCGGGATGACCGCCGGCTGGCCGGTCAGCATGGCCCAGCCCGAGATGCACGTGTGCATGGGAAACCGCTGTCCCTTCCACAGCGGGCTGATCGCATCCTCATCGACGTAATGGCACAGGTCGCCGTCGCGCAGCACGATGGTGATGCCATCGGCGCCAGTCAGCCGGCGCGCCGCCGTCCGCAGCACCGTGATCACGGCCGTAAGGTCACGGGCGAAGAACAGACGCTCGTTGAGATCGACGATTGCCGCCAGCTGGTCGGCATCACGCAGGGTGGACAGTTGCAGGGCATCGCTGTCGGTAGGGGGCATCGGCCACGGTTTCCTGGCGGTTCCCACGCCGATACAGGCGTGCGTGAAGGCGCACTCGAACGCTTCATGGCCCATGACTATAATGCAGGGAACCCTTCTTCGCAGCGCTGAACTTCAGCGTGTGAAAAACAACACCCAAGCCGGCCGCTGGCGAACCCGGCACGGCTCACTGTGGGTGGCCGGCCTCCCACGCACAGCATTCGTCACGGCCCCCCGGAAGGCCCGCTTCAGTTCAGTCTGTGCATCCAGAGACGCATGAGTTCCGGGAGCGTGCGGATGTCAAGCTTGCTCAGGATGTTCGCACGGTGCGTCTCCACCGTACGGACACTGATTCCGAGGCGGGTTGCGATGGTCTTGTTGGCGCAGCCCTCGACCATGAGTTCCGCAACATCCCGTTCGCGGGGGCTCAGAAGGTTCAGCTTTGCCAGGGCCGCCGCCGCCGCGGAGCGGTCGCGGCGCTGGTGGGCATCGCACTGCAGGGCCTCGTGGATGCGGCGCAGGAAGACGCGGTCGTCGAACGGTTTCTCCAGAAAATCGACGGCTCCGGCCCGGAAGGCGGTGACGGCGGAACTCACCTCGCCATGGGCGGTGATGATGATGATAGGAAGGCCATGGCCGCGCCGGGACAACTCCTCCTGAAGCTCGAGCCCGTCCATGTATGGCATGCGGAGGTCGGCCACGACGCAGCCCGGCTGCGTGGGGTTGTACCGTTGCAGGAACTCCAGCGCGTTGGCGAACGTGCGCACGGACAGCCCGGCCACTTCGGCCAGGGCGGCAAGCGCGTCACGCACGGCCTCGTCGTCGTCGATGATGAAGACGACCGGTTCCGCGGTGGCAAGATCATCGGCAAGATCATTGGGTTCGTTCATGGGACGGGCCGACATCCAGACGTGCTGCAGGCAAAAACACTTGGAAAATGGAACCGTGGGCGGAGGTGCGGTCCAACCACAGCCTTCCGCCGTGGCGCTCGACGATCGAACGGCAGATCGGAAGCCCAAGCCCCATTCCCGCCGGCTTCGTGGTCGCGAACGGGGAGTACAGGCGGTCGATCATGTCGGCGGCGACGCCGGGTCCGGTGTCCTCGACCCCGAAGGTCAGCCCGCCGGGTGGCGTCGATCGAACCCTGATGATGACGTCGCGGACAGGGCTGTCCGCCGAGACGATGGCTTCGATGCTGTTGTGAACCAGATTGAGGAGAACCTGTTCGATCTGGATGCGGTCGCACAGCACAGGCGGCAGGGGCTCCGCCATATCCACGTGCAGATGAACCCGGTTGTAGGAGGCATCCGCCCGTGCCAGGGTGAGCGTTTCCCGTACGATGCCGGCCGCCGGTTCCGGCGCCAGCTGCAGCGTTCCCTTGCGCAGGAAGGTGCGGAGGCCCCGGATGACCTCGCCGGCCCGCTCCGCCTGGATCACCGCCTTGTCGATGAGATCCTGGGCCCGCGGCGGGGTATCGCTGCCTTCCAGGATGCGTTGGGCCGCGCGCGCGTAGCTGATGGAGGCCAGCAGCGGCTGGTTCAACTCATGGGCCAGGGCGGACGCCATCTCCCCGGTCACCGCCAGACGGGCGATATGGGCCAGTTCGGCCTGGTGGTCGCGCAACTGGATCTCGACCGCGCGGCGCTCGCTGACCAGGGCGCCGAGAAACAGGGCGGTGATGGCCAGCGCCAGCATCAGGGTCTGGTAATAGATCACGGTGTGCAGGGGAAACCCGATCGCCTGCAACCCGGCGATCAGGCCGCTCTGTATGACCAGGGCCGCCATCACCGCGCCGGGCAGGCCGTGTGAAACGGCCACCCAGACGAGGGGGAGGAACAGGACGTAGAACAGGTTGAACCGGCCGTCGCCGATGGGCAGGAAGACGAGCAGGAGAGCCGCGGCGATGGCCGCCGTCTGGGCGGGGGAGGGCGTCTCCGGCACACTCCAGGCGGGTGTCTTCCCCGGCCGGTACAGGAGGAGCACGAACGGGGTGACCATGGCGATGCCGATGACATCCCCCAGCCAGTATTGGAACGCCAGCATCGGCAGTTCAGCGGCCGCAAGGGCGCCGTCCAGGATGAACACGCCGACGAAGGCGGGCGCCACGACGGCGGCGCTCAGAAAGGTGACCCCGACGAACCAGCCGACGTCACGCACCCGGTCCAGCGCCGGATTGATGGCCGCCCGGTGGCGCAGCACATGGGCCGCGGCCCCATACCCGGCGACGATGACGAGGTTCGCGAGCAGCAGCGAGGGGATCGACGCCGGATGCCCGCGCACCACCAGATCGGCCAGAAGCAGCGTCGCATAGACCATCGGCACGCCGCGGGCCCCGGTCCACAGCAGCAGGGCCATGTACAGCCCGGCCGGCGGGTTCCACGGGGTGATGTTCAGGCTCGGGCGCGGATGGATGAAGGTCAGCCAGTCGATGGCCAGGTAGGCGGCCAGGAAGGCCAGCGACAGCACGAGCGCATCCCGTCCGGTCGGGACGGCGGGAAAGGGCGCTCCCATGGCGCGGCTGGAGAGGAAAGGCATCTCAAGGCAATCGTTCGGGGTGGCACACGCCGGCAAGACGTGGATTATACAGCCGCCCGACGGATTCACCTATCCCAACAAGGACGGGAGCCCGCGAACTCCCGTCCTTGCGCCACGGTGGCCGGCCGATCTGTGGTCAGCCGATGAAGAACGGCTGCGTCCCGTGTGCGGCGATGGCGCTCGACAGCCTTTCCAGCGCATGGGCATAGGCTGCCGTGCGCATGGAGATACCCTTGGCCGCATGCATATCCCACACGCAGCGGCCCTCGGTCTCCATGATCGAGCGAAGGCGCTCATGGATCTCGCTCAGGCCCCAGTAGTAGCCCTGGCGGTTCTGCACCCACTCGAAATAGGACACCGTCACGCCCCCGGCGTTGGCCAGGATGTCGGGCAGGACGATGGTGCCCGCCTCCTCCAGGATGCGGTCGGCCTCCGGGGTGATCGGGCCGTTGGCGAGTTCGAGAACGATGCGGGCCTTGATATGGCCGGCGTTGCCCTTGTGGATCTGGTCCTCCAGAGCGGCGGGGACCAGAACCTCGCAGGCCGTGCCCAGCAGCTCGGTTTCGCTCACGACGCGGGTGCCGCCCGCGGTGTAGGCCGTCACGGAACCGCCCCGCTCCTTCGCCGACTGCACGGCATGGGGGTCCAGGCCCTCCTCGCAGACGATCGCCCCCCGCGAGTCGGACAGGCCGACGATGCGGTAGCCGTCCGCGTGCAGCAGGCGGGCGATGTGGAAGCCCGCGTTGCCGTAGCCCTGGACCACCACGCGCTTGTCCGAGCCGGCAAGGCCGAGGTCCGCTTCCAGATGCTTGAGCAGATAGTACCCGCCGCGGGCCGTCGCGTCATCGCGCCCCACCGAGCCCCCGAGTGGCAGGGGCTTGCCGGTGATGACCGCCGGGCTCGGCTGGCGGACGATGGAGCTGTACTCGTCGGCCATCCATCCCATGATCATGGAGTTGGTGTAGACGTCCGGGGCCGGGATGTCGCGGTCCGGTCCGATCATGCCGGCAAAGGCCTGCACGTAGGCCCGCGACAGGCGCTCCAGTTCCGATTTGGACAGGCTGTGCGGGTCCACCTTCACGGCCCCCTTGCCGCCGCCGTAGGGCAGGTTCATCACCGCGCACTTGAAGGTCATCCAGAACGCCAGCGTGGTCACCTCCTCCACGTTGGAACTGGGGTGGAAGCGGATGCCGCCCTTGGTCGGCCCGCGGGTGTCGTCGTAGCGGCAGCGCCAGGCCGGAAAGGAACGGCGCGACCCGTCGTCCATACGCACGGACAGCCGGACGCTCAGCGTCTCCTTGGCGTACTTCAGCTTCTCGAGAACCTCGGAGTCCACCTCAACGTACTGTGCGGCTTCGTTCAGGCGGCTCAACGCCCCCGAAAACAGATCGTCCATCGTGTCGTCCCTCATGTGTCGGTCAGGAGCGCCGGAGCAGGGCCGCACGTCCTTCCCAGAAGGTTCCGCCTGCCGTTCCGGGCATATGTGGACCTTGTTCTACTCAGGAATAATGCGGATCGAAATATCCGTAATAATACCGAATTCAATCAAACCATTGAAATAAAACGATAATTTCTTGAAGAAACCGTCGCGGGATGCGTTCCGTAATCTTACGGATGGCAACCGGCGAAGCGCATGGAGGAGAATTTGTCCCGGCCTGCACCGCCGCCGCCGCGCATTCGAGGATACGCAGATGAACGAGGAAGCTGACCGGCCGCTGATCTGGATCGGGCGTGCGGATTACGGACGCCTGCTGCGGGCAATGGACCGGCTGGCTGTGCAGGCTCCGGATGTGTCGGCGTTCCTGTCTTGCGAGCTGGAGCGTGCGATCGTCCGTCCGCAAGAGGATCTGCCCCAAACGATCGTGCGCATGGGCAGCCGCGTGCTGTTTCGCCGTGACGACGGCCAGCCGTCCGAATGGGGCGAACTGGTGTACCCGGACCAGCCGCTCAAGGATGGCCAGATCACCGTCGCATCGCCTCTGGGGGTGGCCTTGCTGGGCCTGCGCGAGG
Source organism: Azospirillum fermentarium (assembly GCF_025961205.1). Lineage (NCBI taxonomy): Bacteria > Pseudomonadati > Pseudomonadota > Alphaproteobacteria > Rhodospirillales > Azospirillaceae > Azospirillum > Azospirillum fermentarium. The sequence goes on from NZ_JAOQNH010000002.1 coordinate 401,891, forward strand.
GAGCACGCATGCCCTGCGCCGATGCGGACGGCACCACGCGCTGGCTGTCGGTCGAGCGCGTCCTGCCGGCCTGAGCGGCTTCCTCACTTCGCCTTATCTCCCGCAGGGATCGTATGATGACCACACCGCCGCGGCCCGGCCGGCTGCCGACCATCACCTTGACCAGCAGCATCCACGAGCGGCTGTCCGAGCTTGCCTTTGCCGCCGGGAACCGGCTGCCGGAGGTGGCGGAGTATCTGGAACGCGAATTGGATCGTGCCCGCGTCGTGCCGGATGACACCCTGCCGCCGTCGAGCGTCACCATCGGTTCGCATGTCACGTTCGTGGACTGCGATACCGGGCAGCGGCGCAGCGTTACCCTGGTGTGGCCGATGGAGGAGGATGCATCGCACCATCGGCTGTCCGTGATGACGCCGGTGGGCGCGGCCCTGATCGGACTTCGCGCCGGCCAGAGCATCGGTTGGCAAAACCGTATGGGGGTCTGGCGCCACCTGACGGTTGAAGCGGTTTCCCATGGGGACGCGGCGGAGATGCCGTAGGAACACGACGGGCGTCCGCCGGCGCCCGTCTGTCCGTGACTGTGAGGTCCGTATCGGCGTCTCCGGCGGCATGACACATGCCCGCCATGGCACGCATGCTACCCCGGCAAGTCTGCCATTGAAGCGGTTTCCAAATCCATTCTTAGTAACAAAACATACAGAACACTCAAAGAGCATATGAATTTTATCATATGAAGTGGAAAATCAAGAATATCGCACCATGATTCTCCCGAGTCTTTGGGGGAATATTTTTAAAGCTAATGAAAACAAATCTCAAATAAAACATTTCATCGAATATAAAACTGCGTCATGTTCATGTAGTTGAATTTGCGGTTTACCTTTGCATGCAACGCAGAAAAAACACGACTTTTCGAAATTCATTCTCGACAATAAAATTCTTCCGGCCTCATGATCCCATTGCCGGTTGATAGGCCGGCTTATTCAGAAGCATAGAACCGAGCATTGCGCCCTTTCGGCGCATTCGCCGGCTTATGCCTCTGCGAAACGGCCTGCGGCATTTCCTTCCCTTTTTGAAAGAGGAACGTCTCATGTCCGCCACGATCAAGAAAGTGATCCGCAAAGCCAACTTCAAAGGCATGCCCAACTACAGCTGAGAACGGATGCCCACCGGCGCGGGCCAGGGCTGTTTTCCCTGACGGCGGCCGGTGGGCACCTGTTCCGGCGTTCGCGTGCACCTCTGTTCGGCAAAAGAACGGTTTGCTGCTTTTTGAGGCGTGTGGCCGAAGCGTGTGGAGGTGCTTGTCTTATCCCATGACAGCAGGTGCCATCATGACCACCAAAGCAGGCAGAGAAGTTCCCCGGCTTCGTGGCTATCAGGACTTTACGAGCCCGGACAACAAAACCGGCCTGACCATGCACATCGTCCAGAACGGCGAGGGTGTGGAATCCAGCTTCCGTATTCCGGGCCATATGTCCGGGTGGCGCAGCCCCAAGGTGACGGGGGCTCACCCCGGCGCCGTCGCCACCGCGCTCGCCACGGTCACCGGCCATGGCGCGCTGGCCCTGGCCAGGGCGCCGGCCATGCTCAAGCAGTCGTCCACCGAATATTACGATCTGGTTCCGGTCGATACCGACGTGCGCGCCACCGCCAGGGTGGCCGGGAAGCGGGGTGACGGCGAAGTCGTCATGGTGGGTGAGATCACCGACGCCGCCGGCCGGGTGCTGGCAAGCTGCACGGCGACCTACACCCTGTACACGCAGCAGGATCTGTCCCGCTACGCCATGTGTGCCGATCCCGCCATCGGCGAGATCTATCAGGCCCTGGGCAAGGCCTGAGCCCTCCCGGTCCTCCCGCACGCCTTCCGCTTCGGCGGCGGGGCCGGTTGCGCTGCCTTCGCACCCGCAACCGGCCCCGGCCTTTCCCGTGCCCAGCCGTCCGCCCCTCCCCGCGGCCTTACCCAGGGATGACGCCATGCCTTTGACTGCATACCCGCTTCTCGACGAACGCTTTGCCCTGCGGCAGATCGGCCCCGGCGTCCGTTACCTGATGAATTACATGACGGGTGAGTACTACGAGCTTGAAGAGCCGCAGCTGGCCGCCCTGCGTCTGTGCGACGGGACGCGGACGGTGGCCCGGATCGCCGCGGAGGTGGGGGTATCCCCCGGCGATGCCGATGCCTTCATCACGGCACAGGCCGAGGACGGCGTGGTGGCGTTGCACGATGGCGCCCAGCCCGCCGAAGCGCCCTATTACCGTTACTGCGATCCGCCGCACCTGTCCGACGTGCTGATCGAGGTGACGGGCCGCTGCAACCTGACGTGCGCCCATTGCTTCAATTCCGACTTCAACACCGACGCGGCCCTGTCGCGTCAGATGACCACCGACCAGATCCTGGCGCTGATCGCCGACCTCGACGCCCACAATGTCCGCCGCATCCAGATTTCCGGCGGCGAGCCGACCATGCGCAAGGATCTGTGGACGATCATCGACGCCATCGACCGGCACCGCATGTACCTCGACGTCATCAGCACCAACGCCACGCTGCTCAACGAGCGGCTGGCCGAACGGCTGTCGCGGCGGTTCAAGGAGAACGGCGCCCTTTACATCAGCATGGACGGCCTGACCGCCGACACCTACGAGGCGGTGCGGGGGGAAGGGGTGTTCCCCGGTTTCCAGCGGGCGATGGAACGGCTGGACGCCCACGGCTGCCGGGTGTTCATCAACACCATGGCGGTGCGCACCAACCTGCACCAGATGGACCAGCTCTACGACTGGATGGCCAGCCACCCGTCGATCAAGGGCTGGCGCATCGGCCTGCCCAAGGTGCTGGGCCGCTACCGCGAGTTCCACGACACGCTGGAGGTGGAATTCGAGGAGGTCATCCTGGTCTTCAAGCGCCTGCTGATGCGCTGGCTGACGGACCGTCCCGGCTTTCGCATGGAACTGTCGGATTTCTTCCGCACCGATTCCTTCGACAGCGGCCTGGAGGATCACCGGCCCGACGACCACCCGTGCAAATACGCCCTGACCAACATGACCATCAAGCCCGACGGCACGGCGGTGTTCTGTGCGTCGCTGGAGGTCCACCCGCCGGCGGTGCTGGGCAATGTCGCCGTGTCCGGCGTGGGGCCGGTGTGGCACGGCCGGCCGCACATGGCGATGCGCGAGATGGCGATCCGCGACCTGCCGGACTGCGGCCCCTGCCGCTATTCCCGGCTGTGCGGCGGCGGGTGCCGGTCCAACGCGCTCCTGTCCTACGGCGACATCCGGGCGCGCGACCCGCGGGCGTGCGAGGCCATGCGGATGCTGGAGGCGGAGATCATCCCCGACCTGCACCCCGATCTGCAGGACCGGATCACCGCCCTGATCGACCACGGCCGGCCGTTCGCCCCCGCCACCGGCTTCCGCCGCTTCATCTGACCGGAGGCCCGGCCCATGGACGTTCTCTTCTTCAACCCGCCGCGCACCCGCCAGGCCGACGACCATGTGCTGAACATGGCGCTGTTGTGGTTGGCTTCCAGCCTGCGCGCCGGCGGGCACGAGGCCGGGGTGCGGATGCCGTCCGGCGCCAGCCTGGACGAGGATGTCGCGACGGCCATCGAACGGGAACGGCCGCGGTACGTGGCGATCGCCTGCAAATGGTGGAACACGCTCTACGGCGCGCTGCAGGTGGCGGGGGTGGTGCGCCGCCGCTTTCCCCGCCTGCCCATCATCATGGGCGGGCACACCGCCTCCACCTTTCCCGCCGAACTGATCGCCACCGGGCTGGTGGACATCGTGCTGGTGGGGGACGTCGATGCATCGCTGCCGCTGCTGGTGAGCCAGGGTACGGTGTCCAACGGCTTCACCGCCGCCGGCTACCACCCGCCGGTGGCGGGGGCCGTGGCGCCCATGGCGCTGGACGAGGTGCGGCTCGATCCCGTGGCGACGCTGATCGACCGTCCCGATCAGGTGCCGGGGTATGTGTGGCTGGGGCGGGGGTGCTCCTACCCCTGTTTCTACTGCATCGAAAACCGCGAGAGCGGCCGGCGCATCCTGGGCCGCGGCGCCCCGCGGATGCGGCGGGTCGCGGCGGTGGCCGCCGATGCCGCGGCCCTGGCCGGGCGGTCGCAGTTGATCTTCGATTACGAGCACCCGTCCCTGCGCCGGACGGAGGCGTTCCTGCGCGATCTCGGCGCCGCGCTGCCGGCGGGGTTCGAAAGCTGCTATTACTTCCACTGGGGGCTGCCGACGCCGGCCATCATCGACACCCTGTCGGAGCGTTTCGCGCAGGTCGGCATCTGTTTCGACGTCCAGGTCTTCGCCGAGGACCACCGCCGCCGTCTGGCCGGGCAGCGGTTGATCAAGCCCCATGTGACCGACGCCGCCATCCGTTCCGTCCTGCGCCATGCCGAGGCCCGCGGCAACGTCCACGTGGATGCCACCGGCATCGTCGGGATGCCGTGGGAGACCGCGGACCACCGCGCGCGGGGGCTGGCCTTCATCGAGGATCTCAGCCGGGAGTTCGGCTGCGTGCGCGACTGGCGCTTCAGCCCCCTGCACGTCATTCCCGGCACGCCGCTGGCGCAGGAACCGGCCTTCCACGGGCTGGCGGTCGAGCGGCGGACGTTCGCCGATTTCCTGGCGTTCACGCAGGAAGGCTACGACCGCGAAGCCCGTTACTATGACCCCGCCGGCCGGACGCACCACCCCTATGGCGTCTACCCCCAGGGGGAGCGGCACGCCATCGTCGATTTCATGGCCGAGGCCGACGGGCGGCTGGGCGCCCTGCGGGCGGACAAGCGCCGCACCACGGTCGTGCGCGACGGCCCCGACGCCGCCATCACGGTGACCGATCCCTTCGCGCCGCTGCCGTCGCTGGCCGCCGCCCTGTCCAGCCCGGCGGTGCGGGAGGCGCCGGTGGACACGCTGACCCTGACGCTCGGCCCCCGCACGTGGTTCCACGGGTCGTGGATCGACTACACCAGCGAAAGCGGCGAGAACAGCGCCACCCGATGCGGCCTGGACCGCGACGCCCGCCGGCTGGAGGCGTTCATGACCGAGCGGCTCGCCGCCTGCCGCCGGGTGCGGCTGACGCCGGCGCCGGGGCGCTGGGGCATCATCGCCGACACCGTCGCCGGCCTGCCCGCCGCCAGACCGGCGGCGAAGCGGGCGGCGGCGGAAGAGGTGGTGCGGGCATGACCGGCAACGCGGCGCTGCCGCCCTTTCCCCCCGTGATCGAGGTGGAGCTGACCCGCCGCTGCAACCTGTCCTGCCGCATGTGTCAGCGGCAGGCGGTGCGGGCGCAGAGCGATGGGCTGGACCTGCAGGCGGACGTGCTGGCCGCGGTTCTCGACGGGTGCCGCGGCGGCGGCCCCCTTCAGATCAATCTCGGCGGGCTGGGCGAAAGCCTGTTGCACCCCGGCCTGCCCGATCTGTTCGCGCAGATCAAGGCGCACGACCTCCGCATCCGGACCGGCTTCAACACCAACGGGCTGGCGCTGGCCGACGGCGTTCCGGGCTGGCTGCTGGACGGGCGGGTCGATTACCTGTCGATCAGCCTCAACGCCCCGGATGCGGAAGGGTACCGCTGGCTGGTGGGCCGCGACGTCCATGACCGGGTGGTCCGCGGCGCCCGTGCGTTCCTGGTGCGCAAGGGGCGGGGCAACCCGCCGCTGACCACGGTGCACGTCTTCCGTCTTCCCGCCTTCGCCGCCGCCACCCCGGCGTTCCGGCGGGAGTGGGGGGCACTGGCGGATTTCGTGCAGGAACGGGACATCGGCAATTGGGGCGGCACCATCGACCGCGCCGCCTTCACCCCCGATGCCCTGGAACTCGGCGTCTGCGACCGGCCATGGCTGTCGGTGGCGGTCGGGCTGGACGGCGGCTATCACCGCTGCTGCGCCACCTTCGCCCTGGAACCGCCTGCGTCCTGGGTCCAGGACATGCCGGTCGGGGACTATTGGCTGGGGGCGGAGATGGAACGGCGGCGGGCGGCGATGCTGGCCGGCGCGTTCGGCACCGGCGATCCCTGCGCGGCCTGCTCCGGCCGGGCCATCCGCGCGAACACGGCCATCGAGCACGCCGCCTATGGCCGGATGGAACAGGAGGGGGAACGGTCATGGACGTAACAGCGAATGCCGGAATCCTGGCCGGCTTCCGCAGCCGGAGACGCGCCACCCGGCGGCGGACCCATGCGTATTTCGAGGATTTCGCCGCCCGGCTGGACGCCCGCGCCTGGACCCCCGACACCGCCCCCTGGGCCCGGTGGGCATGGGACGTGGTCGAGCGCGAGCTGGGGCCGGCGGACGGGGTGACGGTCGTCGATCTCGGCACCGGCACCGGAGCCTGCATCCAGGCCATGCTGCGCTTCACCCGCAACGCCCGCTTCATCGGTGTCGATTTTTCCGAGGAAATGATCCGCCACGCCAGCGCCAAGACCTATGACGGGGCGGCGGAGGTGCGCTTCGTGGTCAGCCGCCTGGACCGGCTGGACCTGCCCCCCGGCAGCGTCGATATCGTCCTGTCGGCGGGCACCTTCCACCACATCCGCAACAAGGAGCGGGTGGCGGCCATCATCCTGGCGATGCTGAGGCCGGGGGGCCGCTTCGTCAACATCGACCATTTCCGCCCCGGCCCCCGCTACCGTGCCGAGACCGAGGCCCTGCGCCGCCGCCATCCCGAGGAAACCGCGGCCAACGACGCCGCCCGCCGGGCCGTGCAGTGGATCTACGACCAGGACCAGGGCCATCCCATCGAATACCACACCGACCCTTACGCCTTCGCCGCCATCATGACCGATGCCGGCTTCACCGGGGCCACCGTCCACGCATCGCTGCAGCCGGGGTACGGCGTGGTCACCGCGCGCAAACCGTTCCTTCCCGGCCCGGCGGCGGGGTGAGCGGCCATGCGCGATGATCCCGCCCCACCGCCGGACCCGGCCGGGCTGTTCGCCGCCGCCGACGTCTTTCATGCCTCCGCCGCCGCCCCGTACGTCGCCTGGGGGGCCATGGGGATGGGGCTGCTGCGCCGGCTGGAGGCGCTGACCGCCGCCCGGCTCGCCCCCCTGGGCTATGAGGAGATCCGCCTGCCGGCCCTGGCCCCGCGCCGGCCCCTGGAGCGCTATCTCGGGCCGGGGGCCCGCCGGCTGCTGCCGGTCGCGGGGGCGGACGGTTCCGGTCTGGTCCTGGCGCCGTTCTCCGACCTGCATTACCTCCACCACGTCCAGGCCCTGATCCGGCAGGGCCGGCACCTGCCGCACCGGGCCTATGCCTGGAGCCGCTGCTTTCTCGACGAGGCCCACCGGGGCTTTCTCGATTTCGGCGAATACGGCAAGTGCGAGATCTTCAGCGCCCACACCGGGGAGGAGGGGGCCGCCGCGGCGTGGGAAAAGGTGAACGCGGCCCTGACCGCGCTGTGCCGCGAGGATCTGTGCCTGGAGCCGCTGACCGGCACCCGTCCGGCGATGACCGCCTTTCCCTTCACCCGCGCCACGTTCTCGGTCGAACTGGGCGGCGGCGCCGACGCCTTCCAGACGCTGGCGGTGTCCCACCGGATGGACGCGGGCTTTCCCGTGGAAAACGGCTTTCCCGCCCTGGCCGCCCGGCACGTCAACACCGCCTGCTTCAGCCAGAAGCTGCTGGCCGCCCTGCTGCTGCACCATCGGGACGGCCATGGCTTCCTCCATCCCCCCCGGCTGGCCCCGGTCCGGGTGGCGGTGATCGGTGCGGACGGCCCTGACGGAGCGGACCGTATCCGCACCCTGCCGCCGGGCTGCGATCCCTGTCGGGCGTTGCTGGACACCGGGGCTCCGTGCGCCGTGGTCCGCGATGACGGCGGCTGGCGGCTCCACCGGCGCCATCCGTTCGGCGCGCCCCCTTCCCGCCACCCGACCCTGGCGGCGGCCCTGGACGAGGCGGAGAGGTGGCTGACCCTGTTCGAGCGGATGCTGCGGGAGCGGTCGCGGCAGAGGCAGCGCGATGCCCTGGCCGCCGCCCGCGCCGGGAAGGGAACGCTGCACCGGGTGGCTCCCTGCTGCCCCCGCCACGCCTGCCAGAGCCGGGTGGCGGCACCGCCCGCGGCTCTGGCGAAGCTGACCTTCACCGATGGCGATGGTGAACCGTGCGCCGCCTGCGGCACCGCCACCACCGGGCGCCTGCTGACCGAGCGGGAGGAGCGCTACACCAGCTTCTACCGGGAACGGCCGGTTTCCCCGGCCGGGGAGGCGGGGGCATGACCGGGCATCCGCTCCATACCGCCCTCCATGGGGAGCATGTCCGGCTCGGAGCCCGGTTCACCGGCTATTTCGGCTGGCAGGTTCCCGCCGTCTACACCACCGAGGCCGCGGAAACCGGGCGGCTGCGCCACGCCGCCGGCGTGGCGGAGTACGGCTTCATGAGCCACACGCTGGTGTGCGGGCGGGATGCCCTGGCCACCTTGCAGCACGCCTTGACCGTGGACGTGGCCGCGCAGTTACCGGGCCGGACCTTCCAGGCGCTGGCCCTGGCACCCGAGGGGACGGCCATCGAGGAGGTCACGGTGCACCGGGTGTCGGAGGGCCGCTTCATCGTGTCGGGCCGGGGCCGGTTCGCCTTTCATGATTCCGACGGCGATTGCCTGTTGAGCGCACGCAACGGCAAGCCCTGGCTGACCGATGCCGCCGCCGGGCGGGTGGCCTGCGTCCACCCTCTGGGTGTCCAGCTCCTGTCCGTGCAGGGGCCGGCGTCCCCGGCGGTGCTGGCGCAGGGGGCCGATGTCGCCGGGATGGCGTTCGGAGACTGCCGCCAGCTCCATCTCGACGGCATCCCGGCGCTGGTCAGCCGGAGCGGCTATTCCGGAGAGGTGGGATTCGACATCCTGGTCTGGCCGGAGTACGCGGTGGCCCTGTGGCGGCGCCTGGAGCATTGGGGGCGGACGCACGGCATGGCCCCCTGCGGGGTCAACATCCTGACGCCCATCAGCCTGGAGAAGGGATTCCTGGCCGGGCGGGATTTCTACCCCGGCGCCACCCCCCTGGAACTGGGGCTGACCGCACTGGTGGCCATGGACACCGATTTCCAGGGCCGGGCCGCGCTGGAGCGGCGGCTGGCGGCGGGGGCGGAAACGCGGCTGGTGGGGCTGGAACTTGCCGGTCCGGTGGCGGCGGTGCCCGGAACCCCGATCCGGGCCGGGACGGCGGCGGTGGGCACCGTCACCGCCAGCGCCCGCAGTCTGGCCCTGGGCCGCACCCTGGCGCGCGGGTGGGTCGCCGCCGGCCGCGCCGTTCCCGGCACGCGGCTGACGGTGCAGACGCCCGGCGGCAGCGACACCGCGCTGGTGGCGGCGGATTACCGCTGGGACGATCCCGCCGACAGCCGGCGCCGGGCCGCCCTGCCGCTTTCCCCGTCTCTTTCCACCCCCACCCCCGCACCGTTGCAGGAGATGCCCGGATGACCACCGCCCACCGCTACGACGATGCCAACCGGGATCTGTGGAACGCCTGGACCCCCATTCACGCCGGCTCGGCCTTCTACGACGTGGCCGGGTTCCGCGCCGGGCGCTGCTCGCTGAAAGGCGTCGAGCGGGAAGCGCTGGGCGACGTGCGGGGCCGGCGGATCCTGCACCTGCAATGCCACATCGGCCTGGATACCCTGTCCCTTGCCCGTCTGGGCGCCGAGACCGTCGGCATCGACTATTCCGACGAGGCGATCGCCTTCGCCCGCACGCTTGCCCGCGACACCGGGCTGGCGGCGGATTTCCATTGCTGCAACGTCTACGATACCGGCGGGCTGGGGCTGGCGCCCTTCGACATCGTCTTCGCATCCTATGGGGTTCTGCACTGGCTGCCGGATCTGGCCGGGCTGGGCCGGCTGATCGCCCGGATGCTCAAGCCGGGCGGGTTCTTCTACATCGTCGATTTCCATCCCCTGTTCAACATGCTGGACGAGACCGGCACCCGCTTCGTCTTTCCTTATTTTCCCGGCACCGGGCCGGTGGCCCAGGTGAAGAAGGGGGCGTGCATGGACCCCGGCGCCCCCATCGAGCGCACCGCCTACGAATGGCCCCACAGCCTGGGCGAGATCGTCACCGCGGTGGCGCAGGCGCCGCTGCGTGTGACCGCGCTCCGGGAATACCCGTTCATGGTGTTCAACTGCCTGGATTATCTGGAAGACATCGGGGGCGGGCGCTACGGCATGAAGGACCGGGCGCACAGTCTGCCGCTGATGTTTTCACTCCGTGCCGACCGCTGAGGGGGCGGGCGGCACCGGCCCCCGTCTCTGCGTCCATCCGCAACCCTGTCCGATGGTGACGGCCATGAGCCAGATCGAAGCCACCCCCCTTTCCCCCCTCCTGGGAGCGCGGATCACCGGCTGCTCCCTGAAGAACGGCATCACCGGGGCCGAGGCGGAGACGCTGCGGCGCCTGCTGCGCACCCATTACCTGCTGGTGTTCCACGAACCGGACCTGGACGCCGAGGCGCATGTGCGGTTCGTCGGGCTGTTCGGCACCGTGCGCGGCTCCCTGAACGACGGCCGGCCCTATTCGATGGTGACCGCCGGGGTGGACGAGGGGATCGGCTATCACGCCGATTTCAGCTTCACCCGGGTTCCCCTGCCCGTGGTGTCCCTGTGGGGGGACGAGGTGGCGGGGGACGGCGTGGCGGCGACCGGCTTCATCAACGTGGTCCGGCTGTGCGCCGCCCTGCCGGCCTCCCTGCGGGAGCGGGTGGCCGGGCACACGGTGTTCCATGCCTCCGACATCGTGGATGTGGGCCAGCGGTCGGGGCAGCGGCTGAGCCGCGCCGACGTGGACCGCCGGGCGGTGGCGTGCTGCGGCACCAGCCACCCGGCGATCCTCGCCCATCCCGAAAGCGGGGAGGAGATCCTGTTCGTCAACGAATACCTGTCGGTCGCCGTGGACGGCATGGACCCGGAGGAAAGCGACCGGCTGCTCCAGGACATCTTCACCCACCTCTACGCGCCGCAGAACATCTACACCCACCGCTGGCAGCCCGGCGACCTGATCATCTTCGACAATCTGGCGCTCCAGCACTGCCGCACGGCGGGGGCACGGCGGCTGTTGCGGCGGGTGATCGTCAGCGAGCCGCCGCTGGCCGACATCATGCCGTCGCGGCTGCCGCGCGCATGAAGCTCTACAGCCCTCTTCACCGGCACCACGCGGAGGCCGGGGCCCGCTTTCTCGACTGGGGCGGCTGGCAGTTGCCCGCGGCCTACGCGTCGGTGGAGGAGGAGGTCCGCCTTGTGCGGACCCGTGCCGGCTTCACGGAGTTCCCCTTCCTCAGCCACCTGATCGTGTCGGGAGCCGGCGCGCTGGCGGGCCTGCAGACGGTGTGCAGCCGCGATCTCGCCGCCTGCCCGCCGGGGCAGGGGCTGTACACCCTGATGCTCGACGGCGGCGGCGGCGTGGCCGAGGACGGCATGGTCTTCCGCCTGGACGCGGAGCGGTTCCTGGTGACCGTGCCGGGGCCGAACCCCGCCAGGCTGCCGGCGGGCACCGGCTTCTTCGGCGTGCGGGAGCCGAAGCCCTGGCTTGCCGGCATCCGTGGTGCGGGCCTGTCCGTCCACCCGCTGGGCGTCACCGTGATTTCGGTTCAGGGGCCGCAGACGGGGGCGATGCTGCGCCCGGTGGCCGATGTCCCGTCCCTTCCCCTGCGGGCCATCCGCGCTCTGACGGTGGGTGGGGTGCCGGTCCTGTGCGCCCGGACCGGTTTCTCCGGGGAGGCGGGGGTGGAGTTCATCGTCTGGCCGGAATACGCCGCGGCGCTGTGGGAAACCCTGGCGGACCTGGGCCGGGCGGTGGGGGCGGCCCCCTACGGCATCGGGGCGGCGATGATCCTGGGGTTGGAAAAAGGCTATGTGAACGCCAACGACTTCTATCCGGGGGCAACACCGGTGGAACTGGGCCTGGACTGGCTGGTCGCCCGCCGCAAGGCTGATCTGGCCGGCGCCGGCATCCTCCGGCAGCGGCGGCAGGAGGGGGCGCGGACCCGGCTGGTGGGGATCGAGATGGCGGACGGCGGCCCGGTTCCCCGCACGGGGCAGGCGCTGACGGCGGCCGGCGCGCCGGTCGGGCGCATCACCAACGGGGGATACAGCCCCACACTGGGCAAGCCGATCGCCCGCGGCTGGGTGCCGGCGGCGCTGGCCGTCGCCGGCACGGCCGTGGAGATCGACGACGGCCAAGCCCGCTCTCCCGCCCGCATCGCCGACGGCTACCGCTGGTATGACCCGGCCAACAGGCGGCTGCATCTGTGACCGCCGGATTCATATCCACGAACGGCGGCAGGGGAGGAAACGGCATGGTCCGTCCGGCAGAGGTTGTGGGTTTCTGGCTGGGCGATTCGCCGTCGGCCCCCGACCCGGCCCTGGAGCGTCACGTGGCCCGCTGGTTCAAGGCCGATGCGGCGTTCGACCGGCTCATCGCCGACCGTTTCGGGGCGCTGGTGGAACAGGCACTGGCCGGCTCCCTGGACTCCTGGTCCGGGACGGCGGCGGGGCGGCTGGCGCTCATCCTCCTGCTCGACCAGTTCACCCGCAACATCTTCCGCGGCTCGCCGCGGGCCTTCGCCGGCGACGGGTCCGCCCAGGCCCTGACCCGGACGGGGATCGCGCTGGGGCTGGACCGGAAGCTGTGCCCTGTGGAGCGGCACTTCTTCTACCTGCCGCTCCTGCACGCGGAGGACGCAGAGACGCAGGCCCTGTCGTGCGCCTGCTTCGCCCGCCTGCTGGAAACGGCCCCGCCGCACCAGCGGCAGCATTTCTCGGCCTGTTCCGCCGCGGCGGAGCGCTACCGCCGGATCATCGGGTGTTTCGGCCGTTTTCCCCACCGCAACCCGATCCTGCAGCGGGTGCCGAGCGCCGCGGAGGAGGCTTTCCTCGCAACCGGCACCCTGCCGGCCGCCGCCGGCTGAAGGAAGGAACGGTCACCCCCGCTCATGCGGGGCGGCTGCGAGATGATGGAAAGCAGCGAAGGCATCGCTGCGGCGCTCATAGCGAACGACGATGCGGCGGAAACGGGCGAACCACGCCAGGGTGCGTTCGACCTTCCAACGGTGGCGGCCACGGCGCTCGCTGCCCTCGGCAACGGTGCGATCACCGCCCACAGTTCGTCGCTCACCTCGATTCGGATTTCAGGCACGAAGCTCTCGGTGGATGCGCACACCGGGCCGGGATCGACAGCATCATGGCCGCTCCAGCACGTTCACCACCCGGCACTGCGTCTCGGCATTGGAATTCGGGGGCTGGGATATTCCGATCAGCCGCACAGCATCTGTTCGATGACAGCGGGATCGAGTTTCTCCAAGAGTTCTTCGATGATCGACGCGGAAAGGGCATCGCCGATGATCTCCACGCCGTCGTCGGTGTGGCGGATGCGGATGCGCAGACGCCGCGCGTTCTCAGCCACATCATAATCGGTGGGGTGAAACAGGTCGGGGATGCTGTCCTTGAACCGGTACTCGGTCATGATCTTGGTCCTTCACCAGCGCCCGGCGACCACACCGTGGCAGGTGGGGCAGTGCCCATCGGTGAGCCGGATCCGCCGCAGCGCCCAGACATCCCGTTCGACGACCTCCACCCCACACCCCGGACAAAACGTGTTGCGCGCCGACGGCCCGAGAGCCCGCTCAACATAGACATGATGGAGGCCGGCATCATGGGCTATGTCCACTGCCTGCGACAGCACGCCGGCCGGCGTCGGCTTTGCCCGCTGCATGCGGAAGTCGGGGACGAATCGGACGAGATGCCAGGGCACGTCGCGGCCATAGGTGGCGATCAACGCGGCGAGCTGACGCTGTGCCGCTGCCGTGTCGTTGAGACCAGGAATCAGAGGCGTGCTGATCTCGACCCAGACCCCCCTTTCCAGGAAGCGGGTGATCGCCGCCAGGACGGGCGACAGGGGGGCTCCGGTCAGCGCCTCGTGCTGCCGGTCGTGCGCTGCCTTGATATCAATGTTCACGGCCGCCAGATGGGGGGCTGCGGCGTCGATTGCAGCGGCGGTGATGAAACCGTTGGATTTCCAGACGATCGCAACGCCACGTTCGGCCGCGGCCTCGCCCAGTGCAAGGGTCAGCTCCACGGCTAAGGTCGGTTCGGTGTATGAAAAGGCAATGGCAGCCTTCGCCTCGGTGGCCGCGTCCAGAACCGCCGCCACATCGACCGGTGCTGCCGTCCAGGGCACGGAAGGTTCCCTGCCATACTGCGACAGCCGGTAGTTCTGGCAGTACAGACAGCGGAAGCTGCACCCTGGCGCCGATAGCGTCAGTACCCTGGTGCCTGGTCGGTAATGATAGAAAGGCTTGCGTTCCACCGTGTCCAAATGCTGAACCGCCGTTGCGTGGGCCAGCGTCTGCATGCCGCCGTCGCCATGGCGGCGCACGCCGCACTGGCCGACGGCGCCCGGCCCGAGTTTGCAATGGTGCGGGCACAGGGTACAGCGCAGCTGGCCGGCGGTTGGTTCGGAAAAGGCAGCGGGGGTCCATTGCATGCGCGCTTCCACCACCTATGCTGCTTCCGCCGCGATGTGGCTGGCCAGAAGTGTGTCGCCGGCTTCCCGTGCCGCAGCAAGATAGGCTTCCCGAATCGACCGGCACTCGGCGGCGGGCAAGGCCAGCCGGCCGTGTGCAAGGGCCGTTTCATAGCCTTGCTGCACCAGATCGTAGCGGTTGGCTACCCGACCGTAGTCGCCCAGCAGAGCCCAAGCTTGCGCGGCCGCCGCGTCGGTGCGGTGTCTCGCATCTGTCAGGATCCGGCGCGCTTCCTGGGCCGCGGGCTGCCCAACCGTGAGGAAGGCCTTGGATGTCATGCCCGAGATCGTCAGATGGCACGCCGCAATTCCGAGCAAGGCGCCAACCCGGTCGAAGCCACTCCACAGGAAATCATCAGCGACTGTCTCGAAGTGGGGCAGGGCCGCTGCATGGTTTCCAGACCGCATCAGCAGCCGGGCCGCCGTCATCGGTTCACCGGCCCGCGCGAATGCTTCCGCCGCCCGTTCGGGCTGGCCGGTCTCCTGCCAGCAGGATGCGGCCTCCCCCCATTCCCGGGCGCGCTCATAGGCGACGGCGGCACGGCACAGCAATTCCCGGCGCAGCACAGCCACCTCTTCAGGGGAGGAGCACAAGCGCGCGATTGTGCCGGACGGACCCCGTTCCACCTTGCATGCCTCCCTTCTTATCCGTCCAGATCGCCGCCCAACTCATAAAAGCTCAGCGATGGGCCGGCCTGCACAGTCACCACTTCGCCGGGCGGTACCCCCAGGGCGGCGAGCGGACGGCCGCGGAGCGCGTCGTCATGACCGACCGAACGCACTGTTTCCGGCACCCGTGCGCCGCCACAGCGCGAACAGCGGGCGGCGCTTTCGGGAAACGCGCTCAACAGTTGGCCGACCGCTTCGCCGTCGTGGCAGCGCGGGCAGGTGAGACGCACCAGAAAGTCACGGCCCAGAAGGACTTCACCTGGGTAACCCGATGGTTCTGCCTTTTGCCCGATGCCAGCAATGTCGAGCAGGTCAGCGGGTGTCAGCGTTGCCGCGCGGTGCGGCAGTGTGACCACCGGCTCAAGGGGCTTGTGTGGCGCCCGGCAATCCGCGGTGCGTTCCAGGAGCGAGCGATGCAGGGTTCCCGCCGCTCCGTTGTAAACGATCGCTTCGCCGGCGTTGACCGGCTGCCTGCACAGAAATTTCAGCGCCTCGTGCGCCATCAACCCGGCAACCACTGCGGTGGTGGTGACCAAGGTTGCGGCCGGGAAGGCGGCCTCTGCCGCGTCCGCCCGGAAACCGGTGCAGGAGCGGCGCTCGGTGGCGCGTGCGCGGTCGATGTCGTCGAGCAGGCAGCTGAAGCAGCTTCCCGGCCCCGCCATGAACCAGCGGCACTCTCCCCCCAGGGCCCAGGTGCCACCGTCCAGGTGCGGAATTCCCGCCAGCGCGCACAGCGCGCCGAGATGGGCACGGGCAGCAAGGTTGTCGAGGCAGCCAATGGCAAGCGTGGCATGCCGGAGCCGCCCCAATCCGACATCGCGGAACAGATCGCCAACAATGCTCGTAACCCGCGTTTCAGCATTCAGCCGCGCGAGGCCATTTGCCGCCGCCTCGGCTTTTGGCCGTCCGATGTCGGCCTCTGAAAAGAGCGCGGTGCGGCTGAGGTTTGAGCGCTCGACCTGATCCATGTCGATGACCACCAGGTGGCCGATGCCGAGCAGCGCCAGATTCTTGAGCACCTCGTTCCCAAGCGCGCCAGCGCCGGCGACGACCACCGTGGCTGCGCGCAGCCGGTCCTGCTCCAGCCATGTGATCAGGCGCTGGCGTGCATAACGGTCATCGGCCATCATGCCCGTCCTCGGCATAGGAATGGCCGGTGATCGGGCAATGCGACTTGCCATGCCGCCCGTTCCATTCGTTCCAGCAGGTGCGCTTCAACGTCACGTCCTGATGGAAATACACCCCGCACGACCGCGCACAGGCGACAACATGGTCGCCCGGCCGAATGTCGAACCGGCACCAGGGACATTTGCGCCCAATGATCGGCGAGTCCGGCGAGACCCGCACCAGGTCGTAGTCACCAAAGGGCTTCCAGATGGACTGCAATCCCGCCATGAACTGCGGCGTCAGCGCGGCGGGCGGCCGTTCAGGGCCCCTGGGCGTTTCCGGCCCGGCGTCGGCCGACGACGTTTCCGAAGGCCGGAACGTGCAGGCCGGGATCGTTTCCTCGTTGAAGTGATCGTAACGCTCCTCCCGGCACTGCCGATGGCCCTGGAACCATGCCGACCAGCATTGCAGCCCGAAGCGCTCGTCATCGTGATAGGCGCTGCCGCAGTCGGGGCAGACCCGCACCCGGTCACCTTCCCGGAACATGTGATGGCAATGGCAACAGGTACCGGCATACCACTCCGAATGCGTGGTGGTTACCCGCAGCGCCAGCGCGGGCAGGTTCGCGTTGCGCGGGTCGCCGGTTGCGGCGATGCCGTGGTCGACCTCCACGCGAAGGATTTTTGATAGGCCGATCAGACCTCTGCGGCTTGCGCCAGCCGTCGGGTTCATCGTGTCGTCCCGCTCGGGGAAATGATGGGGCGGTATGCTAGTCCTGTGCGCCACGCTCTGTCCACAGCAATGTCCTGAAATACTATAGTATTCATAAGAATGCATACGGAGCTCATCAAGTGATGGTGCCGATTTTTGTGGTTTTCGATTGAATCGTCATCATTATGAACTTAGAGTGTTTGGGAAATTGCAAGTCGGTTGCGGCTGGCGATCCGAAGGGGCTGTGAGATAAAAATGAGCCTGCCTTCATTATTTCTTAGCTACAGCAGCAAGGATGTTCATCTCAAGAATCAGGTAGTCAGCCATTTCAGCGCCTTGAGGCGTGCCGGCATCATTGATATGTGGACCGACGATAGAATTGCCGTTGGAGATTATTGGCGACAGGAGATCGAAGAGGCCATCGAGCGCGCCGCAGCGGCGGTTTTTCTGATAACAGCCAATTTTCTGGCATCGGATTTCATTAACGATGAAGAGGTGCCAAGACTTCTGGAACGGCAGCGGAAAAACGGTCTTGCCGTTATTCCGGTCATCGCCCGTCCTTGCGCCTTTGAACTCGTCAAGTGGCTGGACCCGGTACAGGTGAGGCCGCGCGGCTACGCCGTCTGGTCCCCAGGCAGCGATCCGGACATTGCACTGGCGAACATAACGAGGGAAATCGCCCATATTTTCAAGAATGCCGGGCATACGGATCGCCGGACGGACCATCTCAGGATTTTCAGCGTCCGGATAAAGGCGCCGGATGGCACAATGTACGAAGCAAATGGCTCCGACGCCCTGATCGTCGGTGAAGTCTTGGATGCCTTCATCGAGAGTTGGCGATCCCCGCAGGATCAGCGGTCCAGCCCAATGCGGTTTTCCCTTCACCTTGATGCCGAGGGGGCACCCAAGCTGGACACGTCGATCTCGTTGCGGGCTGCTGGAGTCACGGCATCCTCGACGTTGCGGTTGGACGCATCTCCGCTGGTTCGAACGGACACCGTGGGATTGACCGTGATGGTCGATAACGACGGTCTGTATAGTGTCGCCAGTTCCCTTGATGTCACTGTCGAGGAGTTGGCATCCGATCTCCTGACAACACCGTTCACGGAACAGGACATTGTGGTCGAGCAGTTGGCTTCGGCAGCGCAGCCGGCGCGCCGGCTGACACTGGACCAAACCTTGTTCGACGCGTGCGTGAACGACCGCGCGTGCCTACGCATCCAACGCCGAGTCCACCATTGATAATGGCTGCAACCATGACACCTGCAACTTGCCTTGTGCTCCGCCCGCCACTTCCGCAGTCAAGCGATGGGGAACTGAATTACAAATCCGTAACCAAAGCTCTTGAGATCGCTATACCGCAGGCGAACCTCACGCCGCTGGACGATACGCAGATTGGGGGTGAGGAGGTTCGCGATATCACGGAGTCTCTGGTGGAAATGGTGCATCAGGCCGATATTGTCGTGGCCGACATTGGTGGTTACATGTTGAATAGTGAGGAGCTATCGCAGCTTCTTCCGATGTATTATCTTATCGGACTCTCTCATGCGATTGGTAACAAAACGATACTTGTTGCTCGAAATCGTAAGAATATTCCAGCTATACTGCAAGGTATAAGTTTTCTCCTTGCTGATGGTATGGACTTCATTAATCTTTTTGCGGGTGTCGTGAACAGGATTTCTTCTCCCCAACAGAAGTTTACCAATCCGGTGCAAAAATATCGCAGCCGAATCCTCCAAAAGGTGGGCGCGCCGAAACAGGCAGAAGAAGCCGGTCGGCAGGTTATGACTGACGAGCTGGGGGCAAGCGGAAAGAAGATTATCTTTCGTCCGATCAAGAAATAGACGCTTTATTTTTTATTGTCATGATGGAATAAATCCCGGTTTTCTGAATTATTTCGATTTAAAAGGCACGTTGCGGTCGAGAGGCGAACCCAGGAAGGAAATCAACGATGACCGATAATCTCTTAATTTACTTTGAGGGTCCGAGCGGCGAGCGGTTCGATGCGGACGTTCCCTGCGACATGCGTTTGGGTGACCTCGCCGCTGATTTCTTTGCTGACCGTCGGTGGCCGGTCAGCGACGGCAACGGACGCCGCCAGCGGGCAGTCGTCGAATTGGTCAACCCGGACAGTCCGGGACAGACGAAACGTCTGAACAGCCAGTCAACCGTTGAGGAAGCGGGCCTTAGAAGCGGCGCCACGCTGAGAATATTTCCAGAAGCGATTGCTGGTGGCGTCGAGCCATACGAACACCAGAGAGCTCTTGTTCTTGATCATAAAGAAATGGAGCATATTTCAAAAATTAATGGTCGCATATCTTTTTCAACAAATAAGGATTTTGCTCCAGATTTTTATCAAATAGAATTCCGTTATACGAGTTTTACTGAAAAATACCCTGACGAAATTGAGCCGCGCACGGCTAAGGTCCACAAGGTTGAGATCACGCTCGGGGCAGATTATCCCCAGACCGCCCCCAGGGTGCGCTGGGTGACGCCGATCTTTCATCCGAACATCGCCCAGCCCGATGGGCAGGTTTGCCTGGGCGTGCTCAACGAGCGCTACGTACCGTCGCTGGGGCTCGCCAAGCTGGTGACGATGCTCGCAGAAATGATTCAGTGGCGCAATTTCGACGCCACGAACCCCTTCAACACCGAGGCGGCGGGCTGGGTGATACAAGAGACCAGTTGGCCCCCCATTGCCGCGATCGGCGGTCATCTGCACATCTTGCTCGAGCAGCTTCTTCCCATCACCCCGATCGACGGCCAATTGCCCATCGTGGTCCAGCGGCTTCTTGAGTGGTTGGGAAAGCACCCGATCCACGAGCGATCCAACGTCGTTTTTCGTCCGGTAGCCCGGACGAGCGGCCCATTTGTTTGATCGGGAGGCTCTTGATGAACACCGGCACCCGCTCTCTGCGCAATTTCTGCGTCGCCGTCTACGACGCCGAAGGGAACGTCCTTCAGCACTATCTTGCACCGAACTCCCTGATCGTCCCCTTCGTCAACCGGCTGTTCGACGAAGTGCTCGACGAGCACAGCGTCACCGAACCGTTTTTCCGGCTTTACACCAAGGCCGACACCGAGTTCCTGCGCTCCCCCCGGCCGGCCGGGCTGACCTCTTTGTATGGAAGGCCGTTCGACCCCGCGGCGCAAGGGCTGCCCGAGGTGCGCCTGCTGCCCGATGCCCGGGTGCGCCATGTGGAGATCGTTCTTGGCGACCTGCAGCAGGAACTGTTCAAGGGGGCCTACACCGTCGATGACCTGTTTCTCAGTTTGGCCTACCATCTCGTGAGGAACGATCTGCTGAAGCGCCGGCCCTCGGTCAACGCCAATCTCTTCTACTACGCGCTGATCCCCAGCCCGACGCTGACGGTTACCGTGTCGAAGGCAGCGTTGCCCGATGACGCCTACGACGTGGAGGGGGTGTTTCGCCTGCCGCCGGTGCAGCGGCGGGAGTCGCGGGTGCAGTTCCGTCCCGTGCCGGAGCCGCCTTTTCCAGAGGTTCCCGCCGGCTTTCCGATCGTTCCGACGACGCGCCGAGGCAAGGGCGACCTTGGCAAGGGGCGCGTTATCATTCCACGCTCGCTCTACGACCAGATGCATGTCGGGCTGACGCTCAGCACCCGGAAGGAGCAGGGGGGATACGTGTTCGGAAACGTCTACCGGCAGCCCGGCAGCCCGGAGGACGAGACTTCCGATGATTTCCGCTGGGTTCTCGACGTTACCGATCTGCTGATGGCGGAAAATACGGTGGGCAGCGCCGTCAAGCTGCTGTTCACCGGCGACAGCTGGAGCAAGGTCAGCCGGCGCCGCGACAGCGAGTTCGCGGGCAAGCAGATGGCAGGCTGGTTCCACACGCACCTCTTCCCGGCGACCGAGGATTTCGGGCTGTCGCAGCTCGACCAGGATATGCACGGCTGGTACCTGCCCAAGCCGTGGCAGGTCGCCATCCTGCTCAACCTGGAAAATGATGGCCGCCGGACCGTTCGGTGTTACCAGCGCGGTCCGATGGGCGACCTCGTGGAAACGGAATTCGAGATCGCGGAGACAGCCGGGGAGCGACAGAACACGGGCTGAGAGCAGACCCAGCCCATCCGTTTCAAAAACCTGCCGTCAGGGGCGCCGATGGCCATCGTCTTCCGAAAAGTCTCCTCATCGGGTTCAGATCCCGCACTGGCGGTGCCGACGAGGGAACCGTGCGACGACCGGCGTGCGTGCGAGCGGGTGCTTCTTGATTTTCTCTGGTCCTTGCGTATGGGGGAGGCCGAGACGGGGGCGATTTTGTGGCCCTCTTCCGCGGTGCTCGCGTCGCTGGCTGCGGCGCCGCCGGCGTCTCTGATCGACGTGTTCGGTCTGTGCCTTGATGATTTGCTCGGCGAGATCGGCCCGAACGGCGGAGACTGGCGCCGCCTTACCCTGACCTCGGCGGTTTTCGGCATGGCGCTTGCGGCATACAACGCGCTGTGCGATCGGTCGCCGGAGGATGATATCGCCATCAGCGATACTCTTACCCTGGTCTACTCCCTGCCTCCCGCGATGTCGGTTGCCGATGCCCTAGGCTATCATGCGGTGCTCCGCCATGTCGTCAATCGCATCGATGGCGCCGCTCCGCATCGGGACGCCATCCTCCGCCCACTCGTCGATCTCTGCCCGCTGACCACCATCCTCGCGCTGGATCGGATCGCCCCCGCCCCGCTGGCTGGTCTTGCGGCTGAACTTCTGCCGGGGTGGACAATCGAACCGGTGGCGCGGTCGCCCTGGACGTCCGCCGACATCTGGCTCGACGCGGTGGGTGCGCTTGCCGACGCTCCGTTCATCGGCCGCTGCGTGCGGCGATGCTGGCTTGCTCTGCCCCGCAGTGCTGTGGCGTGCCGGAATCTGGGCCTCGTGCTGGAAGCTCTGCGGCAGCACGGACGCCACAGGGAATTCCTGTATGCGTTTTACGAAGCCTACGAATACTTTCATGCAATTCGCCCGGCCAGTGACCCGTCGCGGCGGCACTGGGCTGTGCTCGACGATGTTGCGCGTCTGCTTGCGGCGGCAGACACATCGGCCCCGCACCGTGCGCTTCGGTTGCAGCAGCGTGCCAGGAGCCGGTTCCTCTTCTTTCACCCGCTGCTTCAGTTGATCATCAGCGAAAGAGGAATTCCGAGCACGTTGAATCATTTGCGGGATCTGCCCATCGCCGCCGCACATTACATAGACCTTACCGCCGCCACGTCCCGCCCGGCACGGATGGATATGTCCGACATCGAATTCGGGGAAGACGCGCCATGACGGGCAAACCGCTCGATTTACGTCTGGACCTGGGACCGCACAAGGACGAGGCTCTGGCCTTTCGGCGCGTCAGCGGCGCGGTAACGCTGCGCGACTTCCTGACGCGTTTTGCCGCCCGTACGATGGTGCCCATCGCCGATGCCGACTTGGATCGGCCGCTGCGCGATGTGAACGTGATCCCGGTGGCATTCGGTGCCTCCGCGGAGCCGGCCCTCGCGCCGGTGTCCCTGCCGCCGGCCCCGGATGTTCGCGCCCAACTCGACGGCCTGTTCAACCAAGACAAGGCGGACACGTCAGCGCCCAACGATTTTCCGGCAGGCATCACGGACAACGAGGCGGTCCGTATCGCGTACCGGCGACAACTCGACGAAATCGCCAAGCATCTGAAGCATGATTTTTCCGTGCTGGTGGTCTGTGACAAGATCCTGACCGGTCTGATTTACGAGCACGTCTGCCAGCGTGCCGGCAAGAGCCCCGTGCTGGACACCCAGAACGGCGAGGACCGGCAGAGTGAGCGGGATGCCCTGCGCAGTGCCTTGCAGGGGAGCGACGGAGCCCAGTCCACGCTCCCCACCACCATCCGCAACCTGAAGGACAATCAGGTTCTGGTGCTGCGCTCGGTCGATCTGTTCGACAAGCCACAGCTGATCGAGACGCTTTACCAGACCAACAGCGGCGGCCGTCTGCCGCAGATTTTCGGATTTCTTGATCCATCGCTGGAGGTCAAGAAGGTGCTGACCGACCGGTTCGCCGTGCACATCAGCATGGTCGGCCTGCCGCGCTATCTCAACGCTGGGGACGGCGAACGTCCGGTCCATGCCGTGAACCGCCTGATCACCGCCGACGAGCATGCCCGCTTCGAGGCGTTCGATCCGGAAGACCTTTACAAGAACGTCTCCGGCCTCAACGTCATCCAGTTCCGCAACGCAATGCGATTCGTCGGGGCGACCGTCGCCCCGGGAAGCGACACCCGTCACATCTTCGATGTGATCCGCCAATTCAAGACATCCTCGACCGGCGAGATCGAGATCCCCGATATTTCCTTCGAGAATATCGGCGGATACGATCATGTGAAGCAGGAATTGAAGCGCATGATAGATCTGGTCGCCGGGCGGGTGCCGGGCCTGTCCGAGCAGCAGCGCGAGCGGCTGATTCCCAAGGGGTTTATCTTCCACGGCCCCCCCGGAACCGGAAAGACCCTGTTCGCCAAGGCCATCGCCAACGAAATGAACGCGACGATCCAAATGATCTCCGGCCCGGAGATCATGGACAAGTACGTTGGCCAGAGCGAGAGCAACCTCCGCCACATCTTTGCCACGGCGCGGCGCAACGCGCCGTCGGTCATCTTCTTCGACGAATTCGACAGCATTGCCAGCCAGCGGTCGAGCTATTCCGATGGCAGTGCGCGCGCCAACAACGCCGTCGTGGCCCAGCTCCTGACCGAGTTGGACGGGTTCCGCGGCGACCAGTCCGTCTTCGTTATCGGCACGACCAACCGCCTGGACATCATCGACGAGGCGCTGCTGCGGCCGTCGCGCCTTCGTCCGATCGAGATCGGCCTGCCCGACTACTTCGCGCGCCGCAGCGTGGCGTCCATCCACGCCGAGACCTTCGGCATCAACCGCGCCGTCAAGGATCTGTGGGAGACGTTGGCGCCACTGGCTTCCGCCTCGGCCGACGGCGCGGAGACGATGATTCAGGGCGCTGTGCTCGACTCGCTTTTTACCCGCTACCCCGCTCTTAAGGCGCGCTACGAGGCGGAAGCGCAGTCACTGGCCATTACCCGTGAACTCCAGGGCGTTCTGTCATTGATGAGGGCGTCGGCGACGGAAGCGGCGGAGGCTGTTCCAGGATTGTTCGGCGAAGTTGAGGAGCGGTTGCGGCAGATCGGGCTGCCGTCCGCCACCTTGTCACGCGACATATCGGACCTCTTGGAGCTGACACGCACGCCGTCCGGTGCCGGCGCTGCGGCCGGGCCGGAGGGACTCATCACCGGTCTGCTCGACTTGGTGGCCGAATACACCGAAGGTTTCAACAACGATGAGATCCGGGCGATATTCCAGGAAGCCAGCATGGAAATGCATATGGATGGCCAGCTCATCACCCCCCGCCACCTGGGGATCAAGATCGGTCTCATCCGGAAGCGGCGCGACGAGCGTCAGGTGGTCCACCTGACCGCCGCGCGCGGCCGGCGTTAAGGCGTGCGACAGAAAGATGGACCATTCCATGGATCAGCAAACGCTCATTGATCTCGGCCAGATGGATGATGTTGCCAATCTGTTGGAGGCGCAGTTCATTGGGCGCGGTGAAATGATCCGGCTTCTGGTCGTTTGTGCCGTTGCCCAGGAACATCTGCTCGCGGTCGGCCCGCCAGGGACGGGCAAGTCGCAGCTGGTGCGCCAGTTCGCGCTGCTGTGCGCCCCGGAAAACAGCGGGCAGCAGGCCCGAATCCCTTACTTCGAGTATGTGCTGACGCGCTTTACCGAACCGAACGAGATCTTCGGGCCTGTCGATATCCTTTCCCTGCAAAGCGGTGGCGTGTTCCGCCGTAACGTGGCGGGCATGCTTCCACAGGCGGAGATCGCCTTTTTCGATGAAGTGTTCAAGGCCAACAGCGCCATCCTGAACTCTCTGCTCGCAGCGCTCAACGAGCGTATGTTCCACAACGGTTCGGAGCGTATCGAGCTGCCGTTGCTCTTCGCTATCGGGGCGACCAACGTCATTCCGGACGATGAGGAGCTTGCCGCCCTGCGGGATCGCTTCCTGGTCTGGGCCGCCGTCGATAACGTCGAAGAATCCCAGCTTCCATCGCTGTTGCATAAGGGGTGGGAATTCGAGCTGACCCGCATCGCCGAAGGTGCAAAGGCGTTCCGTCAAGTCAACGTGACGACCACCGACGCGTTGCGCCGGTTGCACCGGACATTGCAGCACGTCAACTTGGATCCGGTCCTCGCGGTGTACCGTGATGTGATCCGGCGCATCCGCACCGCCGGTATTCCCATGAGCGACCGGCGGGTGGTGAAACTGTTGAAGCTGATCGCCGCCGCCGCCCTGCGGCGCAACAGCATGACGGCATCGCCGGCCGACCTTTGGGTGCTCCGTCACGTTTGGCAACGCCCCGACCATATGCCGCTGCTGCGCGGCATCGTGGATCCCTATGTCGCGGCCCACCAGGACGAGGACGGCACGGCCGGGCTCGGCGACCTCGGCCGGATTCAAGAAGAGTTGAGCGCGCTTGCTGCTCGCGCCTCCCGTCTGAAGACGGACGCCGACTTTGCCGATCACCTGCAACAGCTGGAAGGCTTGCGCCGCACCGTGCTGCGCTGGCGTGGCGGTGTGGGTGGCGGTGACACGGAGGCCGCCGATTCCGTGCAGCAGCGCATCGATGGCATGGTCGAGGAGCTGCTTACGGTCCTCGAAGGTTTGCCCTGATCCAACCCAAACGGCACCCGCCCGCTTTCGGAGACAAGGAATGTGCAATCCCCGCCGCGTTCTGGTCCAGGTCAACAGGGCCGTGGATGAAGCTTGGCAGCGCTTGGTGACGGAACAGGCGACGGCGAGCACGGAGATCCGCGACCATGGCCGTTTTACCGTCGATGTGGCTCTCGACACGATGATGGGAAACCGGGCGCTCACGGTGCTCGAACGCTGCTTGGCCGGCGAGTTTCCCGAAGTGCAGGGCTGGAGCCGCGGTGACGATGGGGTCTACCGGCAGCGTGTCGGCGCCGTGACGCTGTGCTACCGCGCCGGCGACAGCCGTATGACGGTCGAAGCCGGAATGACCGAACTGGTGTCGGTCGAGGCGCAGGCGGAGGTGGAGGCCAGTGGCATCGTCCTTGGCGAGGTGGCGGCGGAAGCGGTCTGCAGCTATTTCGACGACGGCTGGGGCGGCTATACGGAAGACCGTGCGCGTGAACAGGCCCGCGCCGACGCGGACCGCCGGTTGGCGTCTGCCCTGGATTCCCTGCGCCGTGAACAGCAGGGCCAGCACATCGAAGCGGCTGTGGCGCAGGCGCGGAGTGATGCCCAAGCACAGGCGGACGCACGCCTGCGCGAGCAGCATGACCACCTGCGCGCTGCTTTGCGGCGACGCTTGCAGGCGAGCCTGGCCGATGCGCAGGACGCCGTACGCCATGCGATCAATCGCCTTGTGGGCGAGGTGTACCGCCAGACGCTTATCGAAATCGCCCGTCAGGGCGGCGGGCGCGTCGTCTCCGATCAGCGTGACGGCGCGGTCATGGAGCTGGAAATCGAGCTGTGATCGGGATCATCCTGAAAGGAAGAAGACCATGAGCGATCAATCGAGCCGCCCCCCGGTGCGTGTGCGCCTGCGCTACAATCTGCTGACCGGCGCCGTTGAAGAATTCCTGGTCGATGATTTCGCCGCGGACCGGTCAGAGCAGTACCATGATCGCGTTGCACAGGTGGTTGCAAGCCAGTTGGTCCGCGATCCGCGTGTGGTGGACGCCGGCGCGCGGCTGTCGGCCTCGCCCGGCCATGCTGCTTCAGAGGACGAGAGTGCGGAGACGGACCGGCGGCGCGACCTGGAACGACGGTAAGCCGTACACTTGCCACTGTCTGGGTTCAGGGTCTGCTCCATGTCCGATACGCCGTACGCCGATGATGCCATCTGTTCCTTCTGCGCAAAGCACCGGCGCGATGTGGACCTGCTGGTCACCAGTGCGGAATGCCGCATCTGTGACGAGTGCATTGAGTTGTGCGCCGATATCATCGGACCGGAGCGGCAGGCGCCGGATCCACCCCATACCCACCCACCCGCACCCGATGGTGGCGGCGAGCGGTGTTCGTTCTGCGGCCGGCAGCATAACGAGGTGCACAACCTGATCGCCGGGCCTGGCTGCTTCATCTGTTCCTTTTGCGTTTGGAATGCCCACAGCATTCTGGCGCAGCGTAGGGAAGCATGGACAGCATTGCGGCCCGGCGCGTCGGCGAAGCGGTCGGCCTGCAGCTTCTGTGGCAAGGCCAGCACGGAGGTCTGGCGGTTGATGCAGAAATCGCAAGGCCATATTTGCGACGAGTGTGTGGCCGCATGCATTGACATGCTGGACCGGAACCTGGGCAAGAAGCCCGGGACCATCGAGGACTGACCCGTGACGACGGCAGGCGCGGACACCGGCAGCACCGAAACCTGCACCTTTTGCGGCAAGCACCGCAACGCCGTCCGCTTCTTGATCGTTGCGTCGCATGGCGTGGCAATCTGCGAGGCGTGCGTTGGGCTGTGCAGCGACATGCTGTTCGTCGAGGAACCCTTGAGCCCCGCGGCCGCCAAGCGCCGGCTGTTTGCCCCGGCGGGGCCGCCGCGGACCATCGCCGTGAATCCGGACGGCTCCGGTGACTACGCCACGATCCAGGAGGCGGTTGCGGCTGCCAACCCCGGCGATACCGTGGAACTGGCGGATGGCGTCTATTTCGGCGAAATCCTTATCGATCGCCCGCTGACCCTGCGGGGTGGCGGGTCTGACCGCTGCTGGCTGTCCGCCGAGGTCTCGGGCGGGCGCGTGATCGTCGTGACCGGCACCAGTGGCGTCCACATTGCCGGCCTGCGGATCACCGGGGTGCCGACGTCGGAACTGTCGGCGGTCTGTATCGATGTCTCGTCCGTGGACATCGCGGACTGTCGCATCGAGGACGGCGGCAAGTTCGGGATCGCGGTGACGGGCGGATCGCGGCTGACCGTCACAGGAGCGACGATCGGGACCAGCAGCGCGGCTGGTATCGCCGTGGGTGACGCCAGCGATGTCACCCTCCAGGCCTGTCTTGTGCTGGAGAATGCCGGCAGCGGCGTGTCCGCATCCGGGTCTCAGGTCGTGGTGCTGGACAGCGCCATGCGCAAGAATGGCCAGGCGGGGATCGCCCTTCTTGGGAAGAGTGCCGGACGGGTCCAGAATTGCGAGATCGCCGGCAATCGGCGCGGTGGTATCGTCGCCAACGGCGAGTCCACGATCCGGCTGATCTCCGGCACCGTATACGGGAACCTCCCGGTCGGGGTCTGGGTGCATGGGGGCAGTCATGCCCACGTCGAGAAGACGATCATCGCCGGGAACGGCTCTTGGGGAATCGACGCGACCGGCATTGGCGGCATGAACAACGCCACCTCGGCGGTGTCGCTCAACAACTGCTTCTGGGCGAATGGAAGGGATCTTACGGAAGGGGTCGGCAGCACCCTCGACCTGTTCGCCGACCCGTTGATCGTCGCCGACGATTCCGGAGCCTTAAGTCTCCAGAAGGGATCACCGTGCATCGGGGACACCCGCGCCGGCGATGGTATCGGTGCATCCATGGTGTCCAGAACCACCGCTCCGGCACTGACCCCCTCGCCGGAGCACCTGATGCAGCTGCGCTCGCTCTGCCTCTCCTGCGTCCGCGGCACCACCGTCCCGCGCCGGCAGGCGGTTGGCTGGATGGCGTCGGCGGCGGCAATGGGCCTTCCGGTACCGTTCGGCGTGGCGTATGATCTTGGCCTGCTGTTTCGGGGACGGCGCGGGCGGTTGTCGATCGCTTGCCCTCAGCATCTGCCGATGGACAGCGCGATGCAGAGCTACGTGGCATTGCTGCTGCGTGTTGCCGATCATCCCGTGACACAACGCATGGCGGCGGCTCGGGCGTCCGACCGGCTGATCGCGCTGGTGTTGACGCGCTTGTTCCGGGAGGTTCCCTGCCCCGAGGCATACCGTTTGCCGACCGGCGAGGCGGGTGAGCGGTTCCTCAACCGGCTTCGCGCCGCCCTCGCTGGCGCCGAGCCCGAACGGCTGTGGCGCGACACCCCCGCGGCAGAGCGGCCCAGTCCGCATGCCGTCTTTTCAGAGGCCGTGTGTGCCGTGATCGAGGCCAATCTGGCGGCCCTCGACATCGACGAACTCAGCTTCCTGGAGCGGCTGGTTTCCTGTGACGGGGATGAAAACCGCGATGCCTCCCTGGTCCGGCTCCTCACACTTACCGAAGCCGAGCCAAACGTGCGTCTGACGTTGGCCGGAGCCCGACGGCTTCTGCACGATCTGGCATCGCAGCCTGGTAGCGGCGCGGACCGGCACGACATGCCGCTCGGCGGCTATTGCGCCGTCACGCGCCGCCCGTCGGGGGGGGACCATGCTGTTGTCCGAGCTGGTCTATCCGCGCCCGTTCCTGCTGCACCGCATCGCCAACCGCGAAGCGCTCTATTATGAGCACACGCATGACCGCCGACCGGAAAGCACGCTGGCCTACATCATCGTTCAAGTCGGCTATGGCCTTGGCGGAAGCGGGGAAATCCTTGCGCGGGCGCTTCTGTTGGCGCTGGCGCAGCACGCGGCGGGATGCGGTTACCACGTACGCTACAGCTTTGCCGGCCGGACGTTGACCGGCCCGGAACCGCTCGACCGCCCGAGCGACGTTCTGCGCGCCCTTCAGTACCGGGATCCTGCCATTGCCGACGGCGCAGGAACATTGTCGGCGGTGTTGGAGCATCTCCAGGGGTGGCGGCGTACCTATCGCCGGCGCGAGGTGCTGTGGATCGTATCCGAGTGCTTCGACGCCGACCATGCCGATGAGCACGCCGAACTGTACCATGCGCTGGAGCGGGAAGCGTCACAGACCGCCTGGATCGTGTCATCGGGCCGTACGGCATCGCCCCTTCCGGCCCATCGCATGTTTCCCGTCCGGCATTATCTCGGCACGGGCATCCTCCACAGGCTGGTACCGGGCATGCCGCCGGTTCCGGCGTACGCCACCCGTCAAACGGAGATGGATCATGACCCGGTGTGACCGTGTTCTCGCCGATGGTTTGCGGTGCTCCGAAGCGGCGCTGATCGGCCGCTCTCACTGCCAGTCGCACGGCAGCCGGGTCACCTTCCGTCCAGCCGAAGACGTATCCCGGCGCCCGCCTGACGATGGCGTGGCATACGCCTGGAATTCGGGCGCGCCACCTGAATTTCCCAACCTGTTTTCCGACGATCGCCATATTCTTGTTGCCGACGAGGTGATGATCATCGTCGAGCCGGAGGACGGCGGGATGCGGCGGGTTGCCGCGATGATGTCGGCGCTGAGCGAAACGGTGGCGCTCAGTGATCCGGTGCGGCTTTACCGGGCGGCGGAGGATGTCTGTTTCATCCACCTGATCCGTGCCTATGGCGGTTACGCGCTCTCGCGGCACTATGACCGTCTGGCGCAACCCGCCAAATTTCTGGGTGCACGGATGTTCATCGGCCGTTTCCCCCAGTTTGTTGCCTACCGGGACAGTGGCGCGCTGCGTGGCTACGACGCGCTGCCGGGTGACGACAGAGCCGGAAAGATGCTGGTGCTCACCGCACCGGACGGCGTGCGCCGGATCGCCATTGATTCCCTGAGCGAACAGCCCCTCGACGCGCTCCTCGCCGGGGTTCCGGCGCGGCGGGCGTCCGCCGAGGCACTGCCGGAAACGGCGTTTCTGCTGGCGCCGTTGGCACTCTACCGGCTGGTCGCCCGCAGCTTGGCGGCACGCGGCATCACCCACCGGGTCGCGCAATTCTCCGAAACCGGACGCGGGCTGGTGCTGATCGAGGTGGCCGGTCAGACCGACGACGCCATGAGCCCGCTGACCCGTCGTGACGCTCTGCTGTCTGTGGCCCGGCTTCCAGGCGTTTCCGTGCTCCGCATGGACTATAGGACAGGCGATCAGCGCATCCTGGTTGAATGGGAGCATCAGGCTCCGTTCAGTCTCCACAACGCCGTTACGGCGTTCGGTCCCCGGGAGTGGCTGATTGTGCGCTCCGCACCATCACCGAACATCCGGCTTCCCGACGGGGCCGTGCTGGTCGATCCGGCGCTCGAGGACACCTGCACCATCCTGCCGCGTGTCGCCCGTGCGCCGGAACCGGGCGGCACGCGGCGGTTCTCGTTACCGATCCGGCTTGCTCGGGATTCGGCAGGCCGGCGGGAAATCGCCGCCCTCTGCCTGACGCCGGAGCAGACGGAGCGCCTGCGGACGCTTCTCTACCGCCTCCCCATGGAGAGCATGTCCTGCTGTCTCATCTTCCGGGGGGCCGGGCGAACCATCCTGACCGGCCCTGAGGAGATGCTGCGCCGGATTCCGCTCGGGGAGCCTTTCTACCGCTACGGCGGTACTGCGCTGTTCCTGCCGCTTGGCCAA
Organism: Azospirillum fermentarium; assembly: GCF_025961205.1. Classification (NCBI taxonomy): domain Bacteria; kingdom Pseudomonadati; phylum Pseudomonadota; class Alphaproteobacteria; order Rhodospirillales; family Azospirillaceae; genus Azospirillum; species Azospirillum fermentarium. The sequence continues at coordinate 433,281 of NZ_JAOQNH010000002.1, forward strand.
TCGCTGATACCGGCGGTCACGGCTGAGATCATCGTGCGCGTTTTGGGTCTGCAAGCCCACACCTACACTTTTCTGACCGCCGCGTGGCGGATCGATCTGCGGAAAGAGGATTTCCTGGTTCTGGATACGGCGCTGAGCGCCCCGGCGAGTCCCCGGATCCTTGATGTTCGGTTCCAGCCACCTCCGCCTTTGTTCAGCTGGAGCGCTCCACAGATGTCAGGAGACGACCAGGAGGACGCGGCGCCGAAGCAGCACCTGCTCAACCGTCTGTCCTCCTGGCTCGGCACTCCCAAGGGAGCGCCCGGAGCGGGGGTTGGTACGGATTCAGCCCCAGCCGACCGCAACGCGGGTGCACCGGCACGCCCCGACCCGGACGCATCGCCAGCGCCAGCCATCCGCTTCAACGCCATCCAGACGCCCGGCGCCGGGGCCGACACGGGCGGCCATCCGCAGTTCGGCGGAGACTGGTTGTCGTTGGCCCGAGCCTGCGAAAGCCAGGGTGATTTCCTGGCGGCCGCCGTGTGCTATGCACAGGCGGGCGATGACGCTGCCAGTGCGTCCTGTTACCGCAAGGCCGCGCGCGCTCTGCCAGAGCCGCCGGCGCCGGAGCAGGGATAAGGACGGATGGCGCCGGCAGGGATCAGGACGGATGCCGCGCACCGGTGGCCGCCGTCCGTGATTCCAACGTGCGGACCGCGCTGAAGAGCGCAATATCGTCAATGCCCGGTTTGCCCGTGCGCATGGCGATGTCCGCAGCCAGGGACGCCACCTCCACCAAAGCGCCGCAGGAGCGTCCGGCCAACCGGGCCGCTATGGGAACGAGCGAGCCCAGCCGCTGCGCCGGAGCCGCGCCGAGCAGGTGCACCAGCAGTGAGAGTGTGTCTTCCGCGTCGGGGCAGTCGACCGGGATGCCGACGGCGAATGGCCAGATCGCATCGCGCCGCCATGCGGTGGCGATGATGCGGGAGCCCTGCTTCACTGCGGTATCGAGAATGTCCGGCACTGCGTCCGAGACCGCCGCAGCGTCGAGCCGCCGGAGCAGGAGGATCGAAGAGGGCTGCACGGCGGCTTCGGCAAGCGCATCCCTCAGCATCGCCTCGCGCTCGTCGCTCGACCGTTCGCCGGCGGCCGTGATGGGAATGATCCGGCCGCCGATGAAACGGGCGATTTCCTGTGCGGCATGGAGCTTGCCTGAACCGGGCGGCCCGTGCAGCAGGATCGTTGGGGGAGGGCGGCCCGCACCGCCCGGCGTGCCGTCGGTGAACAGCGTCTCCCGGAGGAGGCGCTCCAGCACCGGCCGTCCGGGAAGGGAGAACACCCGTACGGCCGATGCCGCCGGAACCGCCTCCTCCACGGTGATGGCGATCCCCAGCGCAGCGAACGCGGCGCGAACCTCGCCTTCGGTCAGGTTGCGGTTGATCGACCGGATCCGCCGAACGGACAATATTCCCTGACCGACGCCTCCGGTCATGATCCGTTCCAGCAGGGCGCGCCGGTCCTCGCCGCCATCGTCCGCGACGTCGAGGCAGGCCGGCAGTTCGGGAACGAGCAGGGCGCGCGACCATGAGGCGGCCGGGTTGCGCGCCGACAGGTCGGCCAGGGCCTTGCACACCACCGTCAAGCTTCCCGCGGCGATCTGCCCGCTGTAGGCTGGGAGGCCGGCGACCGGCAGCGGCCCGGCTCCGGCTTCGAAGGCGATGGCGCTCACCTCTCCCCGCACGCCTTGGATCCTGAGTACGCGGCCGGTGGTGGCAAGATGGTCAAGAACCCCCCGGTTGCCAGGTCGTTCCACCCACGGTTCGTCGGCGAACAGCAGGATCCGGCGCCCTGTCCCGTTCGAATCCGCGACGATCTGATAGCCGTCCCCGTCGAACAGAACGGCACCCACCGCAGCGCCCAGAGCGACAGGAACACGAAACGGAGCGAGGGGAAAGGCCGCCATGATATCCGCTCAGCTCCTCATGATGCTGGCGAGGTCGCCGGCACCGCGCACCGCCGAGCCCAGGTTGACTTGATTCTCGACGATCTCGAAGAAGATGCGCCGTACGGTCGGCATGTCATCGCGCTCGATCGCCGCGAGCCCATCGCGCACCTGCTGTCCGAAAAGTTCCTTGTCGATGGCTAAGTGCCGCTCCTCGGCAATCAGGCGGAACTGTGCAACGATGAACATCGGATCCTGCCACAGGGTCTGAGAGGTGAGACGCTTGAGTTCCCCTAGGATCTTCTCCGTGGATTCAAGAGCCTTGTCGGTGCTGCGCGCCAGTTCCTGCGTGGCGGTACGCGCCAACTGGTCGAAGCGCTCGTTGGTGCGGAAATCGACGGTGTCGCGGGCCACCCGGTTGAACAGGCCCTTAATTTCACCAAGCTCGTGCTCCAGAAGGCGGGCGCGGTTTTCCGGCTGGTCGAGCAGGCGTGCGATATCTTGCCGGATGTGGCGCCCCTCCTCGGCGATTGCGCGCTTGGCGTCGGCGTCGTCGGCCAGTGTCAGAGACCTGCGCTGTTCTGCCAGCCGTCCGGCCAGCCCGTCGATTGTCTGGACGGCGCCGGCACCGACCACGGTTTGCGCCTTTTCCAGCTCTTCCTGCGCGTTCTGGAGTGCCGACTCGGCCATCCTTGCCCCATCCGTCCCTTCAAAGGAGCGATGCCCAGCCTGATCCACATAATATTTCGGCGTGTCGAAAGTCTGGCCGGCAGACGGGAGCTCGACCGTGGCCCGTAACAGGCCGCTGTCGTTCATCTGCCAGTGGAACACGATCTGGTCACCGGTTCGGATGATGGCGTTTTCCGCCAGATCCTCCGACGCGATGCGGAACACGCCCACGGGCAGGTTCAATTCCGGCGCCGACACGCCAGGGGCTTGCTGGAACAGCTCCAGGTCGATATGCCCGCCGTCGCCGGCGCGTATCGTCCGCGCGGCGCGGAAAGCCTTGCTGCCGCTGGCGGGCAGGGGGGTGCCCTTAGCGATCAGCACCTCAAGCAAATTCCGGTCGCCGGCCGTGCTGTCGAGCACCTTGACCGCCAGGGTCTGCGTTGCCGGAATGGCCGCCGCGCTTGAGTGGGTCCGCGTGATTTCGAAGGTGCCCGAGGCTTCGGGCAGCGGGCGCCCGGATCGGTCAAAGACGGTCACCCGGAACGTGTTGACGCCCATGTCGTCGGTCCGCAGGTCAATCGACATGCCGTCAGAGAGCGGCATCCGTTCGGTGGACCACCCGGTCTGCGATTCGATCAGAATCACGCAGCCCGTCACGCCGGGGGTCGAGACCTTGATCCGCACGCGGGCCTTGTTCGCCGAGACTCGTGCGGGATGATCGAGACGCAATTCAAGCGCCGTACCGAGCGCGGTGGACGAGCGCGTGGTCTTCCGGCTGGTGGCGCCTCCGTTCCAATCGCGGCTTTCCGCGTAGATCGCCGCGCCGAGGGCCACCGCGGTCATCGGATCGACGGTTAGATCGGCCGGGACGCCCAGTTCCCGCGATACCCGCTCGCGCACCGCCGGCGTTTTCGATGGGCCGCCGATGAAAACAACGCGGTCGATATCGTCGCTGCGGTAGCCGCTGTCCTTGAGGATCTTGTGGCAAAGCGCGATGGTCTCGTCGAGCTTGTCGGCGATCAGCCTTTCATAGGTGGTTCGGTCGATCGGGATGTCGAGATGGATGTCCTGGCCTGATGCATCGGTCACGCGAACCTCGTCGTCGGAGGCGAAGATGGTCTCGCGTTCCTGCGCCGATAGCGCGATCTTGGTTTTCTCCACCGCCAGCCCGGCGACCCGGATGATCCGGCGGTACTTCGGGTTGGCCTGGAAATCATCGGGCAGGTCGAAGTGCTCCAGCAGCCAGGGGCGGACGACATTGTTGACCAGGATGCGGTCGAAGTCGCGGCCGCCCAGCATGTTGATGCCCTCGTGGGCCAGAATGCTGACTGATCCCGACAGGCTCTGCACCAGCGCCAGGTCGAACGTTCCGCCACCCAGGTCGTAAACGAGGAATTGGCCGCCCGGTGTTCTGGACTGGCTGATTGATGCCATCGCCGCCGCCACCGGCTCTTGCAACAGGGCAACCGACTCCAGCCCAGCGGCGCGCGCGGCGCGCAGGGTCGCCTCCGACTGCATCTGGTTGAAGGCTGCCGGAATGGTGACGACGGTACCGGACACCTCGGAGGTGCCGGTCTCGGTGTAGGCCTGCCCGACCAGCACCTTCAGGATGTCGGAACTGCACTCCTCAGCGGTCAGGGACAGGCCGGCGCCCTGGAGGTCGATGGGGGTGTTGGTGCCCATAAGGCGCTTGAAGCCGGCCGCGACGTTCTCCGGCGACAGCATCGCCTGCTGATAGGCGCGCTGCCCGTAGAGCCGGTGACCACGCTTGTCCACGTACAGGACCGAGGGCAGCACGTCGGTCCCGTCCGCGGACCGGAATATCCGCAGATCTCCTCCCCCCGTCGTTCCGGCGATGGCGCTGTTTGTGGTTCCGAGATCGATGCCGACATAGAAGCCCATGTCACTGTTCCTCCCTGCGCAGAATGACCTTCCCCATCGAGAGCACCCGGCCCTCGCGGACAATCGTCGGCTCCACCGTTTCACTCACCGCCAGCGCATCGCTGCCAAAGACTTCTTCGCTGTTGAGCACGGTGACCGGGAGGGTTGGAAGGTAGGGCTCACCGTCGTAGGCAACCGCCCGCACCCCACACTCGCCGAGGATCGAGTCCAGCCGCCCCGTCTGGAAGCGGAGCTGCGAGGCCAGCTTCATCCGCCGTTCCTCCGGCAGTTCGCGGATGCTGCGTTCGTACACACGCAGCAATCTCCAGTATTCGACGGTCAGCTTGATCAGTGATGACTGTTCGTCCATGCGCGTTTCTCCCTTGCGCAAAGAGCGTTGTTCCGAAACTACCGTCCCGTGCCGGAGAACAGCCGCTTCTGCACGTCAATGCTCCAGGCGGTTCCCTTCGGCAGACCTTGGCCGGCAATAAAGGCATCGAGCGCGCTTTGTGATCCGGGGCCCCATACGCCATCGACGGACCGGTTGTACAGGCTCAGCTCGGCCAGACGGCTCTGAACCCGCGATGCGTCTTCCCGCCGGAAAAGCGCGAGCGCGACACTTCCGGATTCCAGTGGCCCCTTTGGTTGTGCAGCCGGGCGCACGTCCGTCCGCTGCGCCGGCAGAGTGCCCCCGGAGACGGCCCGCATCATGACGGCGCCTTCTTCCAACAGACTCGTCTGGTATATCCGCAGCTCGCTCTTGACGACCGCCATGTCGGTCATCGAATAGGTGTACTTCGAACACAGTGCGTTGAAATCGGCAACCAACTCATTGAAGCGCCCCTTGCGCGCTTCGGTGTCTGCCGCCGGCTGTGCACCGTCGAGGCGCTTGTTCTGATACATGCAATAGCGAAGCTCTTCGAGCGACACGTAGGTGCCGTTCTGCGCCGGCTTCCGTTCGGTGGGCTGGAAACTGGCGACAGAGGGGGACGGCGCTGAGGGATTCGGGGCGCCCGGGTTCGGGGCGTGGACGTTCCGCACGAAGAGGGACACGGCCACAACGCCGGCGCCGATGGCCAAGCGCCAGAGCCCGCGGCGGTTTCGCTTGAGCTTTTCCTGCACGGTTGCACGGAGCTTGAGCAGCTTCTCCCGTTCTTCGTCATCGCCCCCCAGCTCCAGCAGCCGTTCGGTCAGCGACAGCACACGCTGGTCATCCTTGCGCTCTATCGCGTGGTTCAGATCCTCCCGCAGCACGCTGCGTTCCAGAGACAGGTGGTCATCCGCGAGCCGTGGGCGCAGTCTGTCGGGCGGCGGCGGCTGATGGGCCAAAAGCATGGTCATGATGCGCTGGGCGGCGGCGGCCGCGTTGTGGTCGTTGTTGAGCTGGATGGCCAATTGGCGCATCGCCAGCCACGGGGCATCCTCGCTTTCCGTGCCGAGGCATTCCAGGACAGCGTTTTCAAAGGCCGCCCACACGGCACCTGCCCGTCCACCGCTGTGCCCGCTCAGCGCGCCAGACTGGACAGCACGAATGAACGCCAGGGGATCTTCCATCGCCGTTTCGATGGCAAGGCGCAACGGGCCCGGAAGGGTCACCTCCTTGGTCGTTGCCAGCATCCTTTCCAGGGTCTGGATGTCTTCGGGGAGCTGTTCGTGTACGCTGTGCAGTCTGGTGAACGTCTGCTCCAGCGCCCGTATGAGACGCAGAGACATGGCGTACAGATCATGCTCATTGGAAAGCCACACGGCAAGTTTGCGGATTTTCTGGTAAAGCTCCTCCGAACGCGGCTCGTCCAAGTGTTTGGCTTGATAAACCAGTTGCTGTGCCTGGGTGAGCGAGTTCCAATCCGCCAGCAGATCCTTGATGACGTCCAATGGCCTCTCATCGAATGGTTCGTTGTGGAGGCGCTCGATCTGGGTATCGACCTTTTCGTTGATCGCGTGCAGCCGTGGTGCCGTCCAGCGGTCGAAGCCGTCGACGATGCATTCCAGCATGTCCCGCGCCTGAGCAGGCGCATCGATAAAGATGCTGACCACGTTGGTTATGGTTGCGCCGGGATTGGGGATGGCCGTGACCGCCGCAAGAATTGTTTCGACGTGACCACGCTCCAACGCGCGCAAGCCCGTCTCGACGAGTTCTTCCGAAATTGGCTTGATGCCGGCCACTTGCCGTTCGCTGTTGATCAGCGTCGCCACGAGGTGGCTGTGGACATCAGCCTTTGCATTGAGGACGCAGTTGATATGGTATGAATCGGCAAACCCATGGCCGCACAGGTGGGCGGCCAGATTCATCCGCGCAAGCGGCGGAAGTCCCGACAGCGTTTCAGCCGCCCCCGCGCAGTCCCCTTTGCGCAGCATCGCAACAATCCTGGCAAGCCGCCCCGGCGTCACTCCCAGCAACCATGATAATTCCGCCTCCAGGCGCGGTTTGCTTGCCGCCAGGGCCTGATGGGCTTTTAAAAGAGCTTTCTCATCAATGCCATGTTCAATTAAGGCGTCTTCATAATGATCCGTTAGAACGTCTGCCCCGTCTCGGGGGGATACTCCCAGTATGGCAAAGGGATTCTGTAGAAGATCAAACATAGGCATAACCTTTTACAGTTCTCTTCGCTTGAATTTCGGCACGAAGGAAACAATATTCAGCCCAATGTTGGGGGCTACGCTCTTAAAATCACTCAGTATGAATCGATAAATAAAATAATGAATTTGCCAAAGAAATCATCAAAAATAAAAACTTCCCTCCAGTTGCGGTCGGATCAACGGCGCAAATGGACCCATTCGTGGTGTGGGCAAAAGCGTATGGTCAGCATGCTGAAAATCAGGATATCTGTTTTGTGAATACTAAAGTATGTCTGCTTTTGGAGAATTCATTTTGCGATGAAATCTTTGCATCGTCAAGCGGTCCTGGCGCTCGACAGCCGTCATACAGATGAGTGAACTGGTCCCCGTTTTCCGGACAGTCGGACATGCTTGGTTCGCCCGGGATGACGGACGGACCCGATGACGGAGAAACGGAGACCGGCTCACCCGGCTGTCGGCGTTGCAGTATCAGGACGGGTAAACCTCAATGCCGGGCTTCAACCCTTCTCAATAGGCCAGGGTCAGGGCGATGTGCGGCCGTCCCTGGCCGGTGGTGAAGCCCTGCTTGCCGACGACCTGCCAGCCGTAATCGAACGCGACGGTCAGAGCCGGAGCCAGCGTGTAGCGCAGCCCGACGCCAACCCCGGACAGGGAGGCTGTCTTGGGTTCACCTGTGCCCGGAGCACGGTTCTGGGCCAGGCCGTAATCCCAGAACCCGAGGAACTGGAGCTTGTCGTCCCGGTCGCGCGCCCCCAGAAGTTTGGTCAGGCTGATGTCGGGCGTGCGCAGTTCGGTGGAAAACAGCACCCCCTGATCGGCGTTGATCTGCCGTTCCTCGAACCCGCGCACCGACCCGTTGCCGCCGAACCCAAGCTGTTCGGATGGCATCAGGGGGCCGCTGGCAAGCTGGCCCTGGACCCGCACCAGCCACGAGAACGCCTCGGGCAGCGGTGTCAGCCGGTCCACGCCGATGCGGGCATAGGCGTAACGGGCCTCCACCCCGGCCCTCTGGGTCTGCAGCGCCGCGCTGGTGTTCTTGTCGTTGAAGCCGCCGGGGCTGAAGAACACACCCGCGTTGAGGGCCGTGGTTCCCCAGGCATCGGGACGGGACGCGCTGTAGGCCGCCGTCCATTGGGCGACGTCGGCGGCGTTGTTCAGCACCGAGACGCCGCCGAATTCCAGATTGTTGTTCGTCCGCTTCCAGTCGAACCCCGCCTGAAGCTGGTGGGTTATCCCCCAGATTTCGGACAGCGGAACCGTATAGCGCGCGGAGGCCTGTGACGACCGCCCGATCTGCCGGAACGACTGCGGCAGGTCGGGCACGCTTTCCGCGTAGCTGCCGAACAGGGTCAGGGTGTGGCGCCAGGGCAGGGGGATGGTGTAGCTGCCGGAATGACCGGCGAAATGGGGTTTCGCACCCAGCCCGTCGCGCCAGAAATCCGGGCTGGCGGTGAACTGGTAGGACATCTGATGGTCAAGCCACAGCGCGTTGCCCCAGTTGAACCCGGCGAAGGTCCGGTTGCGGTCGGTGGACTGGGTGCCGGTGTTCTCGTACCCGCCGAAGACCCGGACGGGGAAGCGGTCGGTGGTCCGCAGGATGATGTCGCTGGCCCCCGCCTGTTCGCTGCGCTGATAGACCAGATCGGTGCGGCGGAAGGGGTTCTGGTTGAGCCAGTTCACATCCTCCAGCAGCCCCCTGCCGCTGATGCGGCTGCCGCTGGCCGTGCGCACCTGCGACAGCAGGAGCTCGTCGGAAAACCATTCGTTGCCTTCGGTCCGCACCTGGCCGGCACGGAACTCCAGGGCCAGGATCTGCACCGTGCCGGTGGAGATGTCGTGTTCCGGCACCAGCACGTCCACCAGCGGGCGGTCATGCTCGCGGAAAAAGATCACGGTGGCGCGGATGATCTCGTTCAGCCGGTCGAGCGTCACCGGCTGCCCCAGATAGGGAGCGATCAGGGCATGGAATTCCGGCGTGTCCAGCACATCGACTTCGGCGGTGTCCACTCCCGAAACCGTGACGCCGTGGCGCTGAAGCTGATCCGCACGGGCATGGAACACCAGCCCCTTCAGAGCGGGGAGAATGGCGGCGCGGCCCCCCGGCAGGCCGGGTTTTTCCGGCGGCGGGGCGGGCAGGGCGCCGGCCCGCGGGTTGGCCGGCGGTTCCTTGGGCGCGATGCGTTCGAAGTCCTGGGCGGATGCGGCACCCGACCAGCAGACCAGGGCAAGACCGGCGTGGCCGAGGCGTTTCAGGACGGGGCGGGAGATCATTGGCCGGCGGCCCCCTGGTTCGGGCCTGCGCCGGTCTGGGTGTCGCCGGGGGCCGTTGCGGTGTCGAGGACGAGAGTCACGTTGGGATTGTCGCTGCTGCGGAAGGTGTTGAAGCTGGATGCGCCCGCCGTCACGCCGCCGGTCACGCCGGGAATGGGGGCGGACGCACCGGGGCCGTTGTCCGTGGCGGACGGCCCATCCCGGAACAGGGCCGCGTAGCCGACCGTCTGGCTGTAGGTGACCGCAACGCCGCCCGTCTGGACCGTCGCTTCCACATGGCCCGTGCCTTGGGGGGAGGCCGCACCCCTGGCAGCAGGGCCGGACGACGGCAGCGGGACGACGACCGGAGAGCCGCCGCGCGGACCGCCGGCGGCCGGAGCGCCGATGGTGGTCCCGCCCGCCGGGGAACTCCCCGCCGTGCTTCCCCCGAAACCCAGGGAGGTTCCCGTTTGGGTATAGGTGGGGGGATTGGTCTGGGACGCGCCCGTCACCGCCGTTCCGCCCACGGGGGGCACGACGATGGGGGGGCTGATCCGTGTGACCGGGGGCTGGACGGGCGGAGAAACCGCAGGCGGTTCGGCCACCGGCGGGGCCGGCGGGGACACCACGGGCGGTTCGGTAACGGGCGGTCGGGTCACGGGCGGCTCGGCCACCGGGGGCGGCGGCGGGGGCGGCGTGACGGGCGGCTCGACCACCGGGGGCGTCGGCGGGGACACCACGGGCGGTTCGGTGACGGGCGGTTGGGTCACCGGGGGCGTCGGGGGCGACACCACCGGCGGCTCGGTCACCGGGGGCGGTGGCGGAGGGGGAGGGGGAGGGGGAGGCGGCGGCGGTGGCGGAGAGGACGGGGCGGCTTCCGCGTAGATGAAGCGGGCGGCGTCGGTGAACGTGGACGGATCCTTGGTCAGATAGGTGCCGCTGTAGGTGGCGTCGGCGCTCAGCCCGCCCTTGACGATGCCCGCTGCCGTGGCGGAATAGATCAGCCATTGCCGGTACGCCTGCACGGCGGAGGCGCCGGCGTTGTTGATGACGTTGCCGGTGGCGCTCAGGACCACCATGCCGCCGGGCTTGGGCTGTTCGTTGGTGTCGTTGGGGTCGTTGCGGCCATCCGGGGCGGTGGCCGACACGGTGGTGCCGGCGGCCAGGGTCATGTCACCCACCGTGCGGATGTTGATGGTGCGGAAGAGGGGGCCGCCGATGCTCCCCGACAGCACCAGCCCGCCGGCCCCGTCCACGATCTCCACGTTGCCGGTGAGGTTGCCCGCGGTGGTGTGGACCAGCCCTTCCAGCGTGCCGATGCGGTTGTTGGCATCGGTCAGGATGATGTTGCCGAAGGTTTCCAGCGTCAGACGGTCCACCTGCAGCACGCCGTCCTGGCGGATGGTCTGTTCCACCCGCATGTCGTGAAGCGAGGTCAGGGAGCTGGCGCCGTCGTTCCGCAAGCCCGCCGCACCGATGCGCAGGGTGTCGGCGGCCATGAAGTCCAGGGTGGTGTTCGCCCCGGTCAGGCTTCCCTGAATGGTGCCGCTGTCGCGGGTTTGCAGATGGAAGGATGCGTTGTCGGTGGTGGAGGTGATGTCCACGGTAACCGGGCTGAGCGCTGTGCTGCTGCGCAGCCGCAGCGGCGTGCTGCCGTTCAGCACGACGGAGCCGGCGCCGGACAGCGACAGCGATCCCACGCGGTGCCACTGGCCGCTCACATTGTTGATCGTGCCGTCGTTGACGAGCGACAGTGCGTTCGTCACGCGCAGATAGGGGGTGTCGGAGAAGACCGTGGCCATGCGGCCGGTCAGGGGCTGGATGTCGGTGGCGTAATCGCTGCCCAGCCCCAGGGTGTTGGTGGCGGGGTTGGTGAAGGTCAGTTGTGTGGTGGTGCCGCTCAGCCGCCCGATCCGGTTGCCGGTGCCGGTGAAGTCCACCGTGGCCGACGGCATGTTCAGATTGAGGATCCCGCCGACCAGCGGGTGGGTCTGGGTGACCGTGGAACCGCCCGCTCCCAGGAGGATGCGGCCCGCCGCCCCCACGTCGATGCCGTCCACCCCATCGACCGATCCGACGGTCAGGTTCTCGAGCGTATGGAAGCCGACGTTCCGCCCGTCGGCCTTGATCGCGATGGTGCCGATGGTGTTGCCGGTGTCCAGCAGGTCCACGTCGCCGCCTGCCGTGACCGCCAGCCCGCTTGCGGACAGCCCGGACTGCTGGGTGACCTGCCCGCCGGACTTCAGATGCAGCTTCGTCAGGCCGGTCACGAACACCGGCCCCGCAATGTCGATGTCGCCCCCCGTCGGCGAGCCGAGAACCAGCGTGTCGGCGGTGATGCCCATCAGCGCGTTCTGGCTGACATCCAGCGCCGCCGACGACGAGGCGGGGTCCGTCCCGAGGGAGACGCCCCATGTGGTCGTCAGCGGGGCCAGCGTGACGTTTCCGCGTGTGTTGATGGTGGCCTGGGAGCTTTTGTTGATCCGGTCCGCGCGCAGCGTGACGGACCCGGTGGTGACGGTGGGATCGGGCCCCGGCTGGTTGGTGGTGCGGATGGCGGTGTTGCCGTCGAGATGGATCCCAAGGGACGGGGTGATGGCGGAGGACGATCCCGCGGTCCCGGTCAGGGTGATCGCCCCCCCGGCGGAGGTGATGCTGCTGGCCGCGCCCGCCATCATGATGCCGGTGTTGTAGCCGGTTAGACTCGGGATCAGGCTGTCCAGGATCGTTCCGCCGGTACCGGTGATCGAGACGCCGCCGCCCTCCCCATTGCTGGTGACCGTCGAATCCTGGATCACCACGCCCATGGAAAAGCCGATGCTGCCGGAGAGCAGCGACCCATGGCCGCCCCGGCCGGTGATGGTGATGGCGTCGGTTGCGGTGCTGGCGGAGGTAATCGCCGAACTGCCGCTGATCAGCACCCCATGGGCCGTCGTCGTATTGAGTCCGGCCATCGGCTCGGGGCCGTCGCCGTCGATGAGGATCCTGCCGGTTCCCGACGTGATTTCGGACGCGCTGTCGAGCATCACGCCGGCTGTGATGTTCATGGGAGCCGCTAGGCCGGATTTGCCCTGCAGGATGATGTCGCCACCGCCCGACCGCAGCCTGGCATTGTAAAGATTGACGCCGACATCCATCCCTACCAGAGGCATGCCGGTCGCCGGGCCGGTCAGGTGCCCGTCGCTTCCCACCGCGGAGCCGCCGGCGGCCTCGATGAAGCCGCCGCCGCTGGCCACCAGCGCGTTGTTCGTGAAATAGATGCCGCCGACCGCAGACCGGCTGCTGTTGAAGACGACGTTGAGCCAGCCATCCGACGACGGCCCGTTGTTTTTGATCGAGCCGCTGAAAACGATGTTGCTTCCGGCCCGCAATGTCAGGGTCCGGTTCATCGCCTCCGTCAGGCCGCTGGTGTCGAGCGTCGCGTCACCATTCCAGCCGATGTTGCTGCTGGCTTCCAGGATCAGGGAGTTGCTGTCCAGGAGGGAACGGATGGTGCCGGTGGTGATGTTCTGCGAACCCGTGTTCTCCAGGGGCTCGCCGTTGGTGAAGCCGGCGCCCCAGACCGCGGCATCGTTCAGGGACAGCTCGGTCGGCGCGGCGGCGGCGCCGCCGCTCGTGACCGTGATGGTGGTCGGGTCCAGCAGCAGCTTGCCCGTCTGCCCGCGCGGGGCGGAGGTGTCCACCGCTGCGCGGAAGGACAGGTCGCCCTTGCCGGACACTTCGACAAAGCCGCCGTCGCCGCCGCCGGCACCGCCGCGGGCCGTGACGGTGCCGGCAGCGCTGGTGGTGCCGTCCGACCAGACCACCACCGATCCGCCGTTTCCGGGGCCGCCGCCCGTGCCGCCGTCGGCGCGGATGGTGGCGCCGGCGGCCATGGCCGTGCGCTTGGCGTTGGGAATGGGGGGCGGGAGAATCTTGAGCGCCGGATCCTGCCCGCCGTATCGGTCGCCCCCCACCAGAACCGTGCCGCCGGCCGCCGTACCGGACGCGTCGATGGACGATCCCGGCGCCAGCCCCACCCGGCCGCCGGTCATCACCACCGTGCCGCCGTTCTTGGCCGGGGCGGTGCCGCGGGCGTCGATGGCACCCGTGTGCAGCACCGTTCCGTCGGCCGACACCGACACATGCCCGCCCGACCCGTCGGCGTTGCGCGCCTCCACGGTGCCCGAGACGGTGACGTCGCCGCCCGTGGCGCTCATCCACACCCGGCCGTTGCGCGTCCGGCTGCCGGTGGCGCGCACCACCCCGCCGTTGTTGCCGGCCAGGGCGTAGATGTTGCCCCCCACCGCCTTCAACTCGGCCTGGGCCGCGTCGATCAGACCGCTGTGCTCCACCGCGCCGCCGTTCCCCGTCCGCACGAACACCCGTTCGTCGCCGCCGTCGGCCAGCAGCACCTCGGTGCCGCTGGCCAGGGCGGCGGTGCCCTTGGGGGCGGTGACCGTGCCGGCATTGCTGACTGTGCGGGCGATCAGGATCACATCGCCGCCGGTGGACGAGATCTTGCCCAGGTTGGTCACCCTGCCGGGGGCATCGCCCTTGAACAGCAGCGACCCGCCCTTCATGAAATGCTCGTTCAGCACGTCCAGGGTCGAGGCGACGAAGCTGCCCCCCGTCACCACCACCCCGCTGTCACCGACCACCACCCCTTGCGGGTTGACCAGATACAGCGACCCGGTGGCTTCCAGCCGGCCCAGGATGGTGGACAGGGTGCCGCCGGTCACCCGGTTCAGCGTGGCCCCGTTCCCGTTGTTGACGCGCACCGCATGCCCGGCGCCCACGTCGAAGCTCTGCCAGTTGATGATGCCGCGCGCGGTGGTCTGGTCGATGGTCATCGTCTGACCCGATTGCGCAATGCTTCCCGCCCCGCCGGCAAAGGTTCCCCTCGTGGGCAGGGGCGGGTTGGCGAAGGCCACGCCCGGAATGAACATGGCGGTGGACAGCAGCAGCATCCGAAGGCGGATCTTGGGTATCACGGGGCGTCTCCAGAAGGCATGGAGTGGCGCATGCTTCTTGGGAAAGAGGCATGTGGTTGCTGTAATTTATGATTACGGACTGTATTTATCCGACGACCTGACAGTGCAACAAGTATTATGCGGCTTGCAATATATAAACCTTGCTAGATTCATTTTATTACATATCAAATCTTGGCACAATTACATTGTGTTATCTTATTTATGCCATTTTTGATGAAACTGTCTGAATTGTGACATTCAATGGCGCATTGATCTCAAATATGGCATCACGAATGGAAAGCATCGCATTTCCATTCGTGATGCGGTATGTGGGGATGGTTCCGGTGTCTTAATGAGATGCGCGTTGAGGTTTTCTCATATTACTTATTATTTTGCGATTGGCATCGCTCTTTTTGCCATTATCGCGATAGTAACGGCGGCTGGGAGACCGGCTGTGGCCGCCCCGCCGGACGGTGGCGCGGGGCCGGATGGGCGGGTGCTGGAATTGCGGGGCCTCTCGGTTCCGGCCGCGGGGGCGATGGAGCGTCTCATCGACCCGGAGGGGCGGCTCGGCATCGCCGACGTTGCGGCCTCCGGGCGCAGGGCTGCCTTCGTGCCCGTTTCGGACAGCATCGGCATGGGCTACACCGCGGCCACGGTCTGGGTGCGGCTGACGGTGCGGGCGGTGGAGCGGGCCGACTGGTGGCTGTACGTGTCGCCGCCGTTCGTGGACGACATCACCGTCTTCCTTCCCGACGATGCGGGAGGGTGGCGGGAGCAGACCGGCGGTGACATCCACGGCATCTTCGCCACCACCATTCCGTTCCGCGCACCGATCTTTCCGGTGGTCCTGGCGGTGGGGCGGGATATTCCGGTCTATGTGCGCCTGCGCAGCACCAGCACCATGTCGGCCAGCCCGGTGTTCTATCAACCGGAATACTTTCCGCACGCCGCCACCGTCCACACCCTGTTCTCCGGTGGTTTCCTGGCGCTGCACATCGTCATCGTCATCAACATCCTGTATTATACCGGCCTGCGTGACCGGCTTTACGCCACCTATTGCGCCTGGGTGATGCTGAACGCCATTGCCTTCTCCTTAAACCTGGGCTACGGGCGCCAGCTTCTGCTGCCCGGTCCCGGCATGGTGCCCACCCATCTTCTGGAACTGGTGACCATCCTGGCCCTGCCGGTGGCGACGGTCTTCATCGCGCGGCTGCTGTATCTGCGTCATGATTATCCCCGGCTGGCCCGCCTCTACGATGCCGCGGCGTGGATCGGGGTGGGGTGCTTCGTGCTGAGCCTGTTCGGGTTCTTTCCCCAGGTGGCGGTGCCGGTGAACGTCATCGGGCTGCTGCTGGCCATCATTGCGGTGATCGTGTCGGTGCGGCTGGCGTGGCAGGGGTTCCGTCCGGCGCGGATCTATGCCCTGGCCTTTGCCGCCCATCCCATGGGGCTGATGCTGGTCACCATGCGCAACGCGGGCCTGCTGCCGTCGGGCCCGCTGGTGGACAACAGCTATTACATCGCGTCACTGGTGAATGTGGTCCTGCTCAACGTCGGGCTGCTCGACCGTCTCAACATGGACGCCCGCGCCGCGCTGGAAGACGCCCGCCGCCGCGGGCAGGAGCTGGAGGACCGCATCGCCGTGCAGTCGCGGAAACTGGCGGAGACCAGCGCCGCCCTGTCGGAGGCCACGGTCGGACGCCGCCGGACCGAAGAGGCGCTGCGGGAAAGCGAAGCGCTGTTCCAGCGGCTGGTGGTCGCCGCCCCCGTTCCCCTGTTCGTCAGCGTTCCGGCCCGCCGGGAGATCGTCTTCGCCAACGAGCGCACCGCGGACCTGTTGGGCGTTCCGCTCGGCCGCCTCCTCAACGCGGTCACGCTGGAAACCCTGCTGATGCCGGACGACCTGCGCCGGCTCGTCGGCGCGCTCGAAGCCCAGGATATCGTTCTGGATCTCGAACTCTGCCTCCGGTCCGGGGGGGATGAGGCCTTGTGGGTGATCTTGTCGGCGGCGCGTGTGCGTTTCCACGGGGAAGCGGCGCTGTTGATCGGTTTGAACGACATCACCAGCCGCCGCCAGTTGGAAAAGGCGCTCACCGACGCCCGCAACCAGGCCGAAGCCGCCCTGGCGGTGGAGCGGGTCCGCATGCGCGAGCAGCGCCAGTTGATCGCCACCGCGGCCCATGAATTCAAGACGCCGCTGACCGCCATCGACCGGGCCGCCCAGATGCTTCAGTTCGATCTGGTTCCGTCCGACGATGGCCATGCGGGGGCCGGGCCGGACAGCCGGCGGGTGGCCCAGCGGCTCTCCGTGGTGCGCGACAATGTGCGGCGGCTGTTCCAGGTGGTGAACAGCTTCCTGGCCGATGCCGCGCTGGAGGCGGGGCGCCCACCGGTGGAATTGCAACCGGTGGCTCTGGCCCCGCTGGTGGAGCGGTGCGCCGCCCGGCTCGACGCCCGGCTGACG